>DATDLZ010000200.1:0-2165 GCA_036519055.1 Mycobacterium sp.
GCTCGACGAGGACGAACGCGCGCGGTTCGGTGCCTACGCCCTATACCGCCGTGCCGCCGAAGCTGTCACCGTCCGCGCCGCTGCCACCGACCTGCTGACGAGCGACCACGAGGCATCGGTGATGGTGCTCGGCGATCTAAACGACGAGGTCGAGGCCGCCACCACCCAGATCCTCAACGGGCCGCCCGGCTCGGAGATCGCCACCACCGGCTTTGACCACCCCGACAAAGGTGACGCACAACGGCTGTGGACTCTGGCCCCACGCATCCCCGAAGCCCAACGCTTCAGCCGCATCTATCGGGGACGCAAGGAACTGATCGACCACATCTTCGTCAGCCACGCCCTGGTCGGAAAGATCGCTCAAGACCACGTCACCACCGACGCGGCCGGACCGACCCCCTCCATCGATGACGACCCCACTAAGCCTCGATCCACGGATCGATTGACGGGGTGTGCGTGTGTTGATATGAGGAAAGTGCCTTCTGAGCTGGGATGATTGGAGTTTCCACACAACAATCTGACCCGCTCACGAAAGGCACTTCCGGTGCAAGTGTCGCACAACTTCATGGCTGATTCGGCGGTGTTCGACGACGACAACCTCGTGTCGTGTGCCGGGCTGGTCCCGGTGATGACACTGGCTGAGCAGACCGGTCTGGCCGAGCTTCTTGGCGAGAAGGTGCACATCGCCGAGACGAGAATCAAGTCGGGGTCAGCCAATCCGGCCCCGAAGCTGGCGACCCTGATCGGGGGAATGTGCGCCGGCGCGGACAGCATCAACGACGTCGACGTGGTGCGCTCGGGAGGCATGAAGACCCTGTTCGACGACGTGTACGCGCCCTCGACGATCGGAACTTTGTTGCGGGAGTTCAGTTTCGGGCATGCCCGCCAGTTGGAATCGGTGCTGCGCGGGCATCTGGGGGTGCTGTGTGCGCGAGCCGATCTGCTGCCCGGCGCTGGCGTGCGCGCTTTCGTCGACATCGACTCACTGCTGCGCCCGGTCTACGGACACGCCAAACAGGGCGCCAGCTTCGGGCACACCAAGATCGCCGGTAAGCAGGTGCTGCGCAAGGGGCTGTCCCCGTTGGTCACCACGATCAGCACCGAGTCCGCTGCACCGGTGATCGCCGGGATGCGGTTGCGCGCGGGCAAGTCGGGCTCGGGTAAGGGTGCGGCCCGGATGGTGGCTCAGGCCATCGCCACCGCGCGGGCCGCCGGGGTCACCGGGCAGATCCTGGTGCGCGGCGACTCGGCTTACGGCACCGCTGCGGTGGTGGCCGCGTGTCGCCGCGCCGGTGCTCGATTCTCGCTGGTACTGACCAAGAACCCAGCGGTAGCTGCGGCGATCGACGCAATCGACCAAGACGCATGGACTCCCGTGCGTTACCCGGGCGCAGTCCGTGACCCCGACACCGGCGCCTGGATCTCTGACGCCGAGGTCGCCGAAATCGCTTACACGGCTTTCGCGTCCACCCGTCAACCAGTGACCGCGCGGTTGATCGTGCGCCGCGTCAAGGACGCCCGCTACCCCGACGCACTGTTCCCGGTATGGCGTTATCACCCGTTTTTCACCGACTCCACCGAACCGGTCACCGCCGCCGACATCACCCACCGCCGCCACGCCATCATCGAGACCGTCTTCGCCGATCTGATCGACGGTCCGCTAGCCCACATGCCCTCGGGGCGCTTCGGCGCGAACTCGGCCTGGATCCTGTGCGCGGCGATCGCCCACAACCTGCTGCGCGCCGCCGCGACACTGGCCGGGCCGCGGCACGCCGCGGCGCGCGGGGCCACCCTGCGGCGCAAAATCGTCAACATCCCCGCCCGCCTGGCCCGCCCACAACGCCGGCCCGTCCTACACCTACCCACCCACTGGCCCTGGGCAGACGCGTGGCTTCAATTGTGGCGCAATACCATCGGACACTCCCCACCACGCCCCGCGACATCCTGACCATCCCGCCAAAAGGCCCAACCCGATCAAACAGGAAAGGCTGGGCAGACCAGCAGAAACCTCACGCCCACAAACCAACAATCAAGATCACCGGTAACCGAGCCAGACCGACGTCAGTCCATCAGTGGATTCAGGTTTAGGGCGCGGCGCAGCCTTGCGGGCGGCGATCTTCGCGCGCACCTGATCCATGTCTAGGGACTTGACCTGGTTAATCAGA
>DATDLZ010000201.1:0-22310 GCA_036519055.1 Mycobacterium sp.
CAGCGTTTGCAGCATCGCCTGCTGCACCGCGGTCGGCGGGTTTTGGAGGAGTTCGACGAGTTCCGGATTTGCGCTCGGGGCCTCGTAAAACGACATCTGCAGGGCGGCGCGGTGCTGTACCGCGCAGCGCGCGATCGCGGAGCCTAATTCGACGATCTTGTCGGCGACGGAGCGCGGGTCGGCTTGGTCCAATTTCTCGTGAGCGATTTCGCCGATGCGATCTAGGTCGGCGTAGTACCGCCTGACCAGCTCGACAAGGATCGCTTCCTTCGATTCAAAGTGGTGATAAAGGCTTCCCGGCAATATGCCCGCGGCATCGGCGATCTCTTGCAGGGACGTTCGCAGGCCCGAGGAGGCGATCAACGATGCAGCGGTGTGCAAGATTTCGGTGCGACGGGTGCCGTCGTCATAAGAGCCGCCGCGGTCGTTCGCCAAGCCGGGGACGCGTTTTGCGGCACCCCGTCCCCGCGGCGTCATGCGAGAACGTCCGGTTCGCTCGGACCCGACCAACGAATCGGCATCGGGCAAGTCTAGGCGCGCAGAGCTCGAAGTTGCTCCAGCCTCGGATGGTTGCTGAAGCCCCACGACACCTCCACAGGCCGGTCCCGCGCGATCCTTGACCCAATATTTGGTTTAACGCTACCAGGTTGCTGAGCGTCAATTGCGCAGGTTGAACGGTATTAGCGCGGTGTCACTGGATTTCAGTGAAGTACGGACTCGGCGAACTGCGCGCCGATCTGCACGAGGCACTGGTCCGGTCCGTCGAGAAACGCGCTCCAACTCAGCAGGCGCTTGAGGTACAGGTGAGCGTCGTGCTCCCAGGTGTAGCCAATACCGCCGAAGACCTGTATAGCCGTATCACCGACGGCGGCCAGCCGGCCGGCGAACGCCTTGGTACGCAACGCGGCCGAATGCCGTTCCGCGCGACTACCGGCGTCGGCGGCCCACAAGGCGTGGATCACGCCGCTGCGGCCGAGCTCGACTGTCTCGTACATGTCGACGCACAGGTGCTGGACGGCCTGGAAGGCGCCGATCGGCTGGCCGAATTGGCGCCGTACTTTGGCGTATTCGACGACGAGGTTCAGGATTGCCCGTGCCGCGCCGAGCGCGTCAGCGGCCCAGGCGATCGTCACGTCATCGACCAGCGCCTCGACGGAGTCGGGAGGCGCGGTACTCAAACGTTGCGCGGGCGTCTCGTTGAGCCGTAGACGAAATCGCTTGCGGGTCTGGTCGATTCCGGTTTGCGGGGTGATGTCGATGCCGGGTGCCGACGTCTGGACCGCGAAAAGGCCTGTGCCGTCTAGATCGTCGGCGAGCACGAGGATCAGGTCGGCGGCGGCGACATCCCACACGCTGTCGACCTCGCCGTCCAACACAACACCGTCGCCGCTTGGGACCGCGCTCGGGCGATCACCGTCCAGCGGGCCCACCGCTACGGTCATGGAACCGTCCGCGATCCCGGTGAAAAGTGGGGCCGCCACGCTGGCGTCCACCTCGAATCGCGTCAGCGCGCGGGTCGCGGCGACGGCCGTGGACAGCCACGGCCCGGGATGTAGCCCGGCGCCGAGTTCTTCGAGCACGATGCCGGCCTCGACCATCGTCATGCCGGCGCCGTCGTATTCCGAGGGCACCAGCAGGCCGGTGGTGCCCAAGTCGGCAAGCCCCCGCCAGACCGCCTCGGTGGTACCGGTCGCGTCGTCGAGCATCGGGCGGACATGCTCAGCGATGGAGGCCCTTTCGGCGAGAAAGCTTCGCACGGTGTCGCGCAGTGCGACCTGCTCGTCGGTCAGCTCTAAATTCATGAGCGCGGCAACCCAAGAATGCGCTGGGCGGTGATGTTCTTGTTGATCTGCGTCGTTCCGCCGGCGATGGTCAGCGAGCGCGACGTCAGGCGGTAGTCGGCCCAGCGACGGCCGTCGGGGTGCGTTCCGAGCAGGTCGAAGGCCAACGCGGCGATACTCTGCCCGACCTCACCCCAGATCGTCTTGGCGAGGCTTGCCGACCCGAACGCGTCGCCGCCGTGCAGGATCGCGGAGATCGACCGTTGGCACAGCACCTCGAGATATTTGATGCGCAAAGCGATTTCGCCCAGACGTCGCAGCGTCGTCGGGTCTTCGAGCACGGGCCGGTTGCCGATTTGTACGTCCGCGAGATCGGTGACCAATTCCGCCAGCCGCACCTGCATCTCGGTGTAGAGCCGTGCGGCCCCGGCTCGTTCGTGACTCAGCGTCGTGGTGGCGATCTGCCAGCCGCCGTTCTCGGGACCGAGCAGGGCATCCGCAGGTACCCGCACGTCGTTGAAGAACACTTCCGCGAAATCCGCATCGCCGCTCAGTGTGACAAGCGGCCGAACTTCGATGCCCGGCAACGACATGTCGAGAATCAGGCATGAGATGCCCTTGTGCTTCGGCGCGTCCGGGTCGGTGCGCACGTACAGCTGGCACCACTTGGCCCGGTGCCCCAGGGAGGTCCAGATCTTCTGGCCGTTGACGACGAAGTGATCGCCGTCGCGCACCGCGCGGGTGCGCAGCGAGGCGAGATCGGAGCCGGCTTCGGGTTCCGACATTCCCTGACACCAGATGTCGTCGGCGCGCATCATCCGGGGGAGCAGAGTGCGCTTCTGCGCTTCGGTTCCGTGCTGCATGATCGCCGGGGCGATGTTGTTCATCCCGATCACATTGAGGTGGATCGGCACCCGTGCGCGGGTGGTCTCCTCGGCGCAGACCAGCTGCTCGAGGACGCCCGCCCCGCGGCCGCCATACTCCTGCGGCCAGGAGAGTGCGGCCCAGCCGGCGTCGGCCATCGTCGCGTTCCATGCCCGAAGGGTCTGAAATGCCGCTTCGTCCCTACCTCGCCCGCGGTTCGCGGCGATGACGTCGTCGGTCAGGTTCGCGGCCAGCCACGCGCGCAACTCTTTGCGGACCTGTTCCACCTCTGGTGGGTATGAGAAATCCACGTTTCCTGTTGGCTTCGGGGCGATTGACTACGGGCAATGGCGAACTCTACGGTGGAACAGATATTTGGTCAACAACATCGAGGATGGGTCGAACTCCGTCGGAGGGTTGCCAACCGGCTATCTTCCGGTAAGGCTTCCCATAGTATCGTGCGTCCTGGCGCTCTGCTCAGCGTCCCAACTACGAAAGCGCAACAAACATGACTGACACTGTAAAGGTCCGCTTCGAGCCGAAGATGATGATCGACGGCAAGTTGGTCGACGGCCAGGCCGGCACCTTCACCAACATCAACCCGGCCACCGAGGAGTCGCTCGGGGAAGTCGCCGACGCGTCGACAGAGGACATGCACCGGGCCATCGACGCCGCCCGCCGCGCCTTCGACGAGACCGACTGGTCCACCAACAAAGAGCTGCGCAAGCGCTGCTTGTTGCAGCTGCACGACGCGATCGAATCGGAGAAAGAGGAGCTGCGCGAGGAGCTCATCCTCGAAGTTGGCTCCCCCCGCGCCATCACATTCGGCCCACAGCTGGACGCCCCGCTGGCCGACGGCCTGAAGTACCCGGCCAGGCTGATCGACGAGTACGCCTGGGAAACCGATCTCGGCGACCGGGTGATCAGCCTGACCGGCGCGAACACCTCCGTCAAGGTCTGGCGGGAGCCGGTGGGTGTGGTCGGTGCCATTGTGCCGTGGAACTTCCCGTTCGAGGTGACGATCAACAAGCTGGGGCAGGCGCTGGGCACCGGCAACACCGTCGTGCTCAAGCCGGCGCCGAATACTCCGTTCAACGCGACTCGGCTGGGTCGGCTCATCGCCGAAAAGACCGATATCCCCGCCGGTGTCGTCAACGTCGTCACCGCGTCGGATCACTTTGTGGGCGAGGAGCTTACGCTGTCGCCCAAGGTCGACCTGATCTCGTTCACCGGGTCGACGGTGGTCGGCAAGCGGATCATGGAAAAAGGCGCAGCCACCATGAAGCGGCTGTTCCTCGAACTCGGCGGCAAGTCGGCCACCATCGTCTTGGAGGACGCCGACTTCGGGTTGGCCTGTGCGATCGGCATCGCCCCCTGTATGCACGCGGGGCAGGGTTGCGCCAACCCGACCCGGATGCTGCTGCCGCGGTCTCGCTACGAGGAGGGTGTGGCGATCCTGAAGAGCATCTACGAGAACGTCACCTGCGGAGACCCGCAGGACCCCGGCACCCTGTGTGGGCCGGTGATTTCGCAGCGACAGTTCGACCGGGTAACGGGCTACATCAAGAAGGGCGTCGAGGAAGGTGCCACCGCGCTGGTCGGCGGGCCCGGTGCGGAAACCGGTTTCGACAAGGGATATTTCGTCCGGCCAACGCTTTTCACCGATGTCGACAACAAGATGACCATCGCCCAGGAAGAGATCTTCGGTCCGGTGCTGTCGGTCATCCCGTTCGACGACGAGGAAGATGCGATCCGGATCGCCAACGACAGCCCATACGGTCTGGCCGGCAACGTGATGTCGGGCTCGCTGGAGCATTCGCTGGCCGTGGCTCGTCGGATCAGGGCCGGCTTCATCGGCGTCAACGGCGGCGCGCCCTACGGCGCCGATACGCCGTTCGGTGGATACAAGGACAGCGGCGTCGGCCGTCAGAACGGTGTGGCCGGTTTCGACCAGTACACCGAGGTCAAATCCGTGGGGTACCCCGCGGGCTGACGACCTGCGGCAATTCAGCCTGTCAGCGGGCTACCTTTGTCCCGTGACCGACGCCGGACAAGCGCAGCAGCGGGCGACCGGCCGCAAGATGGCGATGCGCTATGCGGCCGGTCTCGCCTGCGGTCACCTGATCGGCACCGCCGATGCCGCTGCGATCGTCATCCCGCTGCACGGTCAGTTCGCCGATAACACCAGGGCGTATTTCGCTCCGACCAGCCTGATCACCGCGGGGGTCATCGTTGCGCTCGGGACCGTTGCCGTCGCGGCCGGCGGTGTCGCGAATCTCGTTCCGGTGCTGCGGTGGTTCGTTACTCAACAACAGCCGAATCCCGAGCAGCGGCGATCGGCCATGCGCATCCTCACACGGCAGTCGATGATCTTGGCGGTGGTGTGGGCGGTCAGCGGCATCACCTACCTCGTGTTGAATCTCGACGGCCTTGCGCCCCTTTGGGTCCCGACCCTGTTGGCGGTCGTGTTCGGCGGGAGCGCGGCAGCAAGCCTCAGCCTGTTACTCACCCAGCGATCCCTGCGGCCAATCATGTTGGCGGCCACGCAGGGTTCGGAAGGCCTGGTGGTCGCGCCCAGCGTGATCACCCGACTTGTGGGTATGTGGCTACTGGGAAGCGGTCTGCCATCGTTGGCGATCGCCGGCCTGGTGTTGAGTCGCTCGAACGGCTGGATCATTCAGAAGACCGGGTCGGTCGAGATGCCCATCCTGGTGGTGACGCTTGTCGCAATTCTGATCGGGCTTCCGGTGATGATCATGACTTCTCGATCGATATCGGATCCGGTGCGCGAGGTCGTCGACGCGATGGCCAAGGTCGAGCGAGGCAGGATCGACACCTTCGTCGGCGTCTACGAAAAGTCTGAAATCGGCCGCCTACAGCACGGATTCAATCGCATGGTCGCCGGAATCGGCGAACGCGACCGGCTACGGGACCTGTTCGGCCGCCATGTCGGGGCCGACGTGGCCCGCCGTGCGATCGAAGAGGGCACCTTGCTGTCCGGTGATGTCCGAGAGGCGGCAATCCTTTTCATCGACCTGGTCGGCTCGACGACCTTGACGGCCAGTAGGCCGCCGCAAGAGGTGGCTCAGGTACTCAACGATTTTTTCCGCATCGTCGTCAGCGCCGTGGACGACCACCACGGGCTGATCAACAAATTCCAGGGTGACGCCGCGCTGGCGGTCTTCGGGGCCCCGCTGGCTTTGGACGGAGCGGCATCGGCGGCGTTGGCGACCGCCCGCAGGCTACGCGATCAACTGCGTCGGCTACCGATGGTCGACTTCGGGATCGGCGTCTCGGCAGGGCCGGTGTTCGCCGGAAACATCGGCGCCGAAAAGCGTTACGAGTACACCGTTGTCGGCGATGCAGTCAACGAGGCCGCGCGACTGGCCGACTTCGCCAAAACGCTGGACCAACGGATCGGGTGTTCGGCTGCCGCGATCGAGCGCGTCGACACAGCGGAGCGCGGGCATTGGGTGTCGGACCGCGAGACGGTGCTACGCGGTCGGTCGCACTCCACCCACATCTGGACCCCGGTGAGCGAGGAGTAGCTGTGGTCGGTGCCGATGATCAGTTCGTTTACGCCGCGGTCGCAGACCAGCGACGTCAGTTCGCGAGTCTGATCAACGACCTCGACGATGCGCAGCTCGCGACGCCGAGCCTGTGCATGGGCTGGGATGTCAAGACGGTGGCCGCGCACGTGGTGAGCACCGTGCTCGATGGGATGCCGGGGTTTCTTCAGATGGCGGTCCGGTGTGGGAGCCTGAGTCGCGGGATCGACAAACTGGCGCGACGCCGGGCGCAGGCACCGATGGCCGAGATCGTCGCAGCTCTCCGTGAGCACGCTGATCGCCCGATCTCGTCACCGGTGTTCGGCCCACGGGGTCCGCTGGCAGACATCTTGGTGCACAGCGGCGATGTCCGGATTCCGCTCGGCCTGCCGTTTGAGCCCGATATCCAGCGCACCGTGTCGGCGATGGACTTTCTCACCGGCCGCTGGCCGATCGGCTTCGTACCGTTGAGCCGACTTCGCGGAATTCGGTTGTCCGCCATTGATGTAAGTCGGTCCTGGCGCGACGGAGTCGAGGTTACTGGGCCGGTGGCAGCTCTGATGATGAGCGTCTGCGGGCGCACCGCGTCGCTTGACGCGCTCGCCGGGCCGGGGTCGACGGTTTTGCGTCGTCGACTGTCTACCTGACGAGCCGCGCTTCCATTCGGAGACAACTCGGCCGTCAACGGCGCTCGGCTGGGCGCCGGGCCATGCGACTCAATGGTCGTGGATGATGACGCCGCGAATGTTGCGGCCCGCCAACATATCGTCGTAGGCCTCGTTGATGTCGTTGAGTTTGTACTCGGCGGTCACCGTCTCGTCGAGCAAAAGCTTGCCCTCGCGGTAGAGGCTGAGCAGTCGATGAATATCGGCGCGCGGGTTGGCCTCGCCGTAAAGACTGCCCAGCAGCCGTTTTTGAAACAGTGTGAACATCGCCATCGGGAGGGTCGGCGTCACGTCGGTGATCGATGCCAACGCCGTCAGCACCACGGCGCCGCCCTTGCGGACGATGTCCAGCGCCTCACCGATCATGTGGCCCTCGGCAACCCCAACAGTCAGCACGGCCGAGTCGGCCATCACACCATGCGTCAAGTCGCCGACCAAAGCGGTGGCCTCAGCCATAGAAGTGGCGAAATGAGTTGCTCCGAATACAAAGGCCTTGTCGCGTTTGCTATCTGCGATATCGACCACCACAATCTTTTCCGCCCCGGCCAGCCGCGCACCCTGGATGGCGCCGCTACCGATGCCGCCGCAGCCGATCACCACGACGGTGTCGCCCGGGCTCACCTTGGCGGTGTTGACCGCCGATCCCCACCCGGTGGTGACCCCGCAGCCAAGCAGGCAGGCACGCGAGAGCGGAATGTCATCGTCGATCTTGACGATCGAGCTGTCCGGCACGGTGCCGTACTGGGCGAAAGTGCCCAAAAAGCATGCGGCGCCCACATCGCGGTCCCGGGACCGACGTCGATACGTCCCATCGAGTTGGGCGCCGCTCAGTAGCAACGCGCCCTGGTCGCACAGATTCTGATGGCCGCTTGCACACCAACGGCAGCGCCCGCATGCCGGAAGAAAAGACGCCACCACATGGTCGCCGACCTGCACGTCCCTGACGCCAGGGCCGACTTCCTGCACGACGCCAGCCCCTTCGTGGCCACCGACTATGGGCAGCGGCACGGGAAGGTCGCCGGTGCGGACGTGATGATCTGAGTGGCAGAGCCCGGCAGCCTCGAAGGACACCAGTACCTCGCCGTCCTGCGGACCGTCAAGGTCCAGTTCTTCGACACTCCATTCCGCGTTGAACTCCCACAGAACCGCGGCATTCATCTTCATCGTGATCACCCCTGCAGCGAGATAGGTGGAGCGAGTTTAGGACAGGCCAGACGCGCGACGGGGGGTATTAGGGCATTTACGTGCGGTGAGACGATGGACGCCGACTCTCGGGATTGAACCAAATACGGGTGCTGACAACGTCGTCGATGCCCGCGCATACCCTGCGTTAGTCGGGACAGCTGAGGCAATCGCGCCGAGAGTTCAATCCGGATTAAGACAGCCGCAACCGATGCCGAATGCCTTACAGTTGTCCAGTCAGTCGAGCCAGCGAAAGGGGCGAGCATCGCCATGTCGATTCCCCGATACCCGGGCGACATCACCGTCGAGTGGCTCTCCACCGTCCTGAGCAATCGCGGCACGACTGTGAGGTTGTCCGGCGTCGACGTGACCGCCATCGGTACCGGGCAGACCGGAGCGACATATCGGGTCTCGGCGACGTACGCCGGTGATGCGGGCAGCCTCCCCGACACCTTCGTGATCAAACTGCCCGCGCAGGACGACACCGTGCGTGACCGGGTGGCCATCGGCTACCGCAGCGAGTGCGCGTTCTACACCGGGGTGGCCGATCGGGTGCGGGTGCCCATCCCGCAATGTTTCTATTGCGAGATCAGCGAGGACGCGCTGGACTACGCGCTGCTGCTGGCCGATCAGGCTCCGGCGGTGCAAGGCGATCAGATCGCAGGTTGCGGTGAGCGCGAAGCGCGACTGGTCGTGACGGCATTAGCCGGACTGCACGGACCCAGTTGGTGTGATCCCATCTGGCTGGACTTCCCCGGGATCGCCTTCGCCCGACCGGACGAAGCGGCGGCCGGGGGTCTGGGCGAGGTGGCGCGAATGAGTGCCGAGATTACCTTGGACAAGCTCGGTGACCGAATGAGCGCAGCCGATCGGGAAACCTTCACCACTGCAATGGATTTGGTGACGCCCTGGTTGCTCGCCGAGCGGGACCGGTTCGCGCTGTTGCACGGCGACTACCGGCTCGACAATTTGTTGTTCTCTCCCGATGCCGCCGCCGTGACGGTGGTGGATTGGCAGACGCTGGGAGTAGGCCTGCCCGCACGCGACCTCGCGTACTTCACCGCGACCAGCCTCAAGCCAGAGCTGCGTGCATCGATCGAACACGACCTTGTCGATGAATACCACCGAGCCCTTGCGGACTACGGCGTCACCGGCTATGACCGCGAAACCTGTTGGCGTGATTACCGACTCGGCATGATCCAAGCTCTGTTGATCTCGGCGTTGGGATTCGCGTTTGCCACTGCCACCGACCGCGGAGACGACATGGTGCTCACCATGTTGGCCCGCGGCTGCCAGGCGATCCGGGACCTCGGCACATTAGATCTTGTCGACGAATATGCGTCAGGCGAAGCGCCGCTGTCATAGACGCGAATCAGTATTGCGTGGAACCTTGATCGATCGGAATCGCTGCCGCGGTGATGTTTCGCGATTCCTCGCTGGCCAGCCAACACACCGCATCGGCGATATCCTCGGGCTCGGCAACCCAATTCGGCAGAAACGGTGTGAGGGTGTTCGCCAAGTGCGGACTGGTCTCGGTAAAGTTTGCTAAGGCGCCGACCATGTCGCCGCCGCCCATTGCAGTGTTGACTGGACCGGGGTGCACACTGTTGACCCGGATCGAATGCATACCCAACTCGGCGGCGAACGCACGTGCCATCCCGGTCACCGCGTGCTTGCTGGCGGTGTAGTGCACCATGAACGGCTGCATCTTCATGCCGGCTGCGGAGCTGATCAAAATGATTGACCCGCCGCGACCACCGTCGATGATCTTCTGCGCGCCGGCCATCACCGTGTTCCACGTTCCAGTCACGTTGACGTCCATAACGTCCCGGAACGATTCGGGAGTGATCTCGTTCCAGGCCTGCGGCGCCGTGATGCCGGCATTGGCGACGATGATGTCCAGCCGCCCGAACGCAGCCACGCCGTCCTCCACCGCCTGGCGCAGACCGTCAAAGTCGCGAATATCGGTGGCCGAAGCCATGATTTGGCGGCCAGCGGCCTCGACGAGCCGCACGGTTTCGGCCAGATCCTCCGGTGTTGCCGAGTCGTAACGGACACAAGATGGAAGCTTGCCCGCGACATCGACCGCGATGATGTCGGCGCCCTCGCGGGCCATCCGGACGGCGTGGGCGCGGCCTTGGCCGCGTGCCGCTCCGGTGATGAATGCGACCTTGTCCGTCAACCGGCCGGTCATATGCGCTCCGTATCGTAAAGGCCACTGTAACGGGGACGATATTACGTCACTGCTTGCGCTGTGCCGCCTTGACCAGGTTCGAACCGATGATCAACCGCTGAATCTCGCTGGTTCCCTCGTACAGTCGTAGCAAGCGCACGTCGCGGTAGATACGTTCGACCGGCACCTCGCGCATGTATCCGCTGCCGCCGTGGATCTGCACGGCGAGATCGGCAACCTTGCCGGCCATCTCGGTGCAGAACACCTTCGCCGCCGACGGGGCGATGCGCCGGTCCTGTTCGGTGAGCCACAGCCGGGCGGCGTCACGTACCAGCGCGCGACCGGCCATCACCCCGGTCTGCTGGTCCGCGAGCATCGCTTGCACCAGTTGGAAGTTCCCAATCGGTGTGCCGCCCTGGGTGGCCGTCGCCGCGTAGCTGACGGATTCGTCCAGCGCGCGCTGCGCGGCTCCCACGGCCAGCGCGGCGATGTGAATCCGCCCGCGCGCCAACGAGGTCATCGCCGCGCGGTACCCGATGTCCTCGCTGCCGCCGATCAGTGCCCCGGCGGGGACGCGGACGTCGGTGAAGCGCACGTCTGCGGTCCAGGCACCTTCCTGTCCCATCTTGGCGTCCTTGGTTCCGACCTCGACTCCGGGGGAGTCGGCAGGAACCAGGAACACGGCGATGCCCGGTCCGGCGTCATCGGCGGGACGGGTCCGCGCGAAGACCACGAACAGGTCGGCAACCGGCGCGTTAGTGATGAATCGTTTCTCGCCGGCGATCACCCAATCGCCTTCCGCGCCATCGCGAATAGCCTTGGTGCGCAATCCCGCCGGGTTCGACCCCGCACCCTGTTCGGTCAACGCGAATGAGGCGACCTGTCCAGACGCCAGCGACTCCAGCCAGGTGGCCTTCTGCTCGTCGGTGCCGAACCCGACCAGGACCTGACCGGCGATGCCATTGTTGGTGCCGAACATCGACCGGACCGCCAGCGAGGTATAGCCCAGCTCCATCGCCAGCTCGACATCTTGGGTGATGTCGAGCCCGAGTCCACCCCACTCCTGCGGGATGGCATAGCCGAACAACCCCATGTCCTTGGCCTGGTTCCGAAGATCGTCTGGCACCCGGTCGGTCGCCAGAATCTCCTGCTCACGCGGGACGACGGCGGTGCGGACGAACTGCCGGGTCTGGGCCAGTATCTGCTGGAAGTCGTCGTCGTCGACGACCGAGTTAGGCATGAATCAGCGCTCCCTTCGAGCGGTGCGATCGCGGGTTGATGCGCTGCTGCGGGACCCCGCCGACTGTCTGCAGGCAGCGATCATATATGAAATATGATGTGCGATGATGTCCCGCATTCGGGGCCTGAATAGAAGGACGGTGATCGTGTGTCGTTATTGACCGGTCAGACCGCAGTCATCACCGGTGGCGCCCAGGGGCTGGGTTTTGCCATCGCGCAGCGGTTCGTTGATGAGGGCGCCCGAGTAGTACTCGGTGACGTGAATCTCGAGGCGACGCAGTCCGCGGCCGCGCAGCTCGGCGGCGACGAGGTCGCTATCGCGGTGCGCTGCGATGTGACATCCGGGGATGACGTCGATGCACTGCTCGGCGCGGCCGTCGACCGGTTCGGCGCGCTCGATATCATGATCAACAACGCCGGAATCACCCGCGACGCGACGATGCGCAAGATGACCGAGGAACAGTTCGATCAGGTGATCGCCGTGCATCTGAAGGGAACGTGGAACGGCTTGCGCAAAGCCGCAGCGATCATGCGGGAGAACAAGCGCGGGACGATCGTGAACATGTCGTCGATATCCGGGAAGGTCGGCATGGTCGGCCAGACCAACTATTCGGCGGCCAAGGCCGGCATCGTCGGTATGACCAAGGCGGCATCGAAGGAACTCGCCCACCTCGGTGTGCGGGTCAACGCAATCCAGCCCGGGCTGATCAGGTCGGCGATGACAGAGGCTATGCCGCAACGGATTTGGGATGCAAAAGTCGCGGAGGTGCCGATGGGGCGAGCTGGTGAACCCGACGAAGTCGCCACCGTCGCATTGTTCCTGGCCTCCGATCTGTCGTCATATATGACCGGCACCGTCCTCGAGGTGACCGGCGGGCGGCACCTGTGAGCACCCGCGAAGCCGTGATCTGCGAACCGGTTAGAACCCCGATCGGCCGCTACGGGGGGATGTTCAAGTCGCAGAGTGCTGTTGAGCTCGGGGTGGCGGCTCTTACCGGGCTGCTCGAACGGACCGGCGTTCCACCCGACGCCGTACAGGATGTCATCCTTGGGCACTGCTATCCCAACAGCGAGGCACCGGCGATCGGACGCGTGATCGCACTTGATTCGGGACTGCCGGTGACGGTGCCCGGCATGCAGGTAGACCGTCGCTGTGGATCGGGTCTCCAAGCGGTCATCCAGGCAAGTCTCCAGATCACCTCCGGTGACCACGATCTCGTCGTCGCCGGCGGCGCGGAGAGTATGAGCAACGTCGCGTTCTACTCCACCGACATGCGCTGGGGCGGCGGCCGCGGCGGCGTACAAGTACACGACGGATTGGCGCGCGGGCGCTCCACCGCCGGTGGTCGCCACTATCCGGTGCCCGGCGGGATGCTGGAGACCGCGGAGAATCTGCGACGGCAGTACAGCATCTCGCGTCAGGAGCAGGACGAACTAGCGGTGGCATCGCACCAACGGGCGGTGGCTGCGCAGAAGGACGGCGTCCTGGCCGAGGAGATCATCCCGGTCACCGTGCGTGGCCGACACGGCCAGGAGGTGATCGACACCGACGAGCATCCGCGGGCCGACACCACAGTGGAATCGCTGAGTAAGCTCAAACCCGTTCTGCTCAAAGATGATCCAGAAGCGACAGTGACCGCGGGAAACGCCAGCGGCCAAAACGACGCGGCCTCCATGTGTCTGGTGACCACCCCGGAAAGGGCCGCCGAACTCGGCCTCACTCCGCTGGTCCGGCTGGTGTCCTGGGGCGTCGCGGCCGTGCCACCCAACGTGATGGGAATCGGCCCGGTACCTGCCACTGAGCTCGCCCTGGCCAAGGCGGGCCTGCAATTGAGCGACATCGACGTCATCGAACTCAACGAGGCGTTCGCCGCACAGGCCCTTGCTGTGATGCGGGAGTGGGGCTTTGGCGCCGCCGACCGGGAGCGGACCAACGTGCACGGCTCGGGTATCTCACTGGGCCATCCAGTGGGCGCGACCGGCGGCCGGATGCTGGCCACGCTGGCCCGCGAACTCAATCGGCGAGGCGCACGCTACGGGCTGGAAACCATGTGCATCGGTGGCGGACAAGGCCTCGCCGCGGTTTTCGAGCGAGTCGGGCCGCAGTGACGACGCCTTTGGCCGATCTCACCGTCATCGAGGTCTCCAGCTTCGTCGCCGCGCCGTTGTGCGGAATGACGTTGAGCCAATTGGGGGCGAAGGTGATTCGGGTCGACCCCATCGGCGGTGCGTCCGATACTCACCGTTGGCCGGTGACCGCGAACGGCACGTCCATTTACTGGACCGGGCTGAACAAGGGAAAGCGTTCAGCCACGGTCGATTTGCGATCAACTGAAGGGCAAGAACTTATTCAGCGACTGATCGTCGAAGGCGACGGCGTGGTGGTGACCAACGCCGCGGGGCTGTCCTGGTTGTCGTACGACACGCTCGCCGCAAAACGTCGCGACCTGATCCATCTCCAGGTTCTCGGCCGTCATGATGGCTCCACCGGTGTGGACTACACCGTCAATGCGGCAACCGGATTCCCGTTGGTGACCGGCCCGGTGAACCACGCCGGTCCGATCAATCACGTGCTGCCGGCCTGGGATGTCTGCTGCGGTCTGTATGCCGCGCTCGCGGTCGTGGCCGCGGTGCGTCGCCGCGACCGGTCCGGAGCGGGCGCACAGATCAGCCTCGCGCTGGAAGACGTCGCGTTAGCCACCGCGGGCAATCTCGGACTGCTGACCGAGCCTCAGGTGAACGGCACGCAACGCGAGAGGCTGGGCAACGCGATCTATGGACAGTACGGTCAAGATTTCACCAGCAACGATGGCGTCGCGTTCATGATCGTGACGCTGACCAAACGTCATTTTCAGGACCTCGTCGAGGTATCCGGCACGGGTGCAGCCATTTCCGCGCTGGCCGATTCGCTCCGCGCGGATTTCACCGACGAGGGTGTTCGCTATCGATACCGCGAGGTGCTCAGCGGACTATTCGCGACGTGGTTCGCTGATCACACCGCCGACCAGATCACGCAGGCGTTGTCGGCCACCAGCGTGTTGTTCGAGCGCTATCAGAGCTTCGCGCAGGCCGCCGCAGGTGAACGGGTGACGGCAAATCCGTTGTTCTCCCGGCTGCACCAGGATGGCCTGGGGGACTACCTCGCGCCCGGGATGCCCACCGTGTTCGATGGCGGCCATTTTGCAAGCGAGCCCGCACCCAGACTGGGTGGAGACACCGCGGACGTACTCACCACGAGCCTGGGACTGACTGCCGCCGATATCACGCGTCTGACCGATGCAAAGACGATCGTCTGCTAGCGAGGAGGAAGACGCCTAATGACCAAACTTGCCGAAACCCTTGGCCTCACTGACGTTCAAAACGAGATCATCTCCACAGTAAGGCAATTCGTCGAGAAGGAAGTCATCCCTAATGCGCCCGCGCTGGAGCGCACTGACACCTATCCGCAAGCGATCGTTGACCAGATGCGGGAGATGGGTCTGTTCGGATTGATGATCCCGCAGGAATACGGCGGATTGGGCGAGTCGCTGCTGACCTACGCGCTGTGCGTCGAAGAATTGGCTCGCGGGTGGATGAGCATCTCGGGGGTGCTCAACACTCACTTCATCGTCGCCTACATGCTGCGCCAGCACGGCACCGACGAGCAGAAGCAGCGTTTCTTACCGCGCATGGCGGCCGGCGAGATACGCGGATCGTTCTCGATGTCGGAGCCGGAGTTGGGCTCTGACGTCGCCGCGATCCGCACCCGCGCGACACGGGGCAGCGACGGCGACTACACCATCAATGGCCAGAAGATGTGGCTGACCAACGGCGCCAGCTCCAGTTTGGTGGCGGTACTGGTTCGCACCGATGAGGGCGCAGAAGCGCCGCATCGCAATCTGACCGCCTTCCTGATTGAGAAGCCGACCGGATTCGGTGAGGTGTTACCCGGGCTGCTCATACCGGGCAAGATCGACAAGCTGGGCTACAAGGGGATTGACACCACAGAGCTCATCTTCGACGGATACGTCGCAAGCGCCGACAACGTCTTGGGCGGCGTGCCAGGGCAGGGTTTCTACCAGATGATGGACGGCATCGAGGTTGGACGTGTCAACGTATCGGCCCGCGCGGTCGGGGTGGCCATCCGCGCGTTCGAGCTCGCCGCACGCTACGCCCAGCAGCGTCACACCTTCGGCAAGCCGATCGCCGAGCACCAGGCCATTGCCTTCCAAATCGCGGAAATGGCAACCAAAGTCGAGGCCGCTCACCTGATGATGGTCAACGCGGCCCGGTTGAAGGATTCCGGTGAGCGCAACGACGTCGCAGCGGGAATGGCGAAGTATCTTGCCAGCGAATTCTGCTCGGAGGTCACCCAGCAGAGCTTCCGTATCCACGGTGGATACGGCTACTCCAAAGAGTATGAGATCGAGCGGCTGATGCGCGACGCCCCCTTCCTGCTCATCGGCGAGGGAACCAGCGAAATCCAGAAGTCCATCATCAGTAAGCGGCTCCTCGCCGAGTATCGGATTTGATCGTGAGCGTCCCGGATTTCGCCGCGCGGCCCCAGCTCTCCGAAGACGTTGCGCGCTATGTCCGTAAGCGGATCTTCGATGGCACCTATTCGGCGGGCGAGTACGTCCGTCTGGATCAGCTGGCGGCGGAACTCGGGATCAGCGTCACGCCGGTACGGGAGGCGCTCTTCGAATTGCGCGCCGAGGGGCTGCTGGCCCAGCAGCCGCGTCGCGGGTTCGTGGTGCTACCGGTCACCGAACGCGACCTTTCCGACGTCGCCAATCTGCAGGCACACGTCGGTGGTGAGCTGGCCGCGCGAGCCGCGGTCAACATCGACGACGACCAACTGCGCGAACTCAAAGGAATTCAGGCTGAGCTCGAGGAGGCGTACGCGGGCAACGATATCGAGCGAACGGTGCGGCTCAACCATGAGTTCCATCGGGCCATCAATGTGGCCGCCGAGTCGCCAAAGCTTGCGCAGATGATGTTGCAGATCACGCGTTATGCGCCGGAATCCGTTTTCCCCACCATCGCGGGCTGGCCCGATCAGTCGATCAAAGACCACCGTCGCGTGGTGGCAGCGCTGGCCAAACACGACAGCGAGCTGGCCCGCAAAGCCATGTCAGACCACCTTGCCGCCGGCGCGGCCCCGCTGATCGACCACCTCGCTGAACACGGGGTCGTCGATTCCACCTAGCCGGGCGGCACGCTGTCCGCGTCGGCAAGCAATTCGCGCAGCCGGCGGACATCGACCTTGCCGGTCGGACCACGCGGAATCGTGTCGTCGGAATCGACGAGCAGCCAGACTGTCGGCACTTTGAACGAGCTGAGCACAGTGCGAGCTGATGCGCGGAGCGCTTCGGCGGCCGTGGCGGCGGTATCGCATACCACCGCCGCACCGACGCGATCTCCCTGTGCACCAGCCAGATTGGTGACGAACGCGTTGTCAACCCCGTCGATGCCACGCAGCGCCTGCTCGACTTCGGCCGGATAGACAGTCGCCCCGCTGACTTTGAACATGTCGTCGCATCGACCGTGGTAAAAGAGGAAGCCGTCGTCATCGAGCCGGCCGAGATCACCGGTGGAGTAAAACCCGTCGGCGGTGAACAGGTCCTCTCGGCTGCGCCGGCATATCCCGCGCAGCGTGTGTGGTCCCCGAATCTGGATCATCCCGACGGTTCCCACCGCGACGGTCTGTCCATTGCCGGGGTCGGTGATGCGGACCTCCATGCCGTCGAACGGCTTGCCGCAGCTGCCCCAGGCCGAGTGCGGCATGTCGGTGTCGGCGCGGTATCCGCAGTACGGCCCGAATGCTTCGGTCATGCCGAACAACGTTGCCCGAGCGCCGGGTTGGGCACGTTGCTCGGCCGGAAGGAGGGCTTCCAAGCTGCCGGGGCGTAACGCGGATAAATCTGTCTGCGCGCGATACGGGTGGCGAGCCAGCGCTTCGGCCTGATCGGGCCAGCCGCGAAACAGCGTCACCCGTTCGCGCTCCAGCAGGCGCAGCGTCGTCTCCGGTTGGGGGATCTCCTCGGTGATCAGCGTTGCCCCGGCCACCAGCGCGGACAGTACGCCGCTACCGAAGCCACCCACCCAGAAGAACGGCATCGGTAGATACAGGCGCGTCTCGGAATCGATGCAACGGCTCAGCAAACCGGAGCGAACGGCGCCCAGCGCGCTGCCGTGCGAGTGCACCACGCCTTTGGGCGGACCGCTGCTGCCGGAGGTGAACATGATCACCATCGGGTCACTCGATGTCACCGTCGCCGCCAGCGCGTCGACGATGGAGCGGTTCGATTCAGCGCCGGATAGGCCCGGCAACCGATCGGCCGCCCAAACCTGGCGCAGCGCAGGAAGATCAGGGCGTTGCAGCGTTTCGGACAGATCAGGTACGCCAAGAGTCGACCGAAGGTCGTCGAGGTAGCGGTGACCGCGGAATTCCTCGACGCTGATCAGGACCTGCACGGATGCGGTCCGTAGTTGTGCGACCAATTCCGGCGCGGCCAACAGCGTGCTCAATGGAACTAGCACGGCACCGATGCGCGTGAGGGCAATCGCGATCTGCACCCAACGGACACCGTTGGGCATGATGAGCCCGACCCGGGTGCCCTTGACGACACCGGCGTCGATGAACGCCAGGGCCAAGTCGTGTGTGGTGATGTCGAGTTCGCGGTAGCTGAGCCGACGGTCAAGGTCGATCACCACCGGCTTGGCGTCGTCATGCGTCGAGTGATACCGGACTAGCTCATCGACGGTGTCAGGCATCGAACAGGCTTTTCAATTGCTGCACATCAGCTTTCCCACTGGCCAGCAGGGGAACATCAGCCACGGGAATCGCCGCGAAGCGGCGGGGAATCTTGTACGCCGACAGTTCTGCGGCGAGTTGGCGGCGAAGGCGGGTTTCGTCGAATGCGGCGCCGTTGTCCAGGGTGATGACGGCAGCGACCAGTTGACCGCGGTCAGGATCCGGGATTCCGAAGACATGGGCCACGCCGCCGCCAGTGACCTTGGCGATTGCCTGCTCGACTTCGGCCGGAGAGACGTTGGCGCCGGCCGTCTTGATCATCGAACCGCGGCGGCCGATGTAGTAGACGAACCCGTCGTTGTCGGTGGCAACCAGGTCTCCGGTGCGGAACCAGCCGTCGGCGTCGAAACATTCTTCCCGACTGCGCTTGTAGTACCCCTGCATCAGGCACGGCCCCCGGATATAGAGCTCGCCGAGCGCCCCATCCTCGACCGGCATTCCGGACTCGGGATCGACGATCTTGGTTTCCACGGCTGGTGCCGGCTTGCCGAACGACCCGCGTCGATGCTCGGGCTGGTCGGTCTCATCAGCGTCGATCAGCACAACACTGCCCGCCTCGGTCAGGCCGAGCATGCTGTGCCGCAGTTCAGGGTCGGCCGGTCGTACCTCAGGAGCCATGATCGGGTACAGGTTCCCGCGTCGCATCGACGATAGGTCCCGTCTGCCGAAAGTCGGGTGCCGCGCTAGGTGTGCGACTCCGGCGGCGAACCCGTTGGTGACAGTTGGCCTTTCGGCCTCAAGCAGATCGAGCGTCTGGCCGGCATCTTCGGCGTTGGAGCACACCAGCGTCGATCCGGCGAGCAACGTGGCAAGCAAGGCAAACCCGAGTCCTCCGATCCAGAAGAACGGCGAGTTGCAGAACAGCCGGTCGGCGGCAGTCAAGCCTCGGATCGTGTTGAGGTTTCTCTGGTGGTTGAGCAGCGCGGCGTGGGTGTGCACCACCCCCTTGGGAGCGGCGGTCGTGCCCGACGTGTAGACGATCGTAAGCGGGTCCGAGCCGTCGAGATCGTTTTGCATCGCGGTCAGAAGCCGCTCATCGACCGTCTCGGCCAGCCGATGAAGGCGTGCGAGGTCAAAGATCACGTGTCGTAATTGCGGTGCGGCGACGTCGAAGAGCCGGTCGCCAGAGTCGAGGTCGGAACCGGGCAGCAGGTCGGTCAGCTGTTGCACGTAGTCGTGCGAGCGGAAAGACGCCGCAGCAAGCAGGATTTCGGTGTCGCTGTCGACGAGTTGCTCACGTAGTTCGCGCGCGGTGGCGAACGTCGAGAACGGCACGACGACGGCGCCAACCCGGGACGCGGCCAGCATGCCGACGACGAACGCGACGCCGTTCGGATAGAGCAGTCCGACATGACTGCCCTTGCCGGCACCCAGGCCGATGAGCCCACGAGCCAGGCGCGCGGAAAGCCGGTCGGCATCGGCATAGCTGATGCATTCGGAATCGCAGATCAGCAGCGGGTGATCGCCCCTGTTGCGGGCTTGTGTGCGCAGTAGTACGTCTCCGACGATTGTCGATTCACTCGACATGGTCGCCCTGCGCCGCGGACAGCGCGTCGTGAAAATGGCGCCGGATCGCACCCAGATCGGGCTTGCCGGACGGCGTCCTCGGGAGATCGGCGACGATCGCAATGTCGGTGGGAATTTCGTATCGGGCCAGTCGGGATTGCAGGAAGTCGATGAGCTCGGCCGCGTTCGCCGATCCTGGCGTTCGGAGTTCCACCATGGCCACCGGGGTTTCCCCGAGGCGTACATCGCTGTGCCCTACGACAGCGGCCCCCGCCACGGCAGGGTGGCTTTCCAAGGCGCTACGCACGTCGTCGGGCATGATTTTGAAGCCGCCGCGAATGATCGCCTGGTCGGCGCGGCCGGTGATCCACAGAAACCCATCGGAGTCGATGCGTGCCATGTCGGTAGTGCGCATCCAGTCCGCGGAAGGCCCGAGCTGCGCGGGTTTCACCTCCAGCAGGCCGATCTGATCGGGCCCGAGCGGTTTGCCGTCGTCGCTGACCACCCGCAATTGAGCCCCAGGGTTGGCGCGTCCCACGCTGCCGCGTTTTGCCTGCCAGTACTTCTGGTGGTCGGTCAACGTCCAGCTGGCCACTCCGCCACCGAATTCGGTTGCAGCATAGGAAGTCAGCTCCGGGATTCCGTACGTCTCGGTGAACGCATCGGCATCCTCGGGCGATAGCGGGGCGGTCCCAGACGTCACGGCGCGGATACTCGCCAAATCCTCACGAGGCACGTCGGAATGCAGCACCATCCGTAGCGCTGTCGGCACCAGCGACACCGCGCGAGGTCGATGCGCGCGTACCGCTTCGGCCCACCGATTGAGCTCGAATCGTTCCAGCAACACAAAGGGGCGCGGCTCGGCAACGCATTGCAGGACTCGGAAGACCCCACCGATATGCACCAGCGGAGAATTCACAATCGCCACACCTCGACGCAACTCTGTTGGGGCCGTTGCGTGCTCGGCTTCCGGGCCCATCACACTGTGCGCCAGCATGTCGTAGGTGAGGTCTACCCGTTTGGGCGGTCCGGTTGTCCCGCTGGTCAACATCCGGACCGCGACCTCGGGCCGCACGTCGTGGGTGTGGATCTGGCTGGCTGCAACTACTTTCGGCTTGACGCCGATAGCCGAGATCGACACCATCGTCGTGGCCGACGGCCCGCCCGCCAGGGCCAGATCGTCTGGTTCGCCGATGATCAACGGCAGCGCAAGCTGATCGACGTCTGCTTTGATGCGTTCATCGCCGCGGCCCGGGTTGATGACCACGACCGTGGCGCCGCAGCGCAGCACGCCGAGCAGCGCGGCAACGTGCGCCGGGCGATTGCGTAACAGAATTCCGACTTGTGGTCGGTCGGTGCCGACGAGCGAACTGATCTGTTCAACCAGGTCGCGTAGCTGTCCCCAGGACAGCCATTGGTGGTCATACTCCAGGGCGGGTGCGTCGGGTTGGAGACGCAGCACGTCGTCGATGCGCCGACTCAGCCGGTGCGACGTCATCGAATTTTCGGGTCCGATGCGCGATGGTTGCCCCGCTTCGCGAGCTCGGCTGTGCCGATGGGATTCCCCAGCCGCGTGTAAATCAGCCCCTGGTCCAGTGCCGCCCGGTAGGGCTTGTCCAACGATTCCCAGATTGCCTTGACGGTGCCCTGGGTCGCCGACGGCGGGTTGGCCGCAATCGTCGCGGCGATCTCGTGTGCGCGTATCCAAAGGTCTTCCGGGGAGATCACTTCAGATACCAGACCGATGCGCAGAGCGGTGTCGGCACTGACCCGTTCGTCGTTGCCCATCAGGGCGATTCGCAACGTCTCACCCAGTCCGACGCGGCGCATCAGCCCGATCGGCTCCAGTGCGCACACCAAGCCGGCCGATACGTGCGAGTCGAAGAATGTCGCGTCGGTCGAGCAGATGACCACGTCGGCCTCGTTGACGAAGTAGAACGCGCCGGCCGTGCACATACCCTGCACGGCGCACACCACCGGCTTCCACATCTTCTGCCACTTGGGGCTGAGCGCCTCGCCGGGATCTTCGTGGTTCCAGATGTTTTCTGGTTGGCCGTAGGGCGTTTTGATGTCGAGGCCCGCACTGAACGCCCGGTTACCGGCGGCCCGCAACACCACGGCGTTGACGGAGTCGTCCGCTTTGACGATCCGCCATGCTTCGGCCATTTCCTCGCACATGGTTCGGTTGAACGCGTTGAGCTGGTCGGGCCGGTTCAGCGTGATGGTGGCGACCCGGTCGCCACTGTCCACGTCCAGTTCGATGGTCTCGAAGCTCATCGGCACTGCCACTCCGGTGGCCGCTTCTCGACGAACGCCCGGGGCCCCTCCAACGAATCCTCGGTGTGCAGATTGCGTTCGCGGAAGGACTCGGCCAGCATTTCGGCTTCGTGCAGCGGTAAGTCCAGGCCCTTGAGGATGGCCAGCCGGGTGCCCCGAACGGCAAGCGGCGCATTCAAGTTGACGATGTCGGCGATCTCATGAGCGCGCTCCAGCAGCCGATCGTGTTCGACGATCTCGCTGATCATCCCGAGCTCGTATGCCCGCTGCGCACCCATC
>DATDLZ010000202.1:0-4351 GCA_036519055.1 Mycobacterium sp.
GGAGAAGCCGGCGTGGGACATCCAGGCCGGCTATGTGCTGCGCGCGCCGCACGCGCTGCCGAAATCCGGGATCAAGCGGCCGTGGAACGTTCGACAGAACTACTACGCCGACACCATCGACTACCGGTTCGACCGGATCACCGAGGCCATGGTGTTCGGCCGCGTCGCCCAGAAGACCGCACTGGCCCGATAATCTTTGGCACAACTCTTCTCCCCAACCGCCGGTAAAGATCAGGCGGCGGCAATACGCTGGTCGCATGGCAGCTGCTATGCGCGAACCGAAAGTCGTCGTTTTGGGTGGCGGTTCCTGGGGCACCACCGTCGCGTCCATCTGCGCGCGCCGCGGGCCGACCCTGCAATGGGTGCGCTCGGAAGAGACCGCCAAAGACATCAACGAGAACCACCGCAACACCGGCTATCTGGGCAAGGACGTCGACCTGTCCGAAAGCCTGCGCGCCACCACCGACTTCGCCGAGGCCGCCCGGTGCGCCGACGTCGTCGTGATGGGAGTGCCGTCGCATGGGTTCCGCGATGTGCTCACCGAGCTGGCGACCGAGTTGCGGCCGTGGGTGCCGGTGGTGTCGCTGGTGAAGGGTCTCGAACAAGGCACCAACATGCGAATGTCGCAGATCGTCGACGAGGTATTGCCCGGCCATCCCGCCGGCATCCTGGCCGGGCCCAACATCGCCCGCGAAGTTGGCGAGGGCTACGCGGCCGCGGCGGTGCTGGCAATGCCCGACCAACACCAAGCCGCGCGGCTCGCGCAGCTGTTCCAAACCAGGCGCTTCCGCGTCTACACCATCGACGACGTGCTCGGCGTTGAGATGGCCGGCGCTTTGAAGAACGTCTACGCGATCGCGGTCGGTATGGGCTATTCGCTGGGTATCGGTGAGAACACCAGGGCGATGGTGATCGCCCGCTCGGTGCGCGAGATGTCAAAACTGGGCGAGGCGATGGGTGGGCAGCGCGACACCTTCGCCGGACTGGCCGGGATGGGCGATCTGATCGTCACCTGCACCAGCCAGCGCAGCCGCAACCGGCACGTCGGCGAGCAGCTCGGTGCGGGCAAACCGATCGACGAGATCATCTCGTCGATGAACCAGGTCGCCGAGGGCGTCAAGGCTGCCAGCGTGATCATGGAGTTCGCCGACAAGTACGGGCTGAACATGCCTATCGCGCGCGAGGTCGATGGCGTGATCAACCACGGCTCTAACGTGGAGGAGGCCTACCGCGGGCTGATGGTCGAGACGCCGGGGCACGAGGTGCACGGCTCGGGTTTCTGAGGCCCGGCTATCCCACCAGCCTCAACTGCACCGAAGACTCTGGGGCACAACTGCTTTGCAAACGAAGCCGTATGGATATCAGAGGTCGAACAGACCGATCGGCGGCCGATCCGCCAGCTTCTGCACCACCCCAACGACACATTCTGCTCGGCGGCCTCGACGGTCAATCGGGCGTGCAGCGCTGGTGACGTCCTGACCAGGAACTTGCCGCTGAACTTCCGTTCCGTCAGCGGCGGCGGAACCTCTGCGCCACGTTCGGCGAGGTGTTCATCGACGGCGCGCTCAACGCCGGCGATCGCTGACTGCATCGTCGGCCTCCACTGCGACAGCCACGGCAATTCGAGGCAGCGGCCGACGTATTCGCTGTGCTCAGAGGACCATTCGGCGCGGTAGGTATAGCGATTCATGCTGTGGTGATATCGCATGTGGCGTCGATTTAAAAAGTCATCCGATGGTCAGTTGTGGAGACTTCTGAGGCTGGTGTGACTTACCGCCCGGCCATCTCTTCGAGGCGACGAATCCGGTCGGCGATCGGCGGGTGCGTGGAGAACAGCGAACCGATCTTCTCGCCGGCGCGAAACGGGCTGGCGATCATCAGGTGCGCCTGGGCGGCGAGTTTCGGTTCCGGAGGCAGCGGCGCGGCCTGCACACCACTGGAGATCTTGCGCAGCGCGGACGCCAGCGACAACGGGTCGCCGGTCAGGATCGCACCGGACTCGTCGGCCTGGTACTCGCGCGATCGAGACACGGCCATCCGCACCACCGTCGCCGCAATCGGGCCCAGCATCGAAACCAGAAGCAGCGCAAAGGGATTGCCGCCTTCACGGTTGTTGCCGCCCATCATTCCGGCGAACATCGCCATGTTGGCCAGCGCCGTGATCACCGACGCGAGCGCACCGGCCACACATGAGATCAGAATGTCGCGGTTGTAGACGTGGGACAGCTCGTGGCCGAGCACCGCACGCAGCTCGCGCTCATTGAGGATGTTGAGAATCCCAGTGGTGCAGCACACCGCGGCGTTGCGCGGATTGCGACCGGTGGCGAACGCGTTGGGCGCGGCGGTGTCGCTGATGAACAGCCGCGGCATCGGCTGGTGAGCGGCCGTGGCCAGCTCGCGCACGATCCGGTAGATCACCGGCTCCTGCACCTCCGACACCGGCTGCGCGTGCATCGCCCGCAGCGCCAGTTTGTCGCTGTTGAAGTAGGTGTAGATGTTCATGCCGACGGCGAACAAAACGGCGAGGAACATCACACCCCTGCCGAACAGGCTGCCCACCAGCACGATCAGCGTCGACATGCCTACCAACAACACGAACGTCTTAGCCGTGTTGTGATGCGGATGCCAGGTCATCAACTTCCTCCTACAGACACGTTCATTCAACGCCGATGACGGGCCGCAGAGTTCCCCCGAAGCTAGCCGTGTCTGCTGATGGTGAAATCGACCAGCGTGGTTAGCGCCTGGCGGCCGGGGCTGTCGGGCAGCGCGGCCATCTCCTCGCGGGCCTTCGCCGCATACTGCGCGACCGTGTCCTTGGCCTTGGCCATGCCCGCCGAGGCCCGCAGCAGGGTCAGCGCCTCGGTGACCGCCGCGTCGTTGTCGATCGGGCCGACCAGCAGCTCACGCAGCCGGTCAGCATCGGGTCCGGTGTCGTGCAGGGCGTAGAGCACCGGCAGCGTGTGCACACCTTCGCGCAGGTCGGTGCCGGGCAGCTTGCCGGACTCGTCGGGGTCGCTGTCGATGTCGATGATGTCGTCGGAGATCTGGAACGCCGTGCCGACCAGGTCGCCCAGTCGGCTGAGCCGCTCGATCTGGTCCTCGTCGGCGCCGGAGAACATCGCGCCGAACCGGCCCGCCGCACCGATCAGGCAGGCCGTCTTCTCGTGCACCACCTTCAGGTAATGCGCGATCGGATCGGCCTTGTCGGCGGCCCCCTGGGTTTCGCGCATCTGGCCGGTGACCAGCTGGGCGAAGGTCTCGGCGATGATCCGCACCGCATCAGGGCCCAGCCGCGACACCAGCCGGGAGGCGGTGGCGAACAGGTAGTCGCCGGCCAGGATTGCGACGTTGTTGCTCCACCGCAGGTTGGCGCTGGGTGCGCCGCGGCGCACTTGCGCCTCATCCATCACGTCGTCGTGGTAGAGCGTGGCCAGATGCACCAGCTCGATCACCGCACCGGCGATCGTCACCTCGTCGGAGTCCGGACGCGGCCCCAATTGCGCCGACAACACCGTGAACAGGGGCCGGAACCGTTTGCCACCGGCCTCGAACAGGTGCAGCACGGCATCCGTCATCAGGTCATCTGACCCGCGCAGCTCGGTTTCCATCAGTTGCTCGATACGGGCCACCCCGTCGCGCACTCCGGTGGCGAACTCGGCGTCACCAAAGTCCACGCCCGCTACCACCGTCGCCGGAGTTCTCACCCGACCAACATACTGGTGAGCATGGACTCCCATGCCGACGTGGTGGTCGTGGGCGCCGGACCGGCCGGTTCGGCGGCGGCCGCCTGGGCCGCGCGCGCCGGTCACGACGTGCTGGTGATCGACGCGGCGAACTTTCCCCGCGACAAGGCCTGCGGCGACGGGCTGACGCCGCGGGCGGTCGCCGAGCTGGAGCGGCTGGGCCTGGGCGAATGGTTGGATGCCCGGATCCGGCATCGCGGCCTGCGAATGAGCGGATTCGGCGGCGAGGTCGAGGTCGACTGGCCCGGCCCGTCGTTCCCGTCGACCGGTAGTGCGGTGGCCCGCGTCGAATTGGACGACCGGATTCGCAAAGTCGCCGAGGAATCCGGTGCGCGTATGCGACTCGGCGTCAAAGCTGTTGGTGCTAACCATGATTCGTCGGCCCGGGTGACCTCGGTGACGCTGGCCGACGGGACACAGGTCGGCTGTCGCGAACTGATCGTCGCCGACGGTGCCCGCTCGACACTGGGCCGTGTGCTGGGCCGGCGATGGCATCAGGAAACGGTTTACGGGATCGCGGCCCGGGGATACCTGACCACGCCACGCAGCGACGATCCCTGGCTGACCTCGCATCTGGAGCTGCGCTCGCCCGACGGCGCGGTGCTGCC
>DATDLZ010000203.1:0-8340 GCA_036519055.1 Mycobacterium sp.
TCTGCAGGTGCCGTCGGCTTCGATGGGCCGCAGCATCAAGGTCCAGTTCCAGCCCGGTGGGACCAACGCGCCGGCCGTGTACTTGCTGGATGGCCTGCGCGCCCAGGACGACTACAACGGCTGGGACATCAACACCCCGGCCTTCGAGTGGTACTACCAATCGGGACTGGCGATCGTCATGCCGGTCGGCGGGCAGTCCAGCTTCTACACCAACTGGTACAAACCGGCCTGCGGCAAGGCCGGCTGCTCGACCTACAACTGGGAAACCTTCCTGAGCAGCGAGCTGCCCGGATACCTGGCCTCGCAGAAGAGCGTCAAGGCGACCGGCAGTGCGGCGGTTGGCATCTCGATGGCCGGGTCATCTGCAATGAATCTGGCGATCTACCACCCGGGACAGTTCATCTACGCCGGTTCGCTGTCCGGCTACCTCAGCCCGTCCACCGGGCAATTCGCGATAGGCATGGCGATGGGTGACGCCGGCGGCTACAAGAAGGAAGACATGTGGGGGCCGGACGGCGACCCGGCATGGCAACGCAACGACCCCACGATCAACGTCGCCCAACTCGTCGCCAACAACACGCGGCTCTGGGTGTACTGCGGTAACGGGACCCCGAACGAACTGGGCGGTGCCAACTTGCCGGCCACGTTCCTCGAGAGCAATTTCATGATCGGCGGCAACAAGAAGTTCCAGGACGCCTACAACGCCGCGGGCGGCCACAACGCCGTGTTCAACTTCCCGGCCTACGGCACCCACAGCTGGGAGTACTGGGGAGCACAGCTGAACGCCATGAAGGGTGATCTGCAGGGTGCGCTGGGCGCGCACGCCGGCTGAGACCTCCGAAGCAAAACCGGGCTTGACGGAATCCCGTCAAGCCCGGTTTTCTGTTGCCGCCCTGGCTAACGCAGTCGGTCGGTGACATCGACCCACTGCGCCCGGGGGTGACTGTTCATGTCATGACACTGACCGTAGATACGGCCGACGCCGCGCGTCGTCGACTCGCGATCCGGATACAGGATCGCGTTGACGCCGTCCTTCGAAAGATTTCTGCCGAACATGTGCTGGTTGGGCGGTAAACCCTCATGCCAGCCGTGCGCAACCATGGCCGCCGCGATGCTTCGGAAATACTGGTCCGCGCTGACGTCGGGCGGCAGCTGAAAGTCCAGGTACACCGCTCCCTGATAGGGCGGGTTGTCGTGGTCCTTGCACGACATCAAGAGGTAGCTGGCCGTCGGCTGCTGCAGAGCCGCGATCGCGACGATGTCTTTCGCCTGCTCGACGACCTCGCTTTGAGTTTGCGCGTCCGTGGCGGCGGGACCTGGGTGCTCCACAACGTTGGCCGCCGACGAGTGCAGCCGATTGATCACCAGGAAAGCTGCACCGACGAGGACGGCCGTGAACAGGACGGCAGCGATCACCGTCCGTGCTGCGGGCGAGCGGATGTCCGACGTGTCGCGGTCGTCAGTCATGGGTGACCACGAACCGGGCTAAGCCACGTGGTGGCGTCAGCCCCCCAGAGCCGCGAGGAGTTCTTTGATCCTGGCCGCCTCTTCGTCGGTCGGGATCTCCTCGGCCTCGATGGCGTCGAGCAGCTCGGGCGTGAGTCCTGCGCCGTTCGCGGTTTCCTGCGCCGAGAGCTTCGAGCGCCGGCGAACGACATAGAGCTGCTGGCCCAACGTCGCGCCCGGCGCCTCGGCCGCCATCGCCATCAGGTCGTCATAGCGGGTCCGAACTCCGCTGAGGGACACGATGACTGACGGAGTCGCCCGACCGCGAGACGCTGCTTTGGTGAGCGCCGTCTGCAGCTTCCGCAGACCGGACAGAATCACGTTCGCGCGTCCGGAGAACTCTGGATCTTTGATGTCGGGCAATGCGTCGATCGCAGCGGAGAACATCTGCATCGCCGCCTCGACCAAGCTGACGATGACCGGCGCCTCGCCGTCATCCGGTCCCCCGTCGTTCTTGGACCGCTTTGTGCTGTGGAAGGAATCGTCGATGGTAATCACTCCGTCCGAATCTTGACTACAGACGTCGAAACGCTAGCGCGGATCCATCGTCTGGACAAGGTTGGCCCGGACTCGTTGAACATCGGCATTTTCGCGCACCCGCCGGCCGCGAGCATGCTTGGATCAGCCCATGCAGGGCTCTGCGACAGTTCATATGGCGGCACCGGCGGACAAGATCTGGGGCCTGGTCGCCGACGTCCGCAACATCGGCAGCTACTCCCCCGAAGTCTTCGAAGCCGAATGGCTCGACGGAGCGACCGGGCCCGCGCTGGGCGCGCGATTCCGCGGCCACGTCAAGCGCAATGAAATCGGCCCGGTGTACTGGACCGTCTGCCGCGTCACCGCGTGCGAGCCCGGGCGGGAATTCGGCTTCGCGGTGCTGGTGGGCGACCGAGCGGTGAACAACTGGCACTACCGGTTGGCGCCGTCGGGCGACGGTACCGACGTGACCGAATCATTCCGGATGACGTCTTCGCCGTTTGTCGGCCTCTACTTCTGGCTGTTCGGTGGCTTCCTGCGGCAACGACGAAACGTCAGGGATATGACCAAGACATTGCATCGCATCAAGGATGTGGCCGAGGCATGAATGGACAGTGGTCGCGCGAGGAAATCGAATCGGCTTTCGAGCGCCATAAGCAAGTCGTCGTAGAGATCGGTTCCAGCTGGGACTGGTCACGGTTCGCCGACCAATTCACCGAGGACGCAACCTACGTCGAGCACACCTACGGGACGATGCACGGTCGCGAGCAGATCCGCGACTGGATTGTCTCGACGATGAACGTCTTTCCCGGCAGCGAGATGCCCAACTATCCGACGTCATGGCACTCCATCGACGTCGACCGCGGCTGGGTCTTCTGCGAGTTCCAGAACCAGATGCGCGATCCCGGCGACGGGAGCATCCACCAGGCGGCCAATCTGTCGGTGATGAAATACGCCGGCGACGACTTGTGGAGTTATGAGGAAGACGCCTACAACCCGATGAACTTCCTGCCGATGGTGCGCGAGTACGTCCAGCGGAGTTACACGTTGGGCAATGCCAGCGACGACGCGATCGCGTTCGCGAAAAACATGAACTGGGAATTGGGCTGACTGCCGGCTTTCACTTCGGGCCGTAGGCTTTGGGATAAGCACTGCGCGACGATGTGGAGGGGTTCACCCGTGGAGATCGCACTCAAGCAGAGGTTGCACTGGCTGGCGCTGCACGGATTTGTCCGCGGCGGCGCCTCGATCGGCGCGCGACGGGGTGACCTGCAAGCCCGCTTGATCGCCGACCCCACCGTCAAGGCGAACCCGGCGCCTTTCTACGAGGAGGTGCGGTCCCGCGGTCCGCTGGTGCGATCCCGGATCGGCTACATCACCGCAGACCACGCGATCGGGCACGAGTTGCTGCGGTCCGATGACTTCCGGGTGCTGTCGATCGGATCGAACCTGCCCGCGCCGTTGCGGTGGCTCGAGCGTCGATTTCGCGACGACCTGCTGCACCCACTGCGTCCGCCGTCACTGCTGGCTGTGGAGCCGCCGGACCACACCCGCTACCGCAAGACGGTGTCGTCGGTATTCACCCATCGCGCGGTATCCGCACTACGGGACGGGGTCGAACAGACCGCGGAGTCGTTGCTGGATGAGCTTTCTCGCGAGCCGGGCGTCGTCGACATCGTCGACCGATACTGCGCCCAGCTTCCGGTGGCGATCATCAGCGACATCCTGGGAGTGCCGGACAACGATCGTCAGCGCATTCTCGAGTTCGGTGAGCTTGCCGCGCCCAGCCTGGATTTCGGGCTGCCCTGGCCGCAATACCGGCGGGTGCAGCGCGGGATCGCCGGCTTCAACTTCTGGCTGGACACACATCTGGACAAGTTGCGCCGCGCTCCCGGTGACGATTTGATGACCCAGCTGATCCGCAAGGCCGAAAGTGGTTCGCCGGAAACGTATCTCGATCACGACGAGCTTCGGGCGGTCGCCGGTCTGGTACTGGCAGCTGGATTCGAGACCACGGTGAACCTGCTGGGCAACGGGATTCGCCTGCTGCTCGACAACCCCGAGCACCTGCGCACGCTCAGTCAGCGGCCCGAGCTATGGCCCAACGCCGTCGAAGAGATTCTGCGGCTGGAATCGCCGGTCCAGATGACCGCCCGGATCGCGTTGAACGACACCGAGATAGGTGGGCGGCCGGTCAGCCAAGGCGAACTGGTCATCGTGTACGTCGCCGCGGCCAACCGCGATCCGGCCGTTTTTGCCGACCCGAATGCGTTCAACATCGAACGTGACAACGCAGGCAAACATCTGGCGTTCTCCGGCGGTCGGCACTTCTGCCTGGGCGCGGCTTTGGCCCGCGCCGAAGGCGAAGTGGGATTGCGATCGTTTTTCGATCGCTTCCCTGACGTGCGCTCTGCGGGCGCGGGCAGCCGCCGGGACACCCGGGTTCTGCATGGGTGGTCGACGCTGCCGGTGGCCTTGGGTCCGGCCAGGTCGATGGCTACGCGCTAGCCGCTCGACTTTCCGCCGAAGTAGCATTCCAGCGTCATGGTGCACACCAGCTGACCGGTGCGGTTGAACATGGTGCCCTGTGCCAATCCTCGACCGCCGATGCCGCTGGGTGAATGCTGCTCGTAGAGCAGCCAATCCGACACGTCCGGCGGGTGATGGAACCACACCGCCAGATCCATCAGAGCCGAGAAGCCCGGTCCCAGTGGCGTCGTGCCGCGCGCGATCATGGCCGACTCGAGCAGCGTGCGGCCCGCGACGAAGGCAGCCAGGCAGCCGGCGACTACCGGGTCGTCCGGGGCAATGCCGTTGGGGCGCCACCACATTCGAATGCTTGCCGGCGACTCGGCGATGTCGGATGCCAGCCGGGCCGACGGGTCCACGTATCGCCAGTCGATGGGCTGCTCGCGCACCCACCAGCCGCCGCGCTCGTCGGCGTAGTCGCTGTGCTGCTCGGCGAAGGTCGGCACGGATTCAGGATCCGGTAGATCCGGTGGAAGTTGCTGGTAAACAACGCTTTCGACGGATTTGCTGAACGACGCGATGCCTTCGAGCAATACCGAGCCGAACTGGCGGGCGGTCACGCGCCGGGCTGAAAAGGTGCCGCCGTCATGCAGCGCCGTGACCTCGAAGTCCACCGGATGGCGAGCGTCGCCGGGCCGAAGGAAATACATGTGCATGCTGTGCGGTAAGCGCTCGGGCACAGTGCGACTGGCTGCCATCAGAGCCTGTGCCGCAATGTGGCCACCGGAGATGTGATGACCGATTTCGTCGATCTGGTTTCCGACGAAGAACTCCGCGTTGACCTGTTGGAGGTCGAGCGTGTCCAGGAGTTGGCTCAGCGTGATGACGGGCGGCGGAGAGGTCACGCACGCATCATGCCGCTAAGACAGGTAGCGGCCAAACCACTCCAGCACCCGCCGCCAGGCGTCCTCGGCGGCAGCCGCGTTGTAGCGCGGTCCGGTGTTGTTGAAAAACGCATGGTCGGCATTGGGTTCGACAACGATGTCGTGGGTCAGCCCGGCGCGCTCGAGGGCGGCTTTGGCTGCCGGCTCCGAATCCGTGACGCGCTTGTCCAGGGCACCGTAAAACGCCAACACCGCAGTTGCCTTGTCGCCGCTGAAGTCGGGGTCGTCGGGAAGCGGACCGTAGAACGGCACCGCGGCTGATAAGCGTGCGGTGTGGGAGCCCAGTAACTGCCACACCAGCCCGCCGCCGAAGCAGAATCCGACGACCGCGAGTTTCCCGCCAGGGACCCGGTTCTGCAGTTCCTGGATGCCGGAGTCCAGATCGGCGATGAACCGGTCCTGCGGCGCGGCGGCCAGTGCGGCGGTCGCCTTTGCGGGGTCGGCGAACTGTCCGGTCCCGCCCTCCTCGGACAACAGGTCGATCGCCAGCGCCGAGTACCCGGCTCCGGCGAAACGTTCGGCCACCGACCGCACCCAGTCGTTGAGCCCCTTGTTTTCATGAATGACCAGCACCCCGCGACGGGCGTTGTGGGCCTGTGCCCAGGCACCTTGAAGTTCGCCACGCGGACCGGCCCAGGTGATCGGCTCGGTGGGCAGCGCCTGGTTGGCGCCCGGCGGCTCCACTCCCTCGCCCGATTGTGAGTGAAGCGGTTGGCGTGGCTTGTCGTCGCAGGCCGCAATCAACGTCGACGCAGCGCCGGCGCCCAGCCCGAGCAGCGCCAGTCGCCGGAACGCTTCACGTCTGGTCAGCAATCCGTCCACGTGATCGGTGGCGATTTCCTCGGCGATGTATTGCTGCAGCGAAGTCATCATGGCGAGTATGCGCCACAATCTGTCCTCCTGCCCGGATGACCCTGCCGCACTGGATCAGTCGAAGCTGTCCGGGTCGGCCACCGGGATCAGCAAATGGGACGGAGTTGGCCCACCTTGGTGCAGCCGATAGCTGCCGCCGGCCAGCGCGCGGCGGGCGGGCACGGTCGGGACAAGGTGCGGAAAGTCGAACGTGGTCACAGTGAGTCGCAGCCGGTGACCCGACTCCAGCAGCGCGGCGGTCGGGAAGACCTCGATGTCGTAGCGGGTCAATTCGCCCGGCACCACCGGTTTGACGGCTGACCGAGTGCTGACGTGATGCGGCTTGAGCACGGCGCCGTCGGACAGATACCAGGTGCGGTCCGGGTCCAGCGCGCGATGCGAGCCCAGCAGCGCGCCCTGGGTCAGCGGTCGGCATGTGCCGTCGGGTGCAACGTCGTCGATATGGGCGACCCACAGCGACTCGGTGGTGTCCGCGGTCGCGTGCACGGTCAGCGTGATCGGTCCGGCGATCAACGTCGGCGAAGCGAAATCCTCGGTGGTGTAGGTGAGCGCGCCGCGCTGCACTCGCCGATTGTCCTGGTCGTAGCGGGTGTTTCCCCCGCGCTGGGTGCGGATGAAGCTGGTCAACCCGAGCGTCCACTGCTCGACGCTTCGGCCGGCCACCGGACCTCGGCCCACGTATTTAACTGTGGCCGTGGAGGTTTCGGGCGCGCAGTCGGCGGTCAGGCGGCCGGCCTCGGAGAGATAGAACCGGGTCGGTGTCGCCGCGGGAAGCGGATATTCGCGGGCGTGGAACCACCGCGGGCTTCCGATGGCCTGGAAGGTGAACGGGGATCCGGACATCGCCGCGGCCTCGTCGTCGTTCAGCCAGTAATCGAACCAGCGCAGCTGTAGCGCGTGGAGATGCAGCCCGCCGTAGTCGGAGACGTGGTACCAGGGGCCCATCATCAACCGCAGCTGCTCGGACACCGGCTGGCCGGGTTGCATCGGCTGTTCGTCGGGCCGCCCCGCGTACGCGTTCTGCAGCGCGGCGTAATTCAGCGGAGCGCCGCGCTGGAAGGCGTCATGCCAACCGCCGACGAGGAAGACCGCCACGTTATTGGCGACCACGCTCGGCAGCACCGTGCCCGGCCGCATGGCATCCCAGAACGGCCCGTCGAACGCCGTCTCGCCGCCGGCCACGGCGTCGGCGATCAACGGGCGAAAGTAGCTGCGCTGATCGCGCCCGCGCCTACGCACACCGGCAAACCCGCCGGCCCGGGGCCGCGGATGCTTGCCGCGATTGATGACTTCCAGCGCCGGGTTGACGACGTTGAGCAGCCGGTAGACCCCGCCGTACGCCCGCACGGTGCGCAGGTGCGGCGCCCCGCCCATCGCCGCCGCGTCGCGGTAGAAGTCGCGCGCCGACATGACCGGGAAGAGCGCCTTGAGCGGAGAATCCGGCCCGATAGCGGCGGCGGTGAACAGCTGGTTGATCGCCAGGTAGGACACCCCGAACATGCCGACCCGCCCGTTGGCGTTGGGCAGCTTCGATGCCCAGTCGACGAGCTCAACCCCGTCCTGCGCCTGCCGTGCGCCGAACATCTCGAAGGAACCGTCGGAGACGCCGCACCCCCGGACGTCGACCATCACCTCGATGTAGCCGCGCTTGATCAAATATGGGGTGGGGCCGCCGCCGATTTGGGCGGCCGGCGGCGGGGCCTTCTTGCCGTACGGCGTCATCGACATCAGCACGGGGAACGGCCCCACGGCGGGCCGGTCGGTGCCGGGCTCCGTGGGGTAATGAATGTCGACCCGTAACTCGACGCCGTCGCTCATCGGCACCGCGACGTTGTGGTGAATGCCCGTCCCGTACTGCGCCGCCCTGGGCTCCCACGACGGCGAATACGGCGACGGACGGGTCTCGCGGACACGTCTGCGTCGCGATCGCAGCGTTGGCATCCCCACCTCCTGCACGCATGATTGCCTGGCCAGACTGTAAAGATCCGCTCATCCTTGCCCCGCACGGGGGTTGCCTGTAAGCCTTGGTCCATGTCGGTTGAGAAAGCGGTGCTCGGACTGTGGCAGGCCC
>DATDLZ010000204.1:0-13370 GCA_036519055.1 Mycobacterium sp.
CAGGATCGGAGCGGACTCCGTCTGCCGGTGGCCGGCAACCCGCGAGGTTAATTCGGGTTCTACCAGCACCGTACCATATCGACGCGGACTCTACTACTCCTCGTCGTAGACGTCGTTACGGCGTCGCAGCAGCGGGATCAGCGTCGCGAAAACCGCAATCGCAATCGCGCCCAACATGACCGCGGCGGTATCGCGCGGATTGAAGAAGATCGTGCTTGCGGTGCCGAAAGCAACGATGCCCACCCACAAGTAGATGATGAGTACGACGCGCCGATGGGAATGACCGATCTGCAGCAGACGGTGATGCAGGTGCATCTTGTCGGGGCTGAACGCACTTCGGCCCGCCCGGGTGCGCCGCACGATCGCCAGCAGCAAGTCGAGCATCGGCACGAACATGACCGCCACAACCAAGAGGAATGGCGACAGCAGAGCAAACACATCTCGGGCGCCGTAGGCGTTCTGCGAGATCGGTCCCGCGGCCGTCGTCGACGCCGCGGCCAGCATCAGGCCGATCAACATCGAACCGGAATCGCCCATGAAGATCTTGGCCGGATGGAAGTTGTGCGGCAAAAAGCCCAGACAGGCTCCGGCCAGCACCACCGAGATGACCGCTGGCGGGTAGAACAGCACGTCACCGCCGTGGTCGCGCAGCAGGCCCACGGAGAACATGCAGATCGCCAGCGCGGTGATGAGCCCCAGCCCGGCGGCCAGCCCGTCCAGACCGTCGACGAAGTTCATCGCGTTGACGATCGACACGGTCAGCGCCAGTGTGAGCAGGATCGACGACGCCTGGTCCAGCACGATGGTCCCCACCCCGCCCAACGGGATGTAGAGAACGCTCCAGGCGACCCCCATCGTCACCAGCACGCTGGCCGCGGTGATCTGCCCGGCGAACTTCGTCAGTGCGTCCAGCCCCCAGCGGTCGTCGATCAGGCCGATGCCCATGATCAGCCCGCCGGCCCACACCACCGCGGGCATGCCCGTGGAGTAGACGAAACCGCGGGTGAGGGCCGGAAGCTGCGATGCGAGGAACACCGCCGCGACGACCCCGATGTACATCGCCAGGCCGCCCATCCGTGGGGTGGGCGTCTCGTGCACATCGCGTTCGCGCGGATAGGCCACCGCGCCGAATCGGGTCGCCATCACGCGCACCGGTCCGGTCACGAAGTAGGTGATGATCGCGGCGGTCAGACCGACGAGCGCGAGCTCACGCAACGGGACACCGGCGCCACGATCAGCCAGGGCGAGCAGACCTCCGGCGAGGTTGTCGGCACCGCTGACCATCCGAAAAACCGTAATGCACCGCCCTTCGATCGAACTGAGCCGCCTGCCAGGTCAGCCGGACAAACTCGCGGCATCCAGGCCGAGCACCTCGGCGATACCAGCGGCGCTGACCGGGCCGGCTCGCAGGATGCGCGGTTCGGGACCGGTCACGTCCAGGATCGTCGAGGCGGCCTGTTGGGCCGACGGACCGGCATCGAGATAGACGTCGACCAGATCGCCCAACTGCTCGCGGGCGTTCTCCGCGTCCACCGCCGGCGGCCGGCCGGACACGTTGGCGCTGGATACCGCCATCGGCCCGACCTTGCGCAGCAGTTCGATCGCGACGGGGTGCAACGGCATGCGCAGCATCACCGTGCCCCGAGCGTCGCCGAGATCCCACTGCACCGATGGGGCCTGCCGGACCACCAGACTCAGCGCGCCGGGCCAGAACGCGCGGACCAGGTCGCGCATCGCCTTGGAGACCGAGAGGGCCAAGCCGTCGATCGTGTGCCACGAGCCGACCAGCACCGGAACCGGCATGTCGCGGCCGCGGCCCTTGGCAGCCAGCAGCGCGGCCACCGCCGCGCTGTCAAAAGCGTCAGCACCCATGCCGTACACCGTGTCGGTCGGAAGAACCACCAGCCCACCGTTTTTGACGGCTGCGGCCGCCGATGCGATTCCGCGAGGACGTTGTTCGGGGTCGGTGCAGTCGATGACGTCGCTCATGAGCGGCCGCCCTTCGTGCGGGCCGTCACGAATCGGGGTCGTCCGGTCAGATCGGTTCGGGCCACGATATCGTCGAAAAGCTCTGTGCTGCTGATCGTTTCAGCAGTCATCGAAGATGTGGTGTCGTCGTGCTCGACAGCGAACAGGCCACCGGGGCGCAACAAGCGTCCAGCGAGCCGGGCGACGGCCGGAATCACCGCCATGCCGTCCGGGCCCCCGAACACGGCGCGTGGCGGATCGTGGTCGACCACTTCGGGTTCGAGCTCTGCGCCATCCGGCACGTAGGGCGGGTTGGACACCACGAGATCGACCTGGCCATCCAGCTCGGTCAGCAGACCTGAGTCCGTGACGTCGGCGCACACAAACTCCACCCGGGTGCCGGCGGCGTTTCTGCGTGCGTAGTCAAGCGCGGCATCGGAGTCGTCGAGGCCGATCACCCGCGCGTCGGGCCAATGCTGCGCCAGTGCGAGCGCCAGCGCACCCGAACCAGTGCAGACGTCGACGACGACGGGTTTGACCGGAAGAGTCTGCGCGACCGCCCATTCCAGGATCGCCTCGGTTTCCGGGCGCGGGATGAAAACCCCGGGACCGACGGACAGCGTCAATGCCCCGAACGCAGCGGTGCCGGTGAGGTGCTGCAGGGGCACGCGGCGGGATCGCGCGGCGACCGCGGCGTTGTAGTGGTCGAAGAACAAGTCGTCGGGCGGCCCGAGCAGTGACAGCCGGCCGCGCTCGGTGCCGGCGAAGTGTGCCGCCAACTCCTCGGCGTCGTAACGCGCGGAGTCGATTCCAGCGTCTGCGAGCCGCGTCGTCGCGGAGTCGATCGCGGACCGCAGTCGAGTTGTCATGCCTGCTGAAGCCGGGACTGCTTGTCGGCGGCGCTCAGAGCGTCGAAGAGTGCGTCAACGTCGCCGTCGAGAAGCTGATCGAGATTATGTGCCTTGTAACCGATGCGATGATCGGTCACCCGGTTCTCCGGAAAGTTGTAGGTCCGGATGCGTTCGCTGCGGTCCACGGTGCGGATCTGGCTGGCCCGGTCCGCGGACGCGTCGGCGGACGCCTGTTCTTCGGCCAACGCCTGCAGTCGGGCGGCGAGCACCAACATCGCGCGGGCCTTGTTTTGCAGCTGCGAACGCTCGTTTTGACAGGTGACGACAATTCCGGTGGGCAGGTGCGTGATTCGGACCGCCGAGTCGGTGGTGTTGACGCCCTGGCCGCCCTTTCCGGACGACCGGTAGACGTCGATGCGCAGGTCCGACTCGTCGATCTGCACCTCACCCACTTCTTCGGGCTCGGGATAGACCAACACGCCCGCCGCCGAAGTATGCACGCGGCCTTGGGATTCGGTGACCGGCACCCGCTGCACACGATGCACGCCACCTTCGAATTTCAGGCGCGACCACACACCGTCGGCCGAGTCGCCCTTGCTGGCGATCGTCAGCGTCGCGTCTTTGTAGCCACCCAAATCCGAGTAGGTCTCGTCCAAGACCGTCACATTCCAGCCGTGCCGTTCGGCGTAGCGGATGTACATCCTGGCCAGGTCCGCGGCGAAAAGCGCCGATTCCTCGCCGCCCTCACCGGATTTGACCTCGAGCACCACATCGTCGGAGTCGTGCGGGTCACGTGGCGCCAGCATGTCGCTGAGCTTGGTCTCTAACTCATCAACCCGGGTTTCCAGCTCGGTGACTTCGTCGGCGAATGACGCGTCATCGACGGCCAGTTCGCGTGCGGTCTCCAGATCGCCGCGTGCCGACGTGAGCTGGCGGTGGGTTGCCACGATTGGGGCCAGTTGCGCGAACCGGCGCCCGACTTTGCGCGCGTTGGCGGGATCGCTGTGCAGTTCGGGATCGGACAGCTGACGCTCGAGGTCGGCATGCTCGGCCACTAGCGTGTCAATCGCCTGAGTCATGCTCCTCCTTCCCGCGCGCGCCGACTCACTATCGGGACAACTCCGAACGCAAAACGACGCCCGTCCTGTGCGCTGAACGCGACAGTTCGGGCGTCGATCCTGCTACTTGTCGGCCGAGGCTTCCTTCTCGGCACCGGCCTTGCGCTTGCCGTAGCGCCGCTCGAAGCGAGCGACCCGGCCACCGCTGTCCAGAATCTTCTGCTTACCCGTGTAGAACGGGTGGCACTGCGAGCAGACCTCGACCACGATGTGGCCGTTTTCCTTGGTACTGCGGGTCTGGAAGGTGTTACCGCAACCGCAGACCACGGTGGTCTCGCCGTAAGCGGGATGAATGTCAGCTTTCATGGTGTCCTCTTCAGTAGTCGGTCGCCGGGTCGCCCAATGTGCTGGTCATCGAAGGACGTGAACCGGAACCTGAACTTCGGCTGTTTATTATGCCAGCTCAGCCGCTGTGTCCCTAAACGCCTGCCAGCGTCCGCGCATTCCCGGCCGGCTCCGACGCTAACCCTGACTGACCTGCGCTTTGGTGGAACGGTCGACGATGGCGTAACTGGTGTCGCGGCCGACCCGGGTCCACAACAGACCGCCGTCAGGGGTGCTGCCCTGCGCGCTCAGCTGCCGTTTGAGGATCTTGTTGGTGGCGGTGGTCGGCAGGCGGTCGGTGGTCCAGACGTGCCGCGGCCAGGCCTTCGGTGAGAGATCCGGCTGGCCTGCCAGAAATCGGCTGAAGTCGCCCGGCGTCAGGTCGGCACCGTCCACCAGCACCAACGCCGCCATCACCTGGTCCCCCACCTGCTCATCAGGCACCGCGTATACCGCGACCTGGCTGACTGCCGGCAGCCGCTGCAGGATGCGCTCGATCGGCGCGGTTGTCATGTTCTCCCCGTCGACCCGCAACCAGTCCCCGCTGCGGCCGGCGAAGTAGATCCAGCCGTCGGCGTCGCGGTAGGCCAGGTCGCCGGACCAGAACATGCCGTTCCGCAAGCGCGCGTCGGTGGCGTCCTGGTCGTTGTAGTAGCCGGCGAACAGGCCCGCGCCGGTGGTGTTGACCAACTCGCCGATCGCGTCGTCGGGGTTGATCAGTGTGCCGTGGTCGTCGAATTCGGCCACCGCGCATTCGGCGAGCGTGTCGGAGTTGTAGATGCTGACACCCGGAAAGCCTTGTCCCAGTGAGCCGGGCGGGCAGCCGTCCTCGCGGGTGATGATGATCGCGCCTTCGCTCGAGCCGAAGCCGTCCCAGACCGTGCAATCGAAACGCCTACTGAATTCGGCAATGTCGCGGTCGCTGGCCTCGTTCCCGAACGCGACCCGCAGCGGGTTGTCCGCGTCGTCGGGCCGCTCGGGAGTGGCCAGCACGTAGGCCAACGGCTTGCCGACGTAGTTCATGTAGGTAGCGCCGTAGCGGCGTAGATCGGACAGCAGACCGGACGCCGAGAACGTGGCGGGCACCATCGCCGAGCCGGAGCCGACCGCCACGCTCCAGCCGGCGAGCAGGGCGTTGGAGTGAAAGAGCGGCATCGACAGGTAGCAGACGCCCGACGAATCGACATCGAAACGACCGATCAGGCTGGCACCGGCGAAGATAACGGTCAGGTGAGTAATCTGGACGGCCTTCGGTTCGCCGCTGGTTCCCGAGGTGAAGATCATCATGAGCGTGTCGGTCGGAACGACCTCGCGATGCGGCACCAGCGGTCCGGCCGCCGCGAGCAAACCCGACCACTCGTCGCGGCTGGGGGTGCCCCCACCCGCTTGCGGGGAAATGTCCACGACGCGCACTCCGGGCAGATCCAGTCCGTCGAGCAGCGCGCGATGGTCCGAATCGGTGAGCAGTATTTGACAGTCGGCGCGCACGATGTCTTTGGCCAGCGCTGCGCCGCGCCGGGTGTCGTTGATGCCGCACAACACGTAACCACCGAGCGCGGCCGCCGCCATCGCGGTGAGCATGTCGGGTGTGTTGCCCAGCAGTGCACCGACGTGCAGTGGGCGCTTCGGGTCGGCGATGCCGATCAATGCGGCGGCGGACGCCGAGGCATCCGCCAGATGCTCACGCCAGGTCCACACCCGATCGCCGTATTTGACCGCGGGCGTGGAGTCGCCAAGGCGTGTACGAAGCAGTTGCTGAATAGTGTCCGCCACGGCTCACCACTTTCCCGTCGGTCTACGACAGGCGCAGGTTACCGCCGCAGCGTGGGCTGCAAAGCGGGACGGGCGATGTTGTTCGGCTGAGGCGGTGTGCTAATCGCCGGTTTTAGTCGTTGTCCATGCCCGGTGTCGTCTTGGACACCTGAACCAGGAACTCGTAGTTGTTCTTGGTCTTGCGCAGTTGCGACATCAACAGGTCGATGGCTTGGTGCGAATCCAGGCCCGATAGCACGCGGCGCAGCTTGTGCACGACTGAGAACTCGTCTGGCGACAGCAGCAATTCGTCTTTACGAGTACCCGACGGGTTCACGTCGACGGCGGGGAACACCCGACGCTCGGAGATCTTGCGGTCGAGCTTGAGCTCGGCGTTACCCGTCCCCTTGAACTCCTCGAAAATGACTGTGTCACCAGTGGATCCGGTCTCGACCATCGCGGTGGCGATAATCGTCAACGATCCACCCTCCTCGATGTTGCGGGCCGCGCCGAGGAAACGCTTCGGCGGGTAGAGCGCCGTTGAGTCGACACCACCGGACAGAATGCGGCCCGACGCCGGCGACGCGTTGTTATACGCGCGCCCCAACCGGGTGATCGAGTCGAGCAGCACGACGACATCTTTGCCCTGTTCCACGAGCCGCTTGGCGCGCTCGATGGCCAACTCGGCGACCGACGTGTGGTCTGACGGTGGCCGGTCGAACGTCGAGGCGATGACTTCGCCCTTGACCGATCGCGTCATATCGGTGACCTCTTCAGGCCGCTCGTCGATGAGCACAACCATCAGGTGGCATTCCGGATTGTTCTGAGTGATCGCGTTGGCGATGCTCTGCAGAATCATCGTCTTACCGGCCTTGGGCGGCGACACGATCAGTGCGCGCTGACCCTTGCCGATCGGCATGATCAGGTCGATGACCCGCGTGGTCAGCAGGTCGGGGGTGGTTTCCAGCCGTAGCCGCTGGTTGGGGTACAACGGCGTCAACTTGGTGAAATCGGGACGCTTCTTGACGTCTTCGACTGGCCCACCGTTGACGGTGTCCAAGCGCACCAACGGGTTGAACTTCTGCCGCTGGTTGGGTTGTTCGCCGTCCTTGGGCACCCGCACCGCGCCGGTCACCGCGTCGCCGCGGCGTAAGCCGTTCTTACGCACCATGTTCATCGACACGTAGACGTCGTGCGGGCCGGCGAGGTAGCCGGACGTGCGCACGAATGCGTAATTGTCGAGCACGTCGAGGATGCCGGCGACCGGCTGAACGACGTCGTCTTCGCGAAGTTCGGTGTCACCGCCGCCGCCACCGTCGCCCGGCCGATCGCCGCGACGCCTGCGTTCCCGGAATCGGCGGCCTCGGCGACCGCCGCGGCCGTCACCGTCGTCGTCTTGCTGGTTCTGGTTCGAGCCGCCACGGTTCTGTTGTCCGCCGGAGCCCTGTCGGTCGCCGCCACGGTCGGAGTCCTTGTCGGACTCGCGGTCGTCGGACTTGTCCTGCTGGTCGCGGGCCGGCCTGTCGTTCTCGTTCTGTTGCTTCTTGTCGTTCCGTTGGTTCTGCTCCCCCGCACTGTCACCGGAGGATGGCCGCTCGCCGGAATCGGTGCGCGGTGCGTCCTCGACCGCCGATTCGCTGTGGTTGTTGGCGGTCGTGGTGTCGTGTGTGTTCTCTGATTCGCCGCCGGCGCCACCGTTGGGCGACGCGCCGTTGGCGTGGCCGCCCTGCCGGGTTTCCCGGATCGCGGCGATCAGTTCGCTTTTGCGCATTCCCGAGGTGCCCTTGACGCCGGACCGATTGGCCAGCGCGCGCAGTTCGGGAAGCACCATGGTTGCCAGTGAGCCATCCGACGCGCTCGAGTGGGCGTCGTTCTCGCTGGAAGTATCTGGGGTCACGGGGTTGGACAGCTTGTCATTTTCGGTGCTGTCGCCAGCCGTAACGAGGTCCGTATCAGTCACGGATTTCCTTTCTCTCCCTGGCTGATCGAATCAAGCCAGGGGTTCGTGGCATTCGGCCAATTCGCCGAGTGCTGCCAAAGATCGACTCTGCAACGGTGATTGCCAAGAATGGCGGTTTCAATGGCGAACCATCGTCCACGAGAAGAATTTGGTGTTCGTCCTAGTGTCGACGCAGATGCAGATGCTGCGATTGCTGGACGGCTCCGAGGATAACCTGCTTCGATGCCGGAAGCAAGAACACCCCCCGCCGCGCCTGGCGACGCTAGCTGGGAACCGCTACTCCCGAACTCCAGCGTACGCCCTCGCCTGCCGTCATTTCGCTGACCGCAAACCCGTTTGCAGCGGCGTAGTCGACCACCTCTGCGGGCAGATCAGCAGCCGTAGTGAGCCCGATCACCGCTGGACCGGCGCCGGAAAGTACAGCTGCCACGTTGTAACTGCGCAATAGTCGCAGAAATTCCGCCGATGACGGCATCGCGGGCGCGCGGTGCGGCTGGTGGAGTACGTCTTCGGTGGCTGCCATCAGCAGGTCAGGCCGCTCGGTGAGCGCGACCACGAGCAGGGCCGCGCGGCTGACGTTGAAACGCGCGTCCTCGTGGCTGACCTGCGTGGGCAGCAGCACTCGCGCCTCCACCGTCGACGAGCGTTCGGTGGGAATGGCCGGGAATAGGCGGATGTCGGGATGCAGCCGCACTGGCGCCGCCGAGTAAGCCGGCGGGCCGGCGCTTGAGTCGGTCCACGAGACGACCGCGCCACCCAGCACCGCCGCGGCCGCGTTGTCAGGATGCCCCTCGAATTCCGACGACAACTGAATCAGCTCGGGCTGGCTCAACGGTGTCAAACCCGCTTGTGCGAGAAGACCATTGACCGCGGCAAGGCCGCCGACGACTGCCGCGGCCGACGACCCAAGCCCGCGGGAGTGTGGGATTGCGTTGCGGCACCGCACTTTCAGGCCCGACACGCCGACACCGGCGGCCTTCAGCCCGTGCTCGACGGCGCGAACCACCAGATGGCCCGCGTCGAGCACCAGCTCCCCTGCGCCCTCTCCCTCGACTTCGACGACCAGCCCGGAATCGGTTGTCTCGACGATGATTTCGTCATAGAGACTCAATGCCAGCCCGAGACTGTCGAAGCCAGGGCCCAGGTTGGCACTGGAGGCCGCGACCACCGAACTGGCCAGCAGCCCGGAAGCAAGCACTAGACCAACCCCAACTTCGCGACGACGGCGACGGGGTCGACGGGAACCGGCTCCACAGTCGGCATGTCGCGCAGCGCGGTGTCGGGATCTTTGAGGCCGTTGCCGGTCACGGTGCACACCACGGTCGAGCCCGGCTTGACCCAGCCGTCGTCGACGGATTTGAGCAGCCCGGCGATGCTGGCCGCCGAAGCCGGCTCGACGAAGACGCCCTCGGTACCCGCCACCAGGTGATATGCGGCGAGGATCTCCTCATCGGTGGCGGCCAGGAAGCGCCCGTTGGACTGCTCCTGCGCCGCGACGGCCGGCCCCCACGACGCCGGCGAGCCGATGCGGATCGCGGTGGCGATGGTCTCGGGATGTTTCACCGGTTGGCCGGACACCAACGGCGCCGCCCCGGCCGCTTGGGTGCCCAGCATGCGCGGCAGCTTGTCGATCACGCCGTCAGCGTGATACTCGGTGTAGCCCTTCCAGTACGCCGTGATGTTGCCCGCGTTGCCGACCGGCAGGGCATGAATGTCCGGCGCATAACCCAACACGTCGACGATCTCGAACGCCGCCGTCTTCTGACCCTCGATGCGAACCGGGTTGACCGAGTTGACCAACGCGATCGTCGGAAAATCGGCGACGATCTTGCGGGCGACCTCCAGGCAGTCGTCGAAGTTGCCGTCGATCTGAATGATCTTGGCGCCGTGCATGACGGCCTGCGCGAGCTTGCCCATCGCGATCTTGCCCTGCGGGATCAGCACCGCGCAGGTGATGCCGGCGCGGGCCGCGTAGGCGGCGGCCGACGCCGACGTGTTCCCGGTTGACGCGCACATCACGGCCTGCTGACCGCGGGCCACCGCGTCGGTGACGGCCATCGTCATGCCGCGGTCCTTGAAAGAGCCGGTGGGATTGAGCCCCTCGACCTTGAGATGCACCGTGCACCCCGTCTTCGCCGACAGTCGGGGTGCGGGAATCAGCGGGGTGCCGCCCTCGAACAGGGTGACGGGGACCCAGTCGTCGCCGACCGGCAACCGGTCCCGGTACGCCTCGATGAGGCCGGGCCACCGCTGATGGATGGCGGCCTTGGACGAACTCATACGTTGGTTCCTTCCAGCCGCAGGACGCTGGCCACACCTTGCACCACGTCGAGTTCGGCCAGCGCGTCAACGGTTTCGGACAGGGCGGCGTCGGTGGCGGTGTGGGTGACCACCACGACGCGAGCGCCGACGCGGCGTCCGCCCTCGCCGACCACGCCCTCCTGGCGGACTTCGGCGATGCTGACTTCGCGCTTGGCGAATTCGGCCGCGACCGTGGCCAAGACACCGGGCTTGTCCGCGACGTCCATGCTGACGTAATAGCGGGTCTCGATCACGCCCATCGGGGCGATGGACAGTTGGGCGTACTTCGACTCTTTGGGCGCCCGGCTGCCCAGCACCCGGTTACGGGCCGCCATCACCAGGTCGCCGGTCACCGCCGATGCGGTGGGCGCTCCACCGGCCCCCTGGCCGTAGAACATCAACCTGCCCGCGGCCTCGGCCTCGACAACGACGGCGTTGAACGCGCCGTTGACGGTGGCCAGTGGATGCTCCAGCGGCACCAGCGCCGGGTACACCCGGGCCGAAACCTGCTGTTGCCCATCGTCGGTGGTGATCCGCTCACAGATCGAGAGCAGTTTGATCGTGCAGCCCAATGCGCGTGCCGACACGAAATCATCCGGGCTGATCTTCGTGATGCCCTCGCGATAGACGTCATCGGCGGTCACCCGGGTGTGGAAGGCAATGGACGCCAGGATGGCGGCCTTCGCCGCGGCGTCAAAGCCTTCGACGTCGGCAGTGGGGTCGGCTTCGGCGTAGCCGAGCGCGCTCGCGTCGGCCAGAGCCTGCTCGTAGGCCGCACCGGTGCTGTCCATTTCGGACAGGATGTAGTTGGTGGTGCCGTTGACGATGCCGGCCACCCGCTGCACAGTGTCGCCGGCCAGCGACTGGGTCAGCGGGCGGATGACCGGAATGGCGCCGGCCACGGCCGCCTCGAAATACAGGTCGACGTGGGCGTTTTCGGCGGCCTGCGCCAACTCTCCGGTGGAGACCGAGAGCAGGGCCTTGTTCGCCGTCACCACCGACTTGCCGTGCTCGAGCGCGGACAGGATCGCTTTGCGCGACGGCTCGACCGGCCCCATCACTTCGATCACGATGTCGACGTCGTCGCGGGAGACTAGCGTGTCGATGTCGTCGGTGAGCAGATCGACGGGCACACCGCGGTCGTCGGCTACCCGGCGCACGCCGATACCCCGCAGGATCAGCGGCGCGCCGACCCGGGCGGCGAGGTCGTCGGCGCTCTCATTGATGATGCGAACAACCTCACTGCCCACATTGCCCAGTCCCAATACCGCTACACCGACCGGCTTTTCATCGCTGCTCACGTTTCACCTCACTTCCAGACTCAACAGATCGTCGACCGTCTCCCTGCGCAGAATCAGACGGGCCCGTCCATCACGCACAGCCACCACCGCGGGGCGACCGATCAGGTTGTAACGGCTCGACAACGAATAGCAGTAGGCTCCGGTTGCGGCGACCGCAACCAGGTCGCCCGGCGTGATGTCATCGGGCACCCAGGTATCGCGGACCACGATATCGCCACTCTCGCAATGCTTTCCGACGATACGAGCGATCGTCGGTGCTGCGTCGGTGGCGCGGGAGACCAGACGCACGTCGTAATCGGCGCCGTACAGCGAGGTGCGGATGTTGTCGCTCATGCCGCCGTCCACGCTGACGTAGCGCCGGTGCGCCGTCGCGCTGACGCCGACATCTTTGACGGTGCCGACCTCGTAGAGGGTGATGGTCCCGGGTCCGGCGATGGCGCGCCCGGGTTCGACCACCAGTCGCGGAACCGGCAAACCCACCGCCGCGGACTCGTTGCGCACGATGCCGCTGAGCTTGTCGGCGAGTTCGCCCACCGGTGGTGGATCGTCGTTGGGTAGGTACGAGATGCCAAGGCCGCCACCGAGGTCGACGGTGGCGATCTGGGAGGTCTTGTCGACGCCGAACTCGGCGACGACGTCGCGCAGCAGACCGATGACGCGGTGCGCGGCGATTTCGAAGCCTCCGACGTCGAAGATCTGCGAGCCGATGTGGCTGTGCAGGCCCACCAGTCGGAGGTGATCGCTGGCGAACACCCGCCGAACCGCGTCCATCGCCGCGCCATTGGCCAGCGACAGCCCGAACTTCTGGTCTTCGTGGGCGGTGGAGATGAACTCGTGGGTGTGTGCTTCGACGCCGACGGTGACGCGAACCAGCACATCCTGGACGATGCCCGCCTCGCCCGCGATGCCGTCGAGGCGCTCGATCTCGATCATCGAGTCGACGACGACATGAGCGATGCCGGCCTTGACGGCAGCGGTCAGCTCGGCGGGCGATTTGTTGTTGCCGTGCAACGCGATCCGCTCAGGCGGGAAGTCAGCATGCAGTGCGACCGCGAGCTCGCCGCCGGTGCAGACGTCCAGCGACAGGCCTTCCTCGTCGATCCAGCGTGCTATTTCGCTGGACAGGAAGGCCTTTCCGGCATAGTGCACGTTGGCGCCGCCGCCGAATGCGGCCGCGATCTCGCGACACCGCGACCGGAAGTCGTCCTCATCGATCACGAACAACGGGGTGCCGTATTCCTGGGCGAGCGACGGCAGCGACACGCCGGCAATGCTGACGACTCCGTCGTCGCCACGAACCGCGTTGCGCGGCCACACATTCGGGGCCAACTCCAGCAATTCTTGGGTGCTCGACGGGCACGGCGGAACGCCGAAATGGTGGAGCTCTTCGGCGTGCCGGGGTCCGGCCGGGTGGGCGTTCACATTCGCTCCGGAGCGCTGACACCCAGGATGGCCAGCCCGTTGGCGATCACCTGGCGAGTCGCCTGGCAGAGCGCCAGCCGAGCGGTGTGCAGCTCGTTGGGCTCCTCGTCGCCTTGCGGCAATACCCGGCACGAGTCGTAGAACCGATGGTAGTCGCCGGCGAGGTCTTCGAGATAGCGGCACACCCGGTGCGGTTCACGCAGTGCGGCCGCGGTTTTCAGCACCCGGGGGAACTCGCCCAGGTTACGAACCAGCGCACCCTCCTTGTCGTGGGTGAGCAACTCGAGGTGGCCGGTGTCGGGAATCAGGCCTAGCTCAGCGGCGTTGCGTGCCAGTGCGGAAAGCCGGGCGTGCGCGTATTGCACGTAGTAGA
>DATDLZ010000205.1:0-19418 GCA_036519055.1 Mycobacterium sp.
ACCGCACTTTTGTTTCCTGGGGATGCGTGTTCCTGGGGATGTGCCGATGCGCCCGCCTCTGAGCGACAAACTCGACAGGTACGGCACGCGGTGGCGGGACTTGTCGCTGTGAGGTGGGCACATCGCCGCTCGCCACTGGGATACACGATTTCGTCGACACCGCGCTGTGCAAGTGCTTAGCATCATGTCTCGATGAAGGTTCAGCCCGCCGCATTCCTGCGAACCACCCTTCCCCTCGACTTGTCCCGGCTCGACGAGCTGGACAGCGATCGCTATCACTCGATCTGGCTGCCTGACCACATGGTCAGCTTCTGGCCGGATTCGATCTGGACCCCTGAATTCACCGATTTGGCAACCGCTTCGCCGTCACCGCATCGCCATCTCGACGGCCTTGCGGTGGCCGCCGCGGCTGCGGCGTTGACGAAGAACGTCCCGCTGGTCTCCGCCGTCGTCGACACCGTCCGCCGCCACCCCGCGATGCTGGCTCAGACCGCGCTGACCATCGACCACCTGGCCCGCGGTCGATTCATCCTCGGTCTCGGCAGCGGCGAAAGCGAGAACACCCTGCCATACGGGTTCGACTTCGCCCGCCCCGTCGCCCGGTTCGAGGAAGCGCTGCGGGTGATCCGCCGGCTCTGGGAGGGCGACGGGCCGGTCGACTTCGACGGACAGTTCTACCGGCTGCATCACGCCCGGCTGGACACCGAGCCGTACCAGGACCGGCTGCCCCCGATCTGGATCGGGGCCAGCGGCCCGCGGATGCTCGACATCGCCGGACGGTACGCCGATGGCTGGTGGCCGGCCGGCGCATGGACGCCGGAGCACTACGCCGAGATGCTCTCGGCGGTAAGGACATCCGCCGAGCGCGCTGGCCGCGATCCGATGGCGATCACGCCGTGTTTCATCCAGGTCTGCTTGATCGGGCAAGACGCCGCCGCGCTCGCCGAGATCCTGGAGGCGCCGCTGGTGAAAGCCTTTCTGCTCCAGGTGTCCGCAGAGACGTTGCACGGCTTCGGTTTCGAGCATCCAATGGGCGCTAGCTGGCGCGGATTCCAGGACATCGACCCCGCGATCCTCACCCGCGAGCGGATCGTCGAATTCCTGGCCGGGGTGCGACCGGAGATGCTGCTGGCCGTGGTCCCGCATGGCACGCCGAAGGAGGTCGCCAAGATCATCAAGACGTTTGTCGATGCGGGCTTACGCGTACCCAAGATCCTCGATTACGGCGCGATGGCCGGCCTCGGTTACGCGACGGCCTCGGCTGCCAATGTTCGTGCAGCCGAGGACGAGCTGCTCCAGTTGTGCGGAGACCTAGGGTGACCGCGGGACTGGACGCCGACGCATTGCTGACCGCCGCGACAGCGGACACCGGTCTGACCGACTACGCCGACCCCACGCTGCCGGAGCGATTCGCCGTCGCCGTCGATCACCTCAACAGCCTTGGCATGGACGCCAAGGGGATCGCTGCGGCGGCCCAAGTGTGCGGGTGGCTGCTGACCTCGCGGCTGGAATTCATCCAAGACCGCAGCCGCTACCCCATCGCCGACGAAGTGATCGATGCGCCGATGTTCGTGACCGGCGAACCACGTTCGGGCACAACGCTGATGCATGCGTTGATGTCCGTTGATCCCGACGCCCGGGCGCTGCGGTTCTGGGAAGTGATGTATCCGTCGCCACCACCCGGTCTGGCCGGATCGGACGACGCGCGGCGCGCGCGGGCCGACGACGACTGGCGCGAGATCAACGCCAAGCTGCCCAAGTGGCTGCACAGCCATCCCTACAACGACATGCTCGGCGACGGCCTGCCTGAAGACGAACGCACTTGGGCGTTCGATTTCCGGGTGATGACGCCGACCGCGTGGTGGCGGGTCCCGATGCAATCGCTGGTGGGCGGACTGGCCACCGACGCAACGGCGCAGTACCGGCTACACAAAGCCATGCTGCAACAACTGCAATACGATCGCCCGCGAAAATACTGGGTACTCAAAGGCTTTCACGGCTTCCGGCTCAAAGAGATGTTCGCGACGTATCCCGACGCGACGCTGGTCTGGCTGCACCGGGACCCGGTGCAGGTGGCCGCGTCGCGCACGATGATGATGGCCGACATCATGGACGGCATCGTCGGGCCTGTCGATCTGCTCGCCGAGGCCAAGAAACACCTCGAGATGACCCGTGCCAGCATCGCCAACACGATGAGCAACCCGATGGTCGACGATCCGCGGATCCTGCATGTCCGCTACACCGACTTCATCGCCGATCAGGTCGCGACGGTACGACGGTACTACGCATTCGGCGGTCGCGAGCTGACAGCGCAGGCCGAGTCGGCGATGCGGTCCTACCTGGCCGACAACCGCGGCGACCGGCACGGCAAGTTCCGCTACTCCACCCAGCTGCTCATCGACATCGGCGAGGACCTCGACGCATTACATGAGGAATTCCGGCCGTTCCGTGAGCGATTCGGCGTCGAGATCGAGAACCGAGGGTAGCGGTGGCCCACGCGCGCCTGTCGGTGCACAACGTCACGTTCTACGGCGCCCCGCTGACCGACCTGCAGAAGTACTGGACCGACCTCGCGGTGACCCGGTTGAGCATCCTGGACAGCCAGCTGCTCGACCCGCAATTCCCAAAACTGCTGCAGGACAACAACTACAGCGTCGAGGCCGTGTACCACCTGTTCGCCGGCGGCATGTTGGCCAACGACCCCCAAGACGCCCGCACCGCGCTCAACCGCGTGATCGACGCCGCGGCCGCAGTCGGCGCACGCACCGTCTACCTGCTCACCGGCGGGCGGGGTCCACTCAGCTGGGCTCAGGCTGCCGAACGGTTCTGCGAGATGGTCGGGCAGTGCGCGGCGCATGCCGAGCGGTCGGGCGTGGCGCTGGCGATCGAGAACGCGTCGAGCCTCTACGCCGACATTCATCTCGCCCACACGCTGCGCGACACCGTCACGCTGGCCGAGATGAGCGGGCTGGACATCTGCATCGACGTGTTCCACTGCTGGGCCGAAGGCGATGTCGACGGGCTCGTGCGGCGCGCGCTGCCGCGCACCCGGCTGATCCAGCTCAGCGACTACGTGCTCGGCGACCGCTCGCTGCCGGGGCGCGCCGTTCCAGGCGACGGCACCATCCCGATCGAAGGGTTCATCGCCCAGGCGCTGGCCGGCGGCTACGCCCACGGCTTCGACCTCGAGCTGATCGGCCCGCGGATCGAGAAGGAAGGCCGGCTCGAATCGGCCCGGCGCGCATGTGATGTCGTAGGGGCGATGCTCACCAAGTTGGGGGCCTGACGATGGCCTACGGCGACGGGCCCGACGACGCCGCGCTGCGGGCGGCGTGGACCGCGTTTTGCGAACAACTCCGCAGCGCGGGCGAGTGGGCGTTCAAGGACGCGAACGCCCACTCTGGTGCGCAGCGCGTCGACGCATTCCGGTTCCTCACCCAAAACCTCGGCCAGGCCTTCGATTTGGCGTTGGAGACTCGCGACACCGGCTACCCGGCGCTGCACACGTTCTGCGGTCCGACCCGCAAGCTCGGTGGTGACTGCGGCGACTTCACCTACCAGCAGGCGTGGATCGACGGCCATTCGACATATCGCGTGACCGGCAGCCGCGGCACCGCACGATTCTTCAACATCACCGTGCAGGGCCTCCGCACCCCCGGCCCCGGCGTACTGCACGAGCCCTTCGGTGACACACCGGAAGCCAACATCGTCGGCGATCAGCTCGCCGTTAACGACGACGGGAGTTTCGAGCTGTACATCGGCGGTCCGCAACGTGGTCCCAACTGGCTGCCCACCACGCCGGAGTCGCGAAAGCTGTTCATCCGACAGGGTTTTGACCGCTGGGATGAGTTGCCCGCGCAGATCCGGATCGAGCGGATCGACATGTCGACGCCGAAGCCGCTGCCCTCAGCCGAGGTGATGGTCGAGGCGATGAATTGGGCCGGCGACTTCGTCACCGGGCTGATGTCGGATTGGCCGGAGTTCCCATTCAGCTACGGCGGCGTCGACGCCGATCGGCCGAATACCTTTCCTCACGTCGAGGCCACCGGTGCCGACGCCAAACGCGGCCGAGCTGCGGCCAACATGGATTGGGAGCTCGGCGCTGATCAGGCGCTCATCGTCGAGTTCGACGCTCACGACGGGCTGTGGATGCTGACCAACATGGGCGTGTTCTTCAACAGCATGGACTACCTGTACCGACCGGTGAGCTACACACCGAGCCGCACCGCAGTCGACACCGACGGCCGCATCCGGCTGGTTATGGCGCACCGTGATCCCGGCGTGCACAACTGGTTGGACAGCCAGGGATTCGAACGCGGCAACCTGACCTACCGCCACATGCTCGAGGGCCAACCCGCCGTGCTCACCACCCGCGTGGTCCGCCACGACGAACTGCTCAACGCCCTGCCCGCGGACACCGCGATGGTCACCGAGTCCGAACGAGCCGCCGCGATGTGGGATCGATTCCGCGGCATCCGTCGTCGCTACGTCCTCTAGGGTCAGGAGTTGTGAGCGACATCTCCGACGACGATCTGCTGGGTCTGTCCGAGTTCGCGCTGCTGCCCGAGAACGCCGAGCAGGCCGGCGCCACCGGTCCACTGCCCGCGGTGCATCGCGTCGACGCGGGCGACATCAGCGCCCTGAAGTGGGGCGAGGCAACTCCGCGGGTGGTGTTCCTGCACGGCGGCGGACAGAACGCGCACACCTGGGACACCGTGATCGTGGGATTGGGCGTGCCCGCGCTGGCGGTCGACCTGCCCGGCCATGGGCACTCAGCGTGGCGCGAAGACGGCGACTACTCACCGCAGAACAACGCCGCCGCGGTCAAGCCGGTTATCGAGGACCTCGCCCCGGCTGCCGAGCTGGTCGTCGGGATGTCGCTGGGCGGGCTGACCGCGATCGGGCTCGGCGCCATCGCGCCGCGGCTGCTTCCCGAACTCGTGCTGGTCGACGTCACCCCGTCGGCGTTGCGCCGCTACGCGGAGATGACCACCGACCAGCAAGGCACCGTCGCGCTGGTGGCCGGTGAGCGCAACTTTCCCAGCTTCGATGCGATCCTGGAGGTCACCACGGCCGCGGCGCCGCATCGCGACCGGAAATCATTGCGGCGCGGCGTCTTTCACAACTCCCGCCGCCTGGACGACGGTACCTGGACCTGGCGTTACGACAGCATCCGAAAGATTCCCGATTTTGACAGCCTGTGGGACGACTTCGCGGGCCTGTCGGTGCCGGTCCGGCTGGTGCGCGGCGGGACGTCGCCTTTCGTCACCGACGAGGACGCAGACGAACTGGCCAGGCGTGCACAGCAATTCAAGGGAGTTCAGGTCGTGGAGAACTCGGGTCACTCGGTGCAAAGCGACCAGCCTCGGGTGTTGATCGACATCCTGCGCGGCGTGCTGGCGGGCTAGCTGGTCCGCGGCCCTTACTCGGGCCAGGTGTTGCCCAGAATGTTGTCGACGAAGTTGTCGCGGGCGAACGCGGGATCGAAACGCTCCAGGACATCGGCGTTGCATGTCCCGAAAGTGCTTTGGGGACGGTGCTTCATGCCCTCGTTGAACGCGGCCAGGATCCGCTGCTTGAAATCCGGTCGAGGGTGTGCGGCAACAACCGCCTCGAGGTCCTCCGGAGCCAGATCGTCGCGGCCGATGCCGAGCACATCGGTCTCGACGCCCGCAGTCACCAAAGCTGTTTCTGGTGCCCGGAATTCGGGCACGCCGGGCGTGGTGTGCAGGGCGATGCCCAGCCAGACTTTGTCGGCGTCGGCTTCGTCGACACCGTGTTCGAGCAGAAAGTCACGCGCGGCGTTGGCCCCGTCGACCTCGAAGCGCAGCGTCGAGTTGCGGTAACGCTCGGTGAGCCCGATGTCGTGGAACATCGCCCCGGCGTAGAGAAGCTCCAGGTCCGGCCGCAGTCCGCGGCGGCGACCCTGCAACACCCCGAAGAAGAACACCCGGCGGGAGTGGTTGAACAGCAGGTCGTCTTCGGCAGCTCGGATGTGCGCGGTAATCGCCGTCACCAGCTCGGTGTCGGGAAGGTTAACGCCGGCGATACTGTCGGCAGCCGTGCTGGACATATGCAGCTCCTACGATAAGGAGGTTGGTTGTCGAGCTTATCTCGCGTGGCACCGCGCCCTACGGTAGAAGGCATGACTTCTCCCGAGCGGCCGATCCGCATCGGGGTTCAGCTGCAGCCCCAGCATTCCCCGAACTACGGCAACCTGCGCGACGCCGTGCGCCGATGTGAAGACATCGGCGTCGACGTCGCCTTCAACTGGGACCACTTCTTCCCGCTCTACGGCGATCCCGACGGCGCGCATTTTGAGTGCTGGACCATGCTCGGCGCCTGGGCCGAGCAGACCTCGCGAATCCAGATCGGCGCGCTGGTGACCTGCAACTCCTATCGCAACCCAGAGCTGCTGGCCGACATGGCCCGCACCGTCGACCACATCTCGGACGGTCGGCTGATCCTCGGCATCGGATCCGGCTGGAAGGAAAAGGACTACGACGAGGACGGCTACGAGTTCGGCACCGTCGGCACCCGCCTCGACGACCTGGCCGGCGCGCTGCCGCGGATCAAGTCCCGGCTGGCCAAGCTCAACCCGGCGCCCACCCGCGACATCCCGCTGCTGATCGGCGGGAAGGGCCCGAAGAAGACGCTGCGACTGGTCGCCGAACACGGCGACATCTGGCACGGGTTCACCACCGTCGACAGTTACCCGCAGGCTGCCGAAGTGCTCGCCGAGCACTGCAAGGCGGTGGGACGCGACCCCGACACCATCGAACGCTCGGCCGGCGTCAGCAAGGACAACGGCGGGCTGATCGCCGATGCGGAAGGGTTGGTGGCGCTGGGCGTGACACTGCTGACCGTCGGGGTCAACGGCCCGGACTACGACCTGAGCGACGCCGAGGCGCTATGCGGGTGGCGTGATCGGGCATGAGGGTCAGCGCATCGAAATTGGGCGCGCTATTGGCCACCCTCCTACTGACCTACTGCCTGGCTCCGATGGCCCCGGCGGCCGCCGACAACATGTGCAAGCCGTCGGGCAAAGAGGGCGCGATGGCCCTGCCGGACAAGCTGGTCACCGCCAGCCCGCCGGAGGAACGCGACTACACGACTGCCAACGTCGAGCCGTTGAGTTCGGTGAACATCGACGCGCTGGGCTTGCGCACGCCGCGGACCCTGACCATCGGGACCCAGGCGGGAGGTCCCCCGACCAGCTGCCTGAACACCACGGGGCGTTACACCGGTTATGACAACGAGCTGCTGCGCGCGATCGCCGCGAAGCTTGGGCTGAACGTCGCCTTCGCCGGCACCGAATTCGCCGGCTTGCTCGCCCAAGTGGCGATGCGACGCTTCGACGTCGCCTCGTCGTCGATCGTCGCCACCGAAGCACGCCGCCGCACAGTCGGATTTACCAACGGCTACGACTTCGGTTACCTGTCGTTGATCGTGCCGTCGGGCTCGCCGCTCGACAGCTTCGACAAACTGGGTGCGGGGCAGCGCATCGGTGTCATTCAGGGCACCGTCGAAGAGGCCTATGTCGTCGACACCGTGCATGTACAGCCGGTGAAATTCCCCGACTTCACCACCCTGTACACCTTCCTGAAGAACCATCAGATCGACGCGTGGGTGGCGCCGGCAATGGAGGCGGCCAAAGTGATGCGGCACGGCGATACCGCCACCGTCGCCGCCTACACGTTTAGTCCGGGCAGTTTCATAGCGTTCCCGGTGGCCAAAGACAACCAGCCGCTGATCGATGCGCTGAACGCCGGCTTGGACGCCGTCATCGCCGACGGCACCTGGTCGCAGCTGTATACCGATTGGGTTCCCCGGCCCTTGCCGCGGGGCTGGAAGCCGGGATCGAAATCGGCACCGACGCCGCACCTGCCGGACTTCGCGGCGATCGCCAAACACAATCACCGCGGAGAGACGGCCGGGGCCGCGAAGCCGAAATCCACGCTGGCCCAGCTGCGGGACCAATTCTTCGACTGGGAGCTCTACAAGCAGGCCATCCCGGCGATGGTGACGACGGGCCTACCCAACACGCTGATCTTGACCGTCAGCTCCAGCGTGATCGGCCTGGTGGTCGGTATGGCGCTGGCGGTGGCGGGCGTCTCGCGGACCCGCTGGCTGCGCTGGCCGGCCCGGGTCTACACCGACATCTTCCGCGGCTTGCCCGAGGTGGTGATCATTCTGCTGATCGGCCTCGGCATCGGGCCGATCGTGGGCGGACTGACGAACAACAACCCGTATCCGTTGGGCATCGCCGCCCTGGGCCTGACGGCCGCCGCGTATGTGGGTGAGATCTTCCGATCCGGCATCCAGAGCGTCGAACCCGGGCAGCTGGACGCCTCCCGCGCACTCGGACTGAGCTACAACACCGCGATGCGCATGGTGGTGATCCCACAGGGCATCCGCCGCGTACTGCCCGCCCTCGTCAACCAGTTCATCGCGCTGCTGAAAGCCTCCGCGCTGGTGTACTTCCTCGGGCTGATCGCCGGCCAACGCGAACTGTTCCAGGTCGGCCGCGACCTCAACGCGCAGACCGGCAGCCTCTCGCCGCTGGTCGCCGCCGGGGTGTTCTACCTGATCTTGACCATCCCGCTGACCCACCTGGTCAACTTCGTCGACAACCGGCTTCGACACGGGCGGGCCGTCATCGAACCAGAGGATCCGTTGGCCGTGACAACCAGTCAGGAGACGATGTGACCGACTCAGTGTCCTTGGCGGGCAATGGGATTCAATTATCCTTCGGCCGCAATAAAGTGCTGCGCGGTGTAGACATCAGCGTGCCGGCCGGCAACACGGTGGCGGTGATCGGCCCGTCGGGCTCTGGAAAGTCGACCCTACTGCGGGCCCTGAACCGACTGCACGAACCCGACGGCGGCGACATCTTGCTCGACGGTCAGTCGGTTTTGAAGGACGATCCCGATACGGTTCGGCAGCGAATTGGCATGGTGTTTCAACATTTTAACCTTTTCCCGCATCTGAGCGTCCTGGACAACGTCATGCTGGCGCCGCGCAAGCTCAAACGACTCTCCGGCGACGCGGCTCGCGAGTTGGGGCTGGCGCATCTGGACCGGGTCGGCATGAAGCACAAGGCCGATTGCCGCCCCGGTACCGTCTCGGGCGGCCAACAGCAAAGGGTGGCGATCGCCCGCGCGCTGGCCATGTCACCTCAGGTGATGCTGTTCGACGAGGCGACCTCGGCCCTGGATCCCGAACTGGTCAAAGGAATCCTGTCGCTGATCGCGGACCTGGGCTCCGAGGGCATGACAATGCTGGTAGTCACGCACGAAATGGCTTTTGCCCAGTCCACATCCGACACCGTCGTCTTCATGGATCACGGCCAGGTCGTGGAAACCGGCCCGCCGGCGCAGATTTTCGAAGCGGCAGAAACCGAGCGCCTGCAGCGCTTCTTATCGCAGGTACTTTGACAGCAAGAACCATTTGTGGGCCTCTGAACTGCAGACAGGTTAGACTGTCGAACTATGGCGGAATTGGAAGCCACGGTGCCGGAGCTCACAGAGCTGGCGGAGGGGCTTCACCGCACCCTGGCCAAGTTGTTCTCCATCCTGCGCCGGGGCGATCCGAGCGCCGGCGCCGCGGCAGCCAGCGACCTCACCCTGGCCCAACTTTCGATTCTGGTCACGTTGCTCGACCGCGGCCCGATCCGGATGACCGACCTAGCCGCCCACGAACGCGTTCGCACACCCACCACAACAGTGGCGATCCGCCGGCTGGAGAAGATCGGCTTGGTGAAGCGCTCGCGCGACCCATCAGACCTGCGCGCCGTGCTTGTCGACATCACCCCGCGCGGCCTGGCCGTTCACCGTGAGTCGCTGACCAACCGGATTCACGCGCTGGCCACGCTGCTGAGCCAGCTCAGCGAGAACGACCAGGAAACCCTCTGCAAAGCGCTTGCACCACTGGAGCGGTTGGCCGGCAGCGAGCCGGTGGGCAGCACGGCGGCCGCCCAGACCAACGGCGAACAGACGTCGTAATTCCTTTGCTGCCCTTAGGCGCCAGGGCGACCCGCCCCTAAGCTGGCAAGCATGCGGACCGCGCTCATCACCGGCGCCAGTCGCGGGATCGGCGCCGCTATCGCCGACGCCCTGGCGCCCACCCACACCCTGCTGTTAGCCGGACGACCGTCACCCGCGCTGCAGGCCACCGCGGATCGGTTGGGCGCCACCACGCTCACGCTGGATGTAACCGACACCGACGCGATTCCGGCGGCGACCGCCGCCATCACCGAGCTCGACGTGCTGGTGCACAACGCCGGGGTGTCGTTGCCCGCGCGGGTCGCTGAGTCCACCGTCGATCAGTGGCGGACCACTTTCGACGTCAATGTCGTTGGGGCCGTGGCGGTTACGCTGGCCCTGCTGCCAGCCCTGCGGCGTGCGGAGGGTCAGGTGGTGTTCATCAACTCCGGGGCGGGCCGCAAGGCCTCGGAGAACATGGCGTCGTATTCGGCGAGCAAGTTCGCGCTGCGGGCGTTCGCCGATTCACTGCGCTTGAGCGAGCCGGCGCTACGGGTCACCACCGTCTATCCCGGCCGCACCGACACCGACATGCAACGCGAGCTGATGTCCTTCGAGGACGGCGAGTACGACGCGGACCGGTTCCTGCGCGCGGACACTGTCGCCGCGGCGGTCGCCCACGCGATCGCGACCCCGGCTGACGGGCATCTGCACGAGGTCATACTCAGACCACGAGGTTGACCATTTTCCCGGCGACCACGATCACCTTTTTCGGTGTCGCTCCGGCCAGGAACGCCTGCACCTTCTCATCCGCCAGCGCTGCGGCCTCCACCGCATCGGCGTCGGCACTGGCCGACACGGTGATCCGGCCGCGCACTTTGCCGTTGACCTGGACCGGATACTCCACGCTGTCGTCGACCAGGTAGTCGGGATCGGCCGCCGGGAACGGGCCGTGCGCCAGCGACGCCGGATGACCCAGCCGCTCCCATAACTCCTCGGCCAGGTGCGGCGCCAGCGGCGCCAGCATCAGCACCAGCGGCTCGGCCGCGGCCCGCGGAACCGAGTCGCGGTGCTGCTTGGTCAGGTGGTTGGTGTACTCGATCAGCTTGGCCACCGCGGTGTTGTTACGCAGTGCCGCATAGTCTTCGGAGACTCCGGCGATGGTGCGGTGCAGCAGCCGCAGCGTGTCGGTGTCGAGATCCGCGTCCTCGGTCACCCGAGTCTCGCCGGACTGCTCGTCGACCACCAGCCGCCACACCCGCTGCAGGAACCGGTGCGCTCCGACGACGTCCTTGGTGGCCCACGGGCGTGACGCCTCCAGCGGGCCCATCGACATCTCGTACACCCGCAAGGTGTCGGCGCCGTAGTCGTCGCACATCTCGTCCGGCGACACCGAATTCTTCAGGCTCTTACCGATTTTCCCGAACTCCTGGAAGACTTCGATCTCGCCGTCCACACCCGGGTAGTAGAACTTGCCGTCACGCTCGACGACGTCGGCAGCCGTCACATAGGACCCGCGGGCGTCGGTGTACGCGAACGCCTGGATGTAGCCCTGGTTGATCAACCTGCGGTAGGGCTCGCGCGAGCTGACGTGGCCGAGGTCGTAAAGCACCTTGTGCCAGAACCGGCAATACAGCAGGTGCAGCACAGCATGCTCGGCACCGCCGACGTAGAGGTCGACGCCACCGGGATCATCGGGTCCGTGCTCGGCGGGCCGGGGGCCCATCCAGTAGGCCTCATTCTCCTTGCCGCAGAAGCGTTCTGCGTTGTGTGGGTCGGTGTAACGCAGCTCGTACCACGAGCTGGCCGCCCACTGCGGCATGACGTTGGTGTCGCGGGTGTAGGGCTTCAGGCCGTCGCCGAGGTCCAGATCGACGTGCACCCATTCGGTGGCCTTGGCCAGTGGCGGCGACGGCTCGCTATCGGCGTCGTCGGGGTCGAACAGCACCGGCGAATAATCCGGCACGTCCGGCAATTCGACCGGCAGCGCGGCGTCATCCAGCGCGTGGGCGCGTTCATCGCTGTCGTAGACGATCGGAAACGGCTCACCCCAATACCGTTGCCGCGCGAAAAGCCAGTCGCGCAGCTTGTATTCGATGCGCGCCTCACCGCGGCCTTCGGATTCCAGCCGTGCGGTGATGGCCTCCTTGGCGGCCGCGACGTTGAACCCGTTGAGGTAATCCGAGTTCACCAGGGTGCCCTCGCCGGTGTATGCCGCCTCCGAAATGTCGCCGCCGGCAATGACTTCAATGACCGGCAGGCCGAACTCGTGGGCGAACTCCCAGTCGCGCTGGTCGTGGCCGGGCACGGCCATGATCGCTCCGGTGCCGTATCCGGCCAGCACGTAGTCGGCGATGAAGACCGGCACCTGCTCACCGTTGGCCGGGTTGGTCGCATAAGCGCCGAGGAACACGCCGGTCTTGGCCTTGTTCTCCTGACGTTCCAGATCGGACTTCGCGGCGATGGCCTGCCGGTAGGCCGCGACGGCCTGTGCGGGGTTGTCCGCATCATAGGTCCAGTGCGGATCCACACCCGCCGGCCATTGCGGCGCCACCAGACGATCGACCAGCTCATGCTCGGGAGCCAGCACCAGATACGTTGCGCCGAAAAGGGTGTCCGGCCGGGTGGTGAACACCTCCAGGTCCACGGTTTCGCCATCGTTGGTCGGCGCCGAGAACAGTGCTGCGGCGCCGGTGGATCGGCCGATCCAGTTGCGCTGCATGGTCTTGACCTTGTCCGGCCAGTCCAGCACCTCGAGGTCGTCGAGCAGCCGGTCGGAATAGGCGGTGATCCGCATCATCCACTGCCGCAGCCGCTTGCGGAAGACGGGGAAGTTCCCCCGGTCGCTGCGGCCGTCAGCGGTGACCTCTTCGTTGGCCAGCACGGTGCCCAGGCCCGGACTCCAGTTGACCATCGAGTCGGAGCGATAGACCAGCCGGTGCGCGTCGACCACGTCCGCGCGCTCCCCCGCCGACAGCGTCGACCACTCCCGGCCGTCATCCAATTGGCGCGCACCGGACTCGAATTCGGCGATCAGATCGGCGATCGGACGGGCCTTGTCAGCGGCGGCGTCGAACCACGCGTTGTAGATCTGCAGGAAGATCCACTGCGTCCACTTGTAGAACTCGACGTCGGTGGTGGAAAAGCTTCGCCGGTTGTCGTGGCCGAAACCCAGTCGGCCCAGCTGACGCCGGAAGTTGACGATGTTGGCCTCGGTGCGGGTGCGCGGGTGAGTGCCGGTCTGCACCGCGTACTGCTCGGCGGGCAGACCGAACGCGTCGAAACCCAATGCGTGCAACACATTGCGACCCAGCAGCCGGAAGTAGCGGGCGTAGACATCGGTGGCGATGTAGCCGAGCGGATGGCCGACGTGCAGACCCTCGCCCGAGGGATACGGGAACATGTCCTGCACAAACATCTTGTCGTCGGGCACCGGTGAGCCGTCCGTCGGCGCCAGCGAACCGACCGGGTTGGGCACGTTGAAAGTCCCCAACCGGGTCCAGTTGTCCTGCCAGGAGCGTTCGATGCGGCCGGCCAGGTCCGCGGTATAGCGAAACCGCGGCGCGTCAGGATCGGCCTGCTCGGCAGGGGCGGTTGGGGAGTCGGTCACGCCCAACAGGTTATAAGGGCGGCGTCGAGCGACCCGCCGACCACCGACGGTCTCGGTTGGATTGCAGACCGGTCAGGGGTTTGTCCCAGGTGTGTTGCAGGTCGATTCCGGTGCTGGAAGCCGCGGCTTCCCCCTGGTTACAGTCGCTTTCTGCGACTTCGACAACCCCGAGCGATCGCGGAAGGACCGACCCTCATGAAGCAGACTGCCCGTAGCTGGCGAGTAACGGTCGCGGGTCTGGCCGTCGGCGCTGCCGGTGTCTTGGGCCTTGCCAGCCCCACCGCGTCTGCCGATCCGGTGTTCCCGCCCCGCCCCAACCCGGCTCCCGCCGCCCCGATGCCGCAAGCCGTCGCCGTCGTCCCCGGCGCCGTCGGCAACCCGATGCCAGGCGCGGCCGCAGCGGCGCCCGTTCCGATCTCTCCCGCACGGGCCCCGGCGGCGCAGGGACTGCCCCCGGCGCCGCCGGCGGCCGCACCGCCGGAACTCACCCCGGCCAGCTCTGGCACGCTGCGCGAATTCTTCGCGAGCAAGAACGTCAAGCTGGAGCCGCAACAGGCGAAGGACTTCAAGGCCCTCGACCTCACCCTGCCGATGCCGCAGGGCTGGACGCAGGTACCCGACCCCAATGTCCCCGACGCGTTCGTCGTGACCGCCAACCGGCACAGCAGCAGCCTCTACACCCCGAACGCCCAGCTCGTGGTCTACCGGCTGGTCGGCGACTTCGACCCGAAAGAAGCCATCACGCACGGCTACCTCGACAGCCAGCAACTGCCCGCCTGGCGCAGCACCAACGCCTCGCTGGCCGACTTCAACGGCTCGCCGTCGTCGATCATCGAGGGCACCTACCGGCAGAACGAGATGACGCTCAATACCTCACATCGCAACGTCATCGTCACCTCCGGGCCCGACAAGTACCTGGTGTCGCTGGCGGTGACCACCGAAGCCGGCGGAACCGTCGCCGAGGCGCCGGCCACCGACGGCATCATCAACGGGTTCCGGGCCGGCGCGCCCGGGTCCAGCGCACCCGCCGCCCCGCCGCCGGCACCCGCCGCGCCCGCCCCGCCTGCGGCGCCCGCAGCTCCACCTGCGGTGGTCGCTCCGCCTCAGGCACTGTCGCACTAGGGCGTCGCACCGGGGCCGGAGCGGCCTCGTATTGTGGCCCCATGCTGATCGCGGGAGTGCTGTGCGTGAGCGCGGCGGTGGTAATGGCTGTACTCGGACTGCGGTCGTTGGTCCGTCCCGTCGGCACCGGCACCGTCGGGCTGATCATGCGCTCGGTCGCACCACCGCAGCTGGCCGGCGCGATCATGCTGGCCGCCGGAGGCGCGGTGGCGCTGGCTGCACCCGCGGCCACCGCATTGCCGGTGATCTGCGTGTGCATCGTCGGCGCCCTCGGTACCGTCGCCGCCGGCTCCTATCAGACCGCGCGCTACGCACTTCGCCGCGAAGAAGCCGCGGCCAGCTGCACCGGGTCCTGCGCATCCTGCACGCTGGCCTGCCACTGACCGGTACACCCCTGTGCTGAAAAAGCTCTCGGCGCTGCCGATTGATACTTTCCTGCTGGCCATGGCCGCCACGGTCGCGCTGGCGGCACTGTTTCCGGCCCGCGGCGCCTTTTCCGACGTCATGTCGGTGGCCGCCAAAGTGGTTATCGCGCTGCTGTTTTGGCTGTACGGCGCCCGGCTGTCTCCGCAGCAGGCCTGGCAGGGCGTCAAACGGTGGCAGCTGCATCTGCTGGTTTTGGCCACCACCTTCGTGGTCTTCCCGCTGCTCGGGCTGGCCGCCCGCGGCCTGGTTCCGTGGCTGCTGAACCTCGACCTGTACAACGGACTGCTGTTCCTGTGTCTGGTCCCGTCGACCGTGCAGTCCTCGATCGCCTTCACGTCGATTGCGCGGGGCAATGTCTCGGCCGCGCTGGTCAGCGCATCGCTGTCGAACATCGTGGGGATCGCGTTGACCCCGTTGCTCGTCGTGCTGCTGATGAACACCAGCGGCGGAGCCCGGATGGACGCCACCGCGGTCCGCGACGTCGTGGTGCAACTGCTGCTGCCGTTCGTGGCGGGTCAACTGATGCGGCCGTGGATCGCCGACTGGGTTGCCCGGCACACGGTGTTGACCAAAGTCGTCGACCGAGGCTCGATCCTGTTGGTCGTCTACACCGCGTTCTCGATGGGCATGGTCGAGCACATCTGGCGCAGCGTCAACGCCTGGCAACTGGCGATCGTCTCGGTGGTCAACGCCGTGCTGTTGGCGGTGGTGCTGGCCTTCACCTGGCTGGTCGGTCGGGTGGCCGGACTGGATCGCGGCGACAGCATCGTGCTGCTGTTCTGCGGCTCGAAAAAGAGCCTGGCGTCCGGCCTTCCGATGGCGCTGGTGTTCTTCCCGGCCGCCACCGTCGGCGTGATCATGTTGCCGCTGATGATCTTCCACCAGATCCAGCTGGTGGTGTGCTCGGTGATTGCGAGCAGACTGTCCCGCGACTCCCTCGACGACGAGCCCGCCGTGGCCGCCTAGTTGCGGCTGACGTCGATCGGGTGGGTGGCCAGCATCGACAGCGGCTGCGGCTGACGGCGCAGCACCCGGCCCCACAGGTCCACCCGAGGCTGGACGAGAACGTCAGAGGGCAACGCCGACAACACAATCCAGTCGTCGCGCTCGATCTCACCCTCGAGCTGGCCGATGGTCCAGCCGGAGTATCCGGCGAAGATCCGCACACCCTCGACCAGCGGGCCGATCGACTCGGGGTCGGCGTCGAGATCGACCATCGCCATCCGGCCGGCGACATGGCGCAGACCCGGCACGTCGTCGGGAACCGCACCCACCCGCAGCACTGCCAGGCACAGCGCCGCATCGCGCTTGACCGGTCCGCCGATGAACATCGTCTTCGGCTTCGAAGCAATCTGCGCCCACTGCGGCAACACGTTGTAGACCGCGGTCTCGCTGGGACGGTTGAGCACGACGCCCAGCGTGCCCCCGTCGTTGTGCTCGACGATGTAAATCACGCTGCGGCGGAACGTCGGCTCGAGCAGATCCGTGTTCGCCAGAAGCAAAGTGCCCGCCCGCACTCGGTATGCCGCGGGGGCAACATGGTCTTCTGGATCTTCGGACTGCGCCACCATCCCATCATGGCATCCAGGCCCGACGACCGTGGCGAACAAGCAGAGCGCTGCGAGGAATTTGTACTGTTGTTAACAGGCGCCTGATGCTCGGTTCGCGACTGCCGGGCTCATGCCTTTCGGAAGTAGGTGCAGTGGCTCATCCGCGCGCGGCGGTTGCTGTCTGGCGTTCGGCGCGCAACCTGCCCGACTTTTGGCGGCTGCTGGAGTTGCGGACGGCAAGCCAGTTCGGCGACGGCCTGTTTCAGGGGGGCCTGGCCGGCGCGCTGCTGTTCAACCCCGAGCGCGCCACCCGACCGCTGGCGATCGCCGGCGCGTTCGCCGTGTTGTTTCTGCCGTATTCGCTGCTCGGTCCGTTCGCCGGTGCGTTGATGGACCGCTGGGACCGCCGCCTGGTGCTGATCGCCGCCAACGTGGGCCGGGTGGTGTCGGTGGCGATCGTGGGAATCTGCCTGGCTCTCGGTGCCGGCAATGTGGCCGTGCTGTGCGGCGCGCTGGTGGTCAACGGCCTCGCCCGGTTCGTCGGATCGGGACTATCGGCGGCCCTGCCGGACGTGGTGCCCCGCGAGCAGGTCGTCACTATGAACTCGATCGCGTCGGCGGTCGGCGCGGTCGCGGCCTTCCTCGGCGCCAACTTCATGCTTGTGCCGCGCGCGATCTTCGGCTCGGGCGACAGAGGCGCCTCGTCGATCATCTTGCTGGTCATCGTCCCGTTGCTGATCGCGCTGCTGCTGTCGCTGCGATTCCCGGCCCACGTGCTGGGGCCCGACGACACCTCGCGGGCGATCCACGGATCGGTCGTCTACGCCGTCGTCACCGGATGGCTGCACGGCCTGCGCACCGTGCTGCAGCGTCCCACCGTCGCCGCCACCCTTTCCGGGTTGGCCGCGCACCGGATGGTGTTCGGCATCAACTCCTTGGTGGTGCTGCTGCTGGTGCGCAGCCGCGATACGGCCGCGGTCTCCGCGCTGGGCAGTGCGATGTTGTTCGTCGCCGCGGCGGGCACCGGGTCGTTTCTGGCGAACCTGGTCACCCCGGCCGCGGTGCGCCGCTGGGGCCGCTACGCCACCGCCAACGGGGCCCTGGCGATCGCGGCGGCCTTCGAGATCGCCGGCATCGGTATGCGCCTGTGGGTGTTGGTAGCATGCGGCTTCCTGCTGGGCGGGGCCGGCCAGGTGGTCAAGCTGTGCGCCGACACCGCGATTCAGATCGATGTGGACGACGCCCTGCGCGGGCACGTGTTCGCGGTGCAGGATTCGCTGTTCTGGGTGGCGTTCATCGCCGCGATCACCGCGGCGGCGATCGTCATCCCGAGCAACGGCCACTCTCCCGCGCTGATCGTGGCCGGCGCCGCGGTGTACCTGTCCGGGTTGGCCGTGCACAGTGTCGTCGGCCGCGCCGCGAATCGTTAAGGTACGCAGATGGCCGACCTGTCAGAGATTGTCGACGACCTGCGCGCCGAAAGCGACGAGCTCGACGCGCTGGTCGCGCCGCTGGCCGATGAGCGCTGGACCGCGCCGACGCCCGCCGCGGGGTGGACGATCGCCCACCAGATCGGGCACCTGCTGTGGACCGACCGCGGCGCCCTGGTGGCGGTCACCGACGAGGACGCGTTCGCCGACGTGGTGAAGACCGCGGTGGACGACCCGATCGGTTTCGTCAACACCGCGGCCGATGAGCTGGCGGCCGTTCCGCCCGCCGAGTTGCTCGCCGACTGGCGGCTCACCCGCACCCGGCTGCACGATGCGCTGCTGACCGTCGCCGACGGACGCAAGCTGCCGTGGTTCGGCCCGCCGATGAGCGGCCCGTCGATGGCGACGGCACGGCTGATGGAGACCTGGGCACACGGCCTTGACGTTGCCGACGCCCTCGGCGTGACCCGACCTGCTACCGCCCGGCTGCGATCGATCGCGCACATCGGGGTGCGGACCCGGGATTTCGCGTTCGGCATCAACGGCCAGCAGCCGCCGAGCGATCCATTCCGGGTGGAGTTGCGGGCCCCCGACGGCAGCACCTGGTCGTGGGGGCCGGCCGATGCGGCGCAACGGGTCACCGGGTCCGCCGAGGACTTCTGCTTTCTGGTCACCCAGCGCCGTCCGCTGCGCGAGCTGGATGTCACGGCCACCGGCGACGACGCGTCACGCTGGCTGCCGATCGCGCAGGCCTTCGCCGGGCCGCCGGGCGGCGGTCGATGAGCACGCCGCGCGATGCGCTTTCGATCCTGCCGCGGGAGCTGACCGAGGGACTCAGCAACGACGTCCGCAACGCTCCCCCGCCGCCCACGCCGGTGCTGGCCGAGCCCTACGCGCTGCGCTTGGTCGATCCAGACGCCGACGCGGAGATGATCTCGCGATGGATGAACATGCCCCACCTCGCCGAGGCATGGGAGTCGGCCTGGCCGGTAACGCGGTGGCGCGACTACCTACGCGCGCAGCGGGCGGGCAACTACTCCCGCCCATTCATCGGCAGCATGCACGGCGAGGACGGCGGATACGTCGAGGTTTACCGCGCCGCAAAGGATTCCATCGCGGCGCGGTATGACGCCGATCCCTACGACGTAGGCCTGCACGCGGCCATCGCCGAGCTGTCGGTCGTCAACAAGGGTCTCGGCCCGTTCCTGCTGCCGCGCATCGTCGCGAGCGTCTTCGACGTCGAACCCCGTTGTCGCCGAATCATGTTCGACCCCGACCACCGCAACACCTCGGCACG
>DATDLZ010000206.1:0-3911 GCA_036519055.1 Mycobacterium sp.
AGCGGCGCGCTGACCGCATCAGCGATCGCGCTCGACGAGCGCTACACCGCTCACAACTATGCACCGCTGCCGGTGGTGGCGGCCAGCGCCGCGGGATCATGGATCACCGATGTCGAGGGGCGCCGCTACCTGGACTGCCTGGCCGCGTACTCGGCGGTGAATTTCGGGCACCGCAACTCGGAGATCATCGCGACGGCCCACGCACAACTCGACCTCGTGACTCTGGTCAGCCGTGCGTTTCACGCCGAAGCCCTGGGGCGCTTTTGCGCGGCGCTGGCGACCCTGTGCGACAAGGACATGGTGTTGCCGATGAACAGCGGCGCCGAAGCGGTCGAAAGCGCGATCAAGGTTGCCCGCAAATGGGGTGTCGACGTCAAGGGCGTGCCGGCCGGCCAGGCGAATATCATTGTGGCCGACAACAACTTTCACGGCCGGACGATAAGCATCGTCAGCTTCTCCTCAGATGAGACGGCGCGGTGCGGCTTCGGGCCGTTCACGCCGGGTTTCCGTTCGGTCCCCTTCGGCGACGCCGATGCGCTGGCCGACGCGATCGACGAGCACACCGTCGCTGTGCTGCTGGAGCCGATCCAAGGCGAGGCCGGCGTCATCGCGCCGCCGGACCACTACCTGCCAGCGGTGCGCGAAGTCTGCACAGCCCGAAACGTTCTCATGATCGCCGACGAGATTCAGTCGGGCCTGGCCCGCACCGGCCGCACCTTCGCCTGCGACCACTGGGATGTGGTGCCCGATATCTATCTACTCGGCAAGGCATTGGGCGGCGGCGTGGTTCCGTTGTCCGCGGTCGTGGCCGATCGCGACGTTCTGGGGGTACTGCACCCCGGGGAGCATGGGTCGACGTTCGGCGGCAACCCCTTTGCGGCCGCGATCGGCACCACCGTGGTGTCGATGCTGACCCGTGGTGAATTCCAGGACCGCGCAACACGGCTGGGAGCCCAGCTGCACTGGCGGCTGGAGAAGTTGATCGGCCACGGAGTTGTTGCGGTGCGCGGGCTGGGATTATGGGCCGGCGTCGACATCGATCCCGCGCTCGGCACCGGCAAACAGCTCAGCCTGCGACTCGCCGAGCGCGGCGTCCTCGTCAAGGACACGCATGGATCGACGCTGCGTTTCGCTCCCCCGCTGGTGATCACCGCGACGGAAATCGACTGGGCCGTCGACAGATTCGCCGACACCCTGGCGGCGATGGCCACCTAGTACTTCAGCACGCCCTTGTCGACCGGGATCTGCGCTCCGGTCAGCGTGCCGGAGCCATCTCCGGCGAGCCACGCCACGACGTCGGATACCTCGGCGGCGCCCATGAATCCCTTGGGCTGCAGCAGCATTGGACCGAAGCTGTGGATGTAGTGCGGATGCTTGGCGAACACCTGCATCATCAGATCCGGCTCGATCATCGGCGTCTCCACCGAGTAGGGATGGATCGAGTTGACCCGGATGCCGAACTCGCTGAGCTCGATGGCCAATGAGTTGGTCAGTCCGGTGAGTCCGTGCTTGGAGGCCGAGTAGTGGCCGTTGCCCGGTGTGGCCTTCAGCCCGGCCGATGAGCTGACCACGACGATGGCCCCGCCGTTGCCGGCCTCGATCATCGCGGGAATCGCCGCGCGCAGGGTGTGGAACGTGCCGGTCAGGTTGACGTCGATTACGGTATTCCACTGCTCGTCGGACAGCTCCCAGATCCGTCCCCAGCTGAGCACGCCCGCGTTGGCGACCAGGATGTCGAGGCGGCCGAACTGCTCGACGCCGTCGCTGACCAGCTGCCGCACCGCGGCATCGTCACGGATGTCGACCTGCCGGGCCAATACCTTGCGCCCTTCGGCTTCCACCGCGCGGACCGTGTCGGCGAGATCCTCCGGGGTGGCCGCCGGGTAGCTGATGCTGTCGGACACCGGCGCGCAGATATCCAGGGCGATGATGTCCGCACCCTCACGTGCCAGCCGGGCGGCATGAGCGCGGCCTTGGCCACGCGCGGCACCGGTGATGAAGGCCACCCGCCCCTGCAGGGTTCCCGACGGACCGGACACCATAGCCCCTTTCGACGACTGTCGATCAGGCTAGCAGCGAAACTGAAACGTGTTCTAATCGCCCGCAGAGGGGTCAGAGATCGGCGATGATTTTCTGCCGCGCCGCGGTGTACTCGGCGTCCGAGAGCGCACCGCTGGCGTGCAATTTCTGTAGCTCATCCAGTCGTTGCGCCGCCGACGGCTGTGGCGGCGCGGCCACGCCACCGGCTGCGGCGGGCGTGGGCTGCTGAGCCGCGGCACGCCGGACCACAGCCATGATCTGCTGGCGCACCCCGGGGTAGTTGCGCATATCGACGGTGCCACTGAACGGCAGATTGTTGGCTTTGTAGATCTGCAGGATCTCCATCAGCGGGCCGGCCTGTCCACTCAGGTCGTAAGTCGTGTTGTCCTCGGTGCTGGTGAACTGCGCGGGCACCACGCCAGCGATCAATGCGCTTGCCTGCCAGTCGATCTCGTATTCGCGCGTGTTGGGATCCACCAGTACCACGAGTTTGCGCGCCGTCACAATCGCCTGTTTGGAGATGTCGACGGTCACCCGCTTCCGGTCGCCGAAATCAAACCCGGGTCCGGCGATGTGCAGGTCGAGGCTGACCACCGGCCGCTCGTTGATGCGCATTCCGGTTTCGGCCAGACCCATGATCTGCGCCGTCGCCAACACCCCGGTCTGGTGCAGTGCCGCGCTCTTGGCCGAGGACTTGGCGCCGCGGTTGGCCAGCCACACCGCGACCAGCACATCGGCGACGGTGATCAGCGCCCCGACCCAGAGCAACCACTGGGTGGACTGCTGCGCCATCGAGTCCACATCGGGGCCGAATGAGCCAAGCATTCTAGGGAGCGCAAAGTACGTAATGAGAAAGATCGGGCCCACCAGGCCGCCGCACACCAGAACGATGATCTGAGCTTTGAGATAGCGCGCAAGCATGACTGCTCCAGTCGTCGGCCGATCGATGACGCGGGACAGCGTATCGCTACGCGAGCGGAAGCATAACGCGCGGAGACACACAACGGCGCCCATCCCTGAAGGATGAGCGCCGTTGGTTGTGCTGTGGAAACTACTTGATGATCTTGGTGACCCGGCCGGCGCCGACGGTGCGGCCACCCTCGCGGATCGCGAACCGCAGACCGTCGTCCATGGCGACAGGCTGGATCAGCTTCACCACGATCTCGGTGTTGTCACCGGGCATCACCATCTCGGTGCCCTCCGGCAACGTCACGACACCGGTCACGTCGGTGGTGCGGAAGTAGAACTGCGGACGGTAGTTGTTGAAGAACGGCGTGTGCCGGCCACCCTCGTCCTTGGACAGGATGTAGACCTGGCCCTCGAAGTCGGTGTGCGGCGTGGTGGTGCCGGGCTTCACGACGACCTGGCCGCGCTCGACGTCCTCACGCTTGATACCACGCAGCAGCAGCCCGACGTTGTCGCCGGCCTGTCCCTGGTCGAGCAGCTTGCGGAACATCTCCACACCGGTGACGGTGGTCTTGGTGCTGGCCGGCTTGATTCCGACGATCTCGACTTCCTCGTTGACGTTGATCACGCCGCGCTCGACACGGCCGGTGACCACGGTGCCACGACCGGTGATGGTGAACACGTCCTCGACGGGCATCAGGAACGGCAGCGCGATTTCGCGGACCGGGTCCGGAATCGACTCGTCGACCGCGTCCATCAGCTCCTCGACGGACTTGACCCACTTCTCGTCGCCTTCGAGGGCCTTCAGCGCAGACACCTTGATGACCGGGGCGTCCTCGTCGAACTCCTGGGCGGCCAGCAGCTCGCGGACCTCCAGCTCGACGAGCTCCAGCAGCTCCTCGTCGTCGACCATGTCGGCCTTGTTCAGCGCGACCAGGATGTAGGGCACCCCGACCTGACGGGCC
>DATDLZ010000207.1:0-2215 GCA_036519055.1 Mycobacterium sp.
GGCATGAGCCGGGCGCTGACCTACAGCGTGCTCGACCCGATCACGCCCGACGAAGGCATCGAGGCGCTGCAGAACCTGGTCGGCGGTCCGCTCAACCGGGTGGGTGTCGGACGGCTGCGGCTGGACCGCGCGGTGGCGGCCACTCCGGAGTTCCGCGACCTCGACTACTTCGGCAAGGTCGTCTCAGAATTCGACGCCGTCGTCGGCGTCCCGAGCACCGGGCACCGGGCGACCGGCGACGACGCGGACGTGCCGGCGGCCGCGGCCCCGGACTGGTCGACGTTGTCCACCGAGGACCGGCTCAGCGAACTACAGACCAGGTTGCAGGCCATCTTGGGCCGCGAGCTGCGGATGTCGCCGTCGGCGATCAACCTCGACGCCCCGTTCCCTGAACTGGGCCTGGACTCGATGATGGCCATGACGGTCCTCAAGGAGACCAAGAAGCTGGTCGGGCTGGACGTGTCGGCGAATATGTTGTTCAACCACCCGACGATCTCCTCGTTGGCGGTGTATGTGGCGGGCCTGCTTGCACCCCCAGACGTGCCAGAGGAAGATACCGCCGATCCAGCGGCCGACACGGCGAGCGGTGTGCTGGATGAATTGTTCGACAGCGTGGAGTCGGCTTCGGCGGGCAGTGAGAGCGGTATTTTCTGATGGCGACGATTTACGACAGAGTTTCGGCGATGTCCGGCGAGAAGCGGGACGCGCTGACGCAGCAGTTCGACAAGGCCTCACGGATCGCCACCGCCGAGCCGATCGCCGTGGTCGGTATGGGCTGCCGTTTCCCGGGCGGCGCGGTGGGCCCGGAGGGCTACTGGGACTTCCTGACGAACAGCGGCGACGGGATCAGTGAGATCCCGGCGGATCGCTGGAACGCCGACGAGTACTACGACCCGGACCAGTTCGCGCCCGGCCGGATGTCGTCCAAGTGGGGTGGGTTCCTGCCCGACGTGGCCGGCTTCGACGCCGACTACTTCGGGATCTCCCCGCGTGAAGCCGAAGCCATGGACCCCCAGCAGCGGCTGATGCTCGAGGTGGCCTACGAGGCGCTCGAACACGCCGGGATCGCGACCGAGGAACTGTCCGGTGTGCGCGCCGCCGTCATGATGGGCGTGTATTACGGCGAGTACCAAACGATTTCGGCGGCCAACCCAGACACCATCGACGCCTACTCGGCGACCGGCAATGCCCACGCCGTCGCCGTCGGGCGCATCGCGTACCTGCTCGGGTTGCGGGGTCCGGCGGTGGCGATCGACTCCGCGTGTTCATCGTCGCTGGTGACGATTCATCTGGCCTGCCAGAGCCTGCGGCTGCGCGAGAGCGACCTGGCCCTGGCCGGCGGGGTCAGCCTCATCCTGCGGCCGGAAACTCAGATCGCGATGGCCAAGTGGGGAATGCTGTCCCCGAACGGCCGGTGCTACTCCTTCGACTCCCGCGCCGACGGATTCGTCCGCGGCGAGGGCTGCGGTGTGGTGGTGCTCAAGCGGCTGACCGACGCCGTGCGCGACGGGGACCGCGTGCTGGCCGTGGTGCGGGGTTCCGCGGTCAACCAGGACGGCCGGTCCAACGGCCTGACCGCGCCCAACACCATTGCGCAACAAGACGTCATCAGGAGTGCACTGCGCAGCGCCGACGTGACCGCAGGCTCGGTGAACTACGTCGAGGCACACGGCACCGGCACCGGGCTGGGTGACCCGATCGAATTCGAAGCGCTGGCGGATCAGTACGGCCGCGGCGAGAGCCAATGTGCGCTGGGCGCAGTGAAATCCAACTTCGGCCACCTGGAGGCCGCGGCCGGTATCGCCGGCTTCATCAAGGCCGCGTTGTCCGTGCAGCGGGCGCAGATCCCGCCCAATCTCAACTTCGCGCAATGGAATCCGGCGATCGACCCGTCGCCCACCCGGCTGTTCGTTCCCACCGAGCTCAGCCCGTGGCCGGCAGAAGAAGGCCCGCGCCGGGCTGCCATATCGTCGTTCGGCATCGGCGGGACGAACGCACACGTCGTGATCGAGCAGGGGCCGGACCCCGTGCCGTCCGCCGCCGCCGACCCGGCGTCACCGGTGACCACGCTGACCATCTCCGCCAAGAGCGAGCAGCGGATCGCGTCATGGGCGACGGCACTGGCCGATTGGATGGCGGGCCAGGGCGCCGATGTGCCGCTGGCCGACATCGCGCACACCGTCAACCTTTTCCGCAGTCGCCACAACAAACTGGC
>DATDLZ010000208.1:0-14918 GCA_036519055.1 Mycobacterium sp.
GCGCGGCGAGCTTTGCCGAGCGACGACTCGAGCGGGATTTCGAGACGCGGTAGTCGAAGCGGTTCACTCAAAGCCTCCTGCTCGGCCCTCGAACGCCACTGCGGTTCGACTATGCACAGTAGTAGGTCGGCGCGGGCCGCGGAACCGCAGGGCACCAGAGTCGGATTAGAGCAGCGCAACAGCCACTTTGACACCTCGAACCGCTCACAACTCCAGCCTCCCGGGCGCCGCCGAACGGGTTCTCGATATGTCGGCACCTTGCACGAAACGCTCCGTATGTCAACCCCCTTTGCACATGCCTGATGCCCCTGACCTGCACCGTTGTTCCGCACGTGTTAGCGCGACGTGTTAGTATGGAGTTACGAAAGGGGCTCGAAACTGATGAATTTTGCGGTCGGAGACACCGTTGTCTATCCACACCACGGTGCTGCGTTGATCGAGGCGATTGAAACCCGAACCATCAAAGGGGAACAAAAGGAATATCTCGTCTTGAAGGTGGCGCAGGGCGACCTGACAGTTCGAGTACCCGCTGAGAACGCCGAGTACGTCGGCGTCCGCGACGTGGTGGGCCAAGAGGGCCTCGACAAGGTGTTCCAGGTGCTTCGCGCGCCGCACACCGAAGAGCCGACGAACTGGTCTCGCCGCTACAAGGCCAACCTGGAGAAGCTTGCCTCCGGCGACGTCAACAAGGTTGCTGAGGTCGTCCGTGACCTGTGGCGCCGCGATCAGGAACGCGGCCTGTCCGCCGGCGAGAAGCGCATGCTGGCCAAGGCCCGGCAGATTCTGGTCGGTGAGTTGGCGTTGGCCGAGAGCACCGATGAGGCCAGGGCCGACACCATCTTGGACGAGGTTCTCGCCGCCGCTTCCTGAATTCCCTGAGTCGCAAGGAACGGGGTTGACCGGCACGGTCGCAGTTGTCCCGGCCGCGGGGTCGGGCGAACGGCTGGCCGCCGGCGTTCCCAAGGCTTTCTTTCAGCTCGAGGGACGCACCCTGGTTGAACGTGCCGTCGACGGCCTGCTGCATTCGGGCGTCGTCGACCGCGTCGTCGTGGCGGTGCCGCCCGATCGCACCGACCGGGCCAAACTGATCCTCGGCAACAGCGCGACCGTCGTCGCCGGCGGAGCCAATCGCGGTGAGTCGGTCGCCCGGGCGCTCGCGGCCGTCGAGGATGCAGAAGAACCCGATTTCGTGCTGGTACACGACGCTGCCCGGGCGCTGACACCGCCCGAGTTGGTGGTGCGGGTCGTCGAAGCGTTGCGAGCCGGCCATCAGGCCGTCGTGCCCGTGCTGCCGCTCTCAGACACCATCAAGGCCGTCGATGCCAACGGCGCGGTCCTGGGGACGCCGGAGCGGGCCGGGCTGCGTGCCGTGCAAACCCCGCAGGGTTTTGCCACCGAACTGTTGCTGCGCGCGTACCAACAGGCCGGAACGGCGGATTTCACCGACGACGCGTCGCTGGTCGAGCACGTCGGCGGGCAGGTGCAAGTGGTCGACGGCGACCCGCTGGCATTCAAGATCACCACTCGCCTCGACTTGCTGCTGGCCCAAGCGATCGTGAACCAGTGAACGCGCGAGTCGGCGTAGGCACCGATGTGCACGTCATAGAACCTGGCAGGCCGTGCTGGTTGCTTGGCCTGCTGTATCCCGATGTCGACGGCTGCGCCGGGCACTCCGACGGCGACGTGGCCGTGCACGCGCTGTGCGACGCGCTGCTGTCGGCGGCCGGATTGGGCGATATCGGCGACGTGTTCGGTGTCGGCGACCCGCGGTGGGCCGGTGTCAGCGGTATGACGATGCTGCGCCACGTCGCGGATCTGATCGCGCAGCACGGTTACCGCGTCGGCAACGCGGCGGTACAGGTGATCGGCAACCATCCCAGGGTCGGGCCGCGTCGCGCTGAGGCGCAGACGGCGCTGACCGAAGTGCTGGATGCGCCGGTGTCGGTGTCGGCGACCACCACCGACGGGCTGGGGCTGACCGGGCGTGGCGAGGGCCGGGCGGCAATCGCGACGGCTTTGCTGGTCGCAGTCGACGACACCACGCGCTAGCCGCCGCAGGGCCAGCCGATCTTTCGCATCGCGGTGATCGTTTCCCTTGCTGGTGGACGCTCGTGCCGTATCCGGCGGGCTTTGTCGGCGCAATCGACTCGGCGACGGTGCAGTGGTCATCGATTAGATATCCGGCCCGGTAAGCTGGCACGTCGTGACCGATAGCGCCGACCTGCGGCTACACGACACGGCGACGGGTGCCGTGCGTGAGTTCGTTCCGCTGCGGCCCGGGCACGTCTCCATTTATTTGTGCGGCGCCACCGTGCAGGGACTGCCGCACATCGGTCATGTGCGCAGCGGGGTCGCGTTCGACATCCTGCGCCGCTGGCTCAGCGCGCGGGGCTGCGACGTCGCCTTCATCCGCAACGTCACCGACATCGACGACAAGATCCTCAACAAGGCCGCCGCCGCCGACCGGCCCTGGTGGGAATGGGCGGCGACCTTCGAGCGGGCGTTCTCGGCCGCCTACGACGCGCTCGGCGTTCTGCCGCCGTCCGCCGAGCCGCGGGCCACCGGTCACATCACCCAGATGGTCGAGCTGATCGAGCGGCTGATCGAATCGGGCAACGCCTACGCCGGTTGCGGCGACGTCTACTTCGACGTGTTGAGCTATCCCGAGTACGGCCAACTGTCCGGGCATCGGATCGATGACGTGCATCAGGGCGAGGGAGTCGCGACCGGTAAGCGTGATCAGCGGGACTTCACGCTGTGGAAAGGCGCCAAACCCGGCGAACCGTCATGGCCCACGCCGTGGGGACGGGGACGGCCCGGCTGGCATCTCGAGTGTTCTGCGATGGCTCGCACCTATCTCGGCCCGGAATTTGACATCCATTGCGGCGGAATGGATTTGGTCTTTCCACATCACGAGAACGAGATCGCTCAAAGCCGCGCCGCCGGCGACAAGTTCGCCCGCTACTGGCTGCACAACGGCTGGGTCACCATGGGCGGCGAGAAGATGAGCAAGTCGCTGGGCAACGTGCTGTCGATCCCGGCAATGCTGCAGCGCGTACGCGCCGCCGAACTCCGGTACTACCTGGGCAGCGCCCACTATCGCTCGATGCTGGAGTTCTCCGAGACGGCGTTGATGGACGCGGTCAACGCCTATGTCGGCATCGAGGAGTTCCTGCATCGGGTGCGCACCCGGGTCGGTGCGGTCGAGCCTGGGCAGTGGACGCCGCGGTTCGCCGCCGCACTCAACGACGACCTCGCGGTGCCGACGGCGCTGGCCGAGGTGCACCGCACCCGCGCGGAGGGCAACCGAGCGCTCGACGCGGGCGACCACGACACCGCACTGGCCCACGCCGCAGAGATCCGGGCGATGATGGGCATTCTCGGCTGCGATCCGCTGGACGAGCGCTGGGAGTCGCGCGACGAGACCTCGGCCGCGCTGGGCGCGGTAGACGTGCTGGTGCGCGCCGAGTTGGAGCGCCGCGAACAGGCCCGCGTGCAGCGCGACTGGAAGCTCGCCGACGAGATCCGGGACCGCCTCAAAGACGCCCATATCGAGGTCACCGACACCGGCGATGGCCCGCAGTGGTCACTGGGAACCCAGGCCGATGGCCGGTAACTCCCAACGCCGCGGAGCGATTCGCAAGGCCGGCACCAAGAAGGGCCCAATTGTCGGCTCCGGCGGGCAGCGACGCAGCGGGCTGGAGGGCCGCGGAGCTACTCCGCCCGCGCACATGCGCCCGAACCACCCGGCCGCCAAGCGAGCCAAGGCACAGGCGCGCCGGCCCGCCAAACGCAAAGACGACGGTTTCGAGACCGTGTTGGGGCGCAACCCGGTACTGGAATGCCTGCGCGCCGGGGTCCCGGCGACCGCGCTTTATGTGGCGCTCGGCACCCAGGCCGACGAACGACTCACCGAATCCGTCACTCTGGCAGCCGATTCCGGCATCGCGATACTCGAAGTGCCACGCACTGACCTGGATCGGATGACCACCAACGGGTTGCACCAGGGCATCGCGCTGCAGGTGCCGCCGTACAACTACCTGCATCCCGACGACTTACTCAAGACGGCTATCGCCACCCCGCCGGCCCTGCTCGTCGCACTGGACAACATCTCCGACCCACGAAACCTGGGCGCGATCGTCCGCTCAGTCGCGGCGTTCGGCGGCCACGGCGTGCTCATTCCGGAGCGGCGGTCTGCGTCTGTGACGGCAGTCGCGTGGCGAACCAGTGCCGGCGCGGCGGCCCGGATTCCGGTCGCGCGCGCCACGAATCTCAATCGGACACTTAAGGATTGGTCCGACCGAGGCCTGCAGCTGGTCGGACTCGACGCCGACGGCGACACGATCGTCGACGACGTGGACGGCGGCGACCCGATCGTGGTAGTGGTCGGATCGGAAGGCAAGGGGTTGTCCCGGCTGGTCCGCCAGAGCTGCGATGCGGTGGTGTCGATCCCGATGTCGGGTCCTACCGAATCGTTGAATGCCTCGGTGGCCGCCGGGGTCGTGCTGGCTGAAATCGCCCGTCAGCGCCGGCGCTAGACCGCCGTCGCTTCAGACCGCGGTGAAAGATCTTGTCCCGCTCAGGTATCCGGTGAGCAGGAGAACGATCTCGTCTTCGAGCTGTTGTGGATCGACTGGGTCGGGCGACGCGATGAGTCGGTGAACCAGAGATTCGATGGTGGCCACGACCAGGCGGGCGCTGAGCCTGCCACTGGCATGCACCGCCGGGTGTTCATCCAGAAGTTCGGCAGTCGCGTGCACCATGGTCTCTTCCAAGGCATGCAGCCGCGAGAGGAACGCCGGCGCGCGGGGAGCTTCCTCGAACAACACCTGATGCAGTCGCGGATTGTCGCGGTGGTTATCGATGGTTGCCCGGACGAAGACGCGCAGAGCGTCATCGAGATGTTCTGGCAGGCCGCCTGACAATCGGTCGCCCAGCAGCTTGGCTCCAGCATCGACGTGCGCGTCCATCAGCGCATGCAGGATCGAGTCTTTGTTCGGAAAGTATTGGTACAGCGAGCCGATCGACAACTCGGCGTGCTCAGCGATGCGGTTGGTCGTCCCGGCGGCATAGCCGTACACGGCGAAAACGTGAGCTGCCGAATCCAGTATCCGCTGTCGGGTCTGCGCCGCCCGATCCTGCTTTGGCTGTTTACGCGGCTGGAATCGATCCGATGGGGCCATGGTGTCCTCCTCCGGAGAATGCGAGTAGTCAATCCATGCGTCAGCCCGCAGAATTAGCGAACCCTAACACTTCCAGGAGTCACCCATGCGGACCATTCATCTGGAGACGACGTTGCCTACCAGCGCCGATCGCGTATGGCGGGCAATGCAATCGCCGGTCACATTCCTCTACGTATGCAAAGGTCTCTTTGCTGTTCCCGCGCTGTCAGGACGAGCTGAGCCGCTGCGTGCCGGCGAGCGTGGCACCGGATGGCTGTTCGCGTTCCATGTCGTACCCGCCTACCGGCACACCATCGAAGTCATCGACGTCGACGAGCCAACCCAGACGATCCGGACCCATGAGCATGGCGGTGTGCTGCGGGCATGGAATCACACGCTGAAGGTCCAGCCGATCGACGAGGCGACCTGCCGCTATTCGGACACTGTCGACATCGATGCCGGCCGCATGACTGCTTTCGTTGCGGCCCTTGCGCTCGGTATATACCGCTACCGGCAACGACGGTGGCGCAAACTCGTTCGGCTGCATCTGATGCCGCAAGGTCCGGCCTACGCGAGCTAGCTTGGTTCGCGTGCTGCCGCGTGCCTACCGCCGCTAGACGCCCAGCACCCGCACCGCGGCCCATAACGCCAGCACGGCGGCGATGAGGGAGGTCGGCACCGTGAACAATCCGAGACGGGTGTATTCGCCGATGCTGGCGGGTACGTCGTATCGACGTAAGACACTGCGCCACAATAGGTTCGATAGCGATCCGACGTAGGTCAAATTCGGGCCGATGTTCACTCCGATCAGCACGGCCAGCACCGCGGCCGGGCCGACCGGCGCCACCAGCGGCACCAGCACGAGTGTTGCGGGCAGGTTGTTGACGATGTTGGCCAGCACGGCCGCCAGCGCCGCGAATCCCAACAACGCGAGCAGCCCGGACCCAGACGGCAACAGCGCGCCCATCCGGGCGGACACACCGTTGCGCATAACCGCCTGCACGACAACGCCTAACGCGAGCACGAACACCAGAAACGGTACGTTCGCCGCACGCACGACATCCGCCGCCGAGGTGTGCCGGTGGGCCAGGCTGCGTACCGCCATCACCGTGGCTCCGGCGAGCGCGGCCCAGGCCGGCGCCACCCCCGCGGCCTCGGCGACCACGAAGCCGATCAGCGTCAGCGCGACGACCACCAACGCGAATACCGGCGTCGGGGGCGCGGGCTCGTCCTGCTCGGGATCGGGTTGCACGCTGAGGTCATGGCGGAAGAACACCCGGAAAACGACGTAGACGGTGCCCACTGCGGCCAGCCACGGCAGCGTCATCAGCAAGGTGAACCTGACGAACGACACGTTTGCGGCGTGAAAGGCAAGCAGGTTGGTCAAATTCGACACCGGCAGCAACAGCGACGCGGCATTGGCCAGGTGCGCAGTGGCATAGGCGTGCGGACGGACCGGCGCCCGCAGTCGCCGAACCGTGGTCAGCACAACCGGGGTCAGCAATACCACCGTCGCGTCGAGGCTCAACGCCGCGGTAATGACGGCGGCGATGACGAACACCTGCCGCAGCAGGCGTCGTGAACCAACCCGTCCGCGCGCCATCGCCGCCCCGGCAGCCTCGAACAAGCCTTCGTCGTCACACATCTTGGCCAGCACCAGCACTGCGCCCAGGAATGCGACGACGCGCGACAGCCGGGCAGCTTCGGTGATCGCATCGTGCATCGAGATCGCGCCGACGGCGATCAGCAGCACCACAGCCGGCACGGCGGCGAACGCCTCCGGCCAGCCCCGTGGACGGGCAACGGCGAACGCCAGGACAGCCGCCAGCGACAGGAGGCCAAGGATGAGCGTCAAACTCAGGCCCACGGGTCTTCGCGTTGCCACACCGTCGGCATGTCCAGCGCGACGCCGTCCTGCTCGGCCAGCCTGCTCAGGACACGCACCGACGCGTCCAGGTCGTCGGCGACATAGGGCAAGGCGCGCAACGGCTTCGACAACGGGCGGAAGAAATCGTCCCAGTGCACCAGGACCACGCGGCGCGCACTCACGGCTCGCACCGTCTCCGTCCAGTAGTCGACGACATACGACTCCGGCTGCACGCCGAGCTGGCCCACGCCGAGATAGACCACCTCGGCTTGCCGGCCGGTCAGCGAACCCTTCACGAATCCGGCGCTGCCCTGAATTAACAGCCGGCGTCCCGACGATCGGTGATGTACCAACGCCGACCAGGCCTCGCCACATCGGTAAGCCGCTGCCCTCACCGGCGGCACTACCGGCTGATCGATGGAGCCGGGAAACCGGTCGGGTGGGCTATGGCGCGATTTCACCAACGTTATGTCGAAGGCGCCCAACCGAATTGGTGTGTCCGAGTTGGCGATCACCAGGCGTTCTGCGGCAAGTCCATGGCCGCGGCCGACATTGGCCGCGGACTCGCCGCCAACCAATTGCGCCCCGGTGCGGTCAGCGACCAGCGCGGAATCCAGCGCGTGGTCGAAATGCGTGTGCACCGGGATGACCGCCGCCAACCTCGTGACGCCGACGCGTGCCAGGCATCCGTCCACCCGGGCCGGCGACGGCGAGACTTTGCCCACCCCGACGCGGCCCAGACCGGGCCGGGAGAAGAAGCCGTCGGTCATCACGGCCGAAGTCCCGTCGTCGATCAGCAGCGTCGAAACGCCCAGCCACGTCACCGTCAGCGGAGCATCGGGGCCGGCGACCGGCACGCTGAACCGGTGCGAGTGCCGCGCGAGATCCGGACGTCCGGGTCGCAGCCGCATCAGCAGAACGCCTTCAACTCGATGCCGGCGGTCTTCAGTCGGTCCGCGACAGCCGATGCGATCTGCACCGCTCCGGGCGAATCACCGTGTACGCACACCGATTCCACGTGCACTGCGACTGTCGATCCGTCGACCGCGGTCACGGTTCCCGACGTCGCCATGGCCAGCACTCGCTCGGCGATGGCGGCCGGATCATTGAGCACTGCGCCGGGTTCCCGCCGCGACACCAACTGGCCGTTCGGCCGATAGGCGCGATCGGCGAATGCCTCGGGCACGGTACGTAGCCCCCGCTGTCGAGCTTCGTCGAAGAAGACCGAGTCGCCCAGGCCCAGCACCGGAAGTCCGGCGTCGACCGTTCGCACCGCCTCTGCGACCGCGGCTGCCTGCTCGCGGTTGATCATGATCGTGTTATACAGCGCCCCATGGGGTTTGACGTAGGACACCGCGGAGCCGGCCGCCTGCGCAAGCCCGTGCAAGGCGCCGATCTGATAGACGACGTCGGCCAGCAGATCCTCAGGTGTGACGTCGATGAAGCGCCGGCCGAAGCCGGCCAGGTCGCGATAGCTCACCTGCGCGCCGATACGCACGCCGCGCTCGGCGGCCAGCCTGCACACCGACAGCAGGCCGGCTGGGTCGCCCGCGTGGAAACCGCACGCGACGTTGGCGCTGGTGACGATGCCGAGCATGGCGTCGTCATCTCCGAGCCGCCAGACGCCGAATCCCTCACCCAAGTCGGCGTTGAGGTCGATGCTGGCCACGGTCGTTAGCTTAGGCGTGGATCCGCGCGTAGCTTCGGGCCTGTGGCGATTGACGGCAAGGTAGTGGCGATCACCGGGGCCAGCAGCGGGATCGGCGAGGCGACCGCGACGTTGCTCGCCGAACGCGGAGCCAGGCTGGTTCTGGGTGCGCGCAACGCGGACAGGCTCAACGCAGTTGCGGCGCGGTTGACGGAGTCGGGTGCCGACGCGGTCGCCAAGCCGACCGACGTCAGCCGTCGAACCGACCTTGCGGAGCTCGTCTCGACGGCCACCGACACCTATGGCCGGCTCGATGTCCTGGTCAGCAACGCCGGCATCATGCCGGTCTCGCCGTTCGACGAGCACTGCGTCGACGACTGGGAGGCGATGGTCGACGTCAACCTCAAAGGCGTCCTGTTCGGGATCGCGGCGGCGCTTCCGGTGTTCCGTCGCCAGGGCTTTGGGCATTTCGTCAATACCGCCTCGACCGCGGCCTTCCGGGTCACGCCGGGTCAGTCGGTGTACGCGGGCACCAAGATGGCGGTCCGCGCAATCTCGGAGGGTCTTCGTCAGGAAGCGGGCGACAACCTTCGGGTGACGATCATCTCGCCCGGAATGACGTCGACGAACTTCGCCGAGTCGATCACCGATCCGGCCGCCCGGGCCGAGTTGGAGCGGCGGCGAGATGTCATCGCGATGGCACCCGAGGCGGTCGCGCGAGCGATCGCCTTCGCGATCGAGCAGCCGTCCGACGTCGATGTCGGCGAGATCGTTGTGCGTCCCACCGCCCAGGCTTAGCGTCGGAAAAACCCCGCGACCACGCGCTCACCTGCGCAATGCCCGGTAGCCTCACAAAACATGAGCCCCATGCCGCGACGCCGGGCGACCCTGGCATCGCTGGCGGCTGAGCTCAAAGTCTCGCGCACCACGATCTCGAACGCGTACAACCGTCCCGATCAACTCTCGGACGCGTTGCGTGAACGCGTGCTCGCCACGGCCAAACGGTTGGGCTACCCGGGACCTGACCCGGTGGCGCGGTCGCTGCGCACTCGCTGGGCAGGTGCGGTGGGTCTGATGATCACCGAACCCCTCACCTATTCCTTCAGCGATCCCGCCGCGCTGGATTTCGTTGCAGGACTTGCGGAATCGTGCGAAGAGTTCGGCCAGGGGCTGCTGCTGGTGGCGGTTGGCCCGAACCGTGATGTCGCCGAGGGAACGGCGTCCGTGCTTGCCGCGGGCGTGGACGGGTTCGTGGTGTACTCGGCGGCCGGCGACGATCCCTATCTGCAGGTCGTCTTGCAACGGCGGCTGCCGCTGGTGGTCGTCGACCAACCCAAAGACGTGCCCGGCGCCTCGCAGGTGGGCATCGATGACCGGGCAGCGATGCGCACGATGGCCGATTACGTGCTCGGTTTGGGGCATCGCGAGATCGGGCTGCTGACCATGCGGCTACTGCGAGACCGTCACCAAGGGTTGGCCGACCCCGGTCGTCTGCGGGCATCCACGTTTCACGTGCAGAGCGAGCGCATCCGCGGTGTCCGCGAGGCGATGGCAGCCGCCGGCCTCGACCCGGATTCGCTGACCGTAGTCGAAAGCCACGAGCACACGGCGACATCCGGTGGCGTCGCGGCCGAGATCGCGCTGCGGGCCAATCCGCGGATCACCGCGCTGATGTGCACCGCTGACGTGCTGGCCATCTCGGCGATGGATTATCTGCGCGCACGCGGAAAATACGCGCCCGGCCAGATGACCGTGACCGGTTTCGACGGTGTGCCCGAGGCGATGAGCCGCGGCCTGACCACGGTCGCGCAACCGAGTCTGGAAAAGGGCCGCCGCGCCGGTGAGCTCCTGCATAAGGGCGATATCAACCCGACGATCGAGGTGCTAGACACCGAGCTGATCCGCGGACGCACCGCCGGGCCGCCGGCCTAAGGGGTCGGCTCGACCCCGAAATCACACCGTGGCGGTGTCCCCGTTGCCGATCAGCAGTCGCACTGCCAGATCCAGCCGCTTGCTGACGTCAGTGGCCGACGCCCGTCGAGTCAGCCACGCCAGCAGATTCGACAGCCACACATCGGAGATCACCCGCGAGATGTGGTACTGGTCCTCGCTCGGTTCGCCATCGCTCATCGCGCGGGCGAACATCGAGTCGATCAGCTTCTCGACGTGATCGACCTCGCCGGCCGCCGACGCGTCGGCGAAGACGTAAGCACGGGTCATGGCCTCGGTGAGCAGCGGATTGCGCTGCATCGCGCGGTTGAGCTTGCTCACCATGAAGTTCAGTCGCTGGTATGGCGTTCCGCCGGTCAGCGCGGAGCGGTCAGTCTTGGCGTCGATGCGTTCGAACTCGCGACCCAGCGCGGACACCAGCAGATGCACCTTCGACGGGAAATACCGGTACAGCGTCCCCACGGCGACATCCGCGCGGTCGGCGACCGCACGCATCTGAACAGCTTCGTAGCCGCCCTTGGAGGCGATGGCCATCGTCGCGTCCAGAATCCGCTTGCGACGTTCCCGCTGTGCTTCGGAGCCGAGTTCCGACTCGGCAAGTACCGCCACGTTCATCACCTCACGAGGTTGCGCAGGGGCCGAACTCGAGGGTTGCCCCGAGTTGGAGTTCGCTGGCGACGACATCTGACGGACAGCTCCTTTTCTTGCGTCCTCGCTCGAAACGATACGCATGCCGAGCGCGAATTTCCCACCTCCGTGCCGCCGGGACACCGGGATGTCCTGCTGCGATGGCATTCGACTTGACGATCGAACACTGGCACTATTAGAACACGTTCTAGTGCTGTGCGTTGCGTCTCGGCAGCGCCTATTCCCGTCGATCGAGGAGTTCAGGTGGCCACGACCATCACCGACGAACAGTTTGCGGCGCGGGAGCTGGTGCGCGACTGGGCGGCCGGGTCCGGGGCGACCGCAGCGGTCCGGGATATCGAGCAGGGTGAGCCGAAGGCCTGGCAGCCGGTCTTCGCTCGCCTGGCCGAGCTGGGCCTGTTCGGCGTCGCGGTCCCCGAGGAGTGCGGCGGGGCCGGCGGCAGCATCGAGGACCTGTCCGCGATGGTCGAAGAGGCTGCCAGGGCCCTGGTGCCGGGCCCGGTGGCGACCACCGCGCTGGCCACACTGGTGGTGTCTGATCCGCAGCTGCGCGAGGCTCTCGCCACGGGGGAACGCACCGCCGGAGTCGCGCTAGGCAGTGATGTGGAATTCGACGCGACGGCTTCGCGAGCCTCGGGCACTGTGCCGTTCGTGCTTGGCGGCGTCGCCGGTGGTCTGCTGTTGCTGCCGGCCGGCGACAGGTGGCTGCTCGTCGACTCAGCCGCCGCCGACGCGGCCGGCACGGTGGCCGTCGAGCCGCTACAGGCCAGCGACTTCTCCCGACCGCTGGCTCGCGCCGTGCTCACCACTGCGCCGGCCAGCGTGCTGGACGCCCCCGCGGACTGGGTGACGGATCTGACAGCCACCGTACTGTCCGCCGAAGCCACGGGGATCACCCGGTGGACGCTCGATACCGCCGTCGCCTATGCCAAGGTGCGCGAGCAGTTCGGCAAACCGATCGGCAGCTTCCAGGCGATCAAGCACCTGTGCGCCGAGATGCTGTGCCGCACAGAGCAGGTGGCGGTGGCCGCCGCCGATGCCGCCCGCGCCGCCAACGACGGTGATCATCGCCAGCTGTCCATCGCCGTGGCCATCGCCGTGGGCATCGGGATCGACGCCGCCAAGGCCAACGCCAAAGACTGCATTCAGGTCCTCGGCGGCATCGGAATCACCTGGGAGCACGACGCGCATCTCTATCTGCGCCGGGCCTACGGGATCGGGCAGTTCCTCGGCGGGCCTGCACGCTGGCTGCGCCGAACTGCCGAGCTGACCTCGGCCGGCGTACGCCGCGACCTCGGCATCGACCTGAGCGATGTCGCCGACCTGCGCCCCGAGATCGCCGACGCGGTCGCCGGAGTCGCCGCGCTGCCCGACGACAAGCGCCAGGCGAAGCTGGCCGAGGCGGGGCTGTTGGCGCCGCACTGGCCCGCGCCGTACGGGCGCGGCGCCGGACCGGCCGAGCAGCTGCTGATCGATCAGGAGATGTCATCGGCAGGGGTGATCCGGCCTGACCTGGTGATCGGCTGGTGGGCGGCACCGACCATCCTCGAGCACGGCACGCCTGAGCAAGTGGAGCGTTTCGTCCCGGGCACCCTGAGCGGCGACATCTTCTGGTGTCAACTGTTTTCCGAGCCGGAAGCCGGATCGGACCTGGCATCGCTGCGCACCAAAGCGGTGCGGGTCGACGGCGGATGGGAGCTGACCGGACAGAAGGTGTGGACGTCGTCGGCGCACAAAGCGCAGTGGGGTGTCTGCCTGGCCCGCACCGATCCCGAGGCTGCGAAACACAAAGGGATCACCTACTTCCTGATCGACATGAGTTCGCCCGGCATCCTGATCCGGCCGCTGCGCGAAATCACCGGCGACGCGTTGTTCAACGAGGTGTTCCTCGACGGCGTCTTCGTTCCCGACGAGATGGTGGTCGGCGCGGTCAACGACGGCTGGCGGCTGGCCCGCACCACGCTGGCCAACGAGCGGATCGCGATGGCCGCAGGTACCGCGCTCGGTAACCCGATGGAAGAGCTACTGGCCGAAGCGGGCAAGACGAATCTCGATGTCGCGCAACAGGATCAGTTGGCGCGGTTGATCATCACCGCGCAGGTCGGCTCGCTGCTCGACCAGCGCATCGCTCAGCTCGCGGTGGGCGGCCAAGACCCCGGCGCGCAATCCAGTGTCCGCAAGCTCATCGGGGTGCGATACCGGCAGGCGCTGGCCGAATACCGGATGGATCTCAGCGAGGGATCCGGCATCGCCTTCGATAAGCGAGTCAAGGATTTCCTCAACACCCGCTGCCTGACGATCGCCGGCGGCACCGAGCAGATCCTGCTGACGCTGGCCGGCGAACGGCTCCTCGGTCTGCCGCGCTGAAGAACTTCTCCGACCGTCGCGTCCGGTGTGGAGCGAAACTGAGCCGCTGCTCCGGTTGCGCCAGGTATGCCATGCTCATGGGTCAACCGTATTCGTTGTGATCTTGAAGGTGCGGAGAAACGCGACGCCGATGAGGGCTCTTGCAATGGTCGCTTGCGTGGTAGCCGCCATCGCGGCGTTGTTATTGGGCTACCTAGCGGCCTGGGATCTGTACCTGACCGGTTTTCCCGACGGGCATCTCACCGACTATGACAAAGCGGTCGATGCGCCTAAACAGATCCTCAAGTGGGTGGAGTTCGGTTTCGTTCCCCTATTTCTGGTCCTTGCTTTTTCCCCGATCGGCACACGCAAGCGTGCCGTTGGATTGCTCGCCGCCCTGACCGTGTTGGTTCTTGTCGCGATACTCCAGCTGATCTGCGTCCCTTGGTATTTCGGAAGCCATCTTGGTCTTGATAACGGGATCGGTGGCTAAGTCGAGAGGCGAGGCGCGTGCCCATCCAGCGGTCTCTACGGCCCCCCGAACGGGATTCGCAGGACTTGGCCGACTTGGATCAGGTCGGGGTCGCTGATCCTGTCCCGGTTGGCAGTGAACAGTCGCGGCCACAAATTGCCGTCGCTATAACTGTTCTCCGCGATGCCGAACAGTGTGTCGCCGTCGACGACGCGGTGCTGAGAAAATCCGGCGTAGGACGAGCCCAAGAGGGGGCGTCCGAACGTCAGCGGGACGATCAGCCGAAAGTCATTCTCGGGCAGCCCGCTTGGGTTGTCCGCGTCGACGGTCAATGTCCCTTCCGCGGTCGCAGGCACACCGTAGGTAACCGCAACGTCGAAAAGGGTGAACAAAGAGCCGCTCGCTGGCACAAAAATCGGCGAAATCTCGGCCAGCACTGTGCCGTTGCGGTCGGTGAGTCTTGCTGACCCCACCACGCCCTCAAACGCCCTGCCCAGCCCGCACAAGACGAAGCTGTCGCCGACGATGTCAAACGGCTGTGGACTACGAACCGCGAGGCGTGCGAAATCTGACATATCTAGAGGCCCTTCTCAATCAATGGTCTGGCTGCATCGTGATCCCCGAGTGAATGGCGAACACGAGTAATGCGCTAGTCGAATACCACTAGGTCGGTGTGATCTAGTCAAGCGACGGGAAGAATGCAACCTGTCCGACAATGCGGTCGGCGGTGTGACAATGGGACGGGTGACGTGTTGGGTCACGGTCACACGAGTGTTGCTGCAACGGGGATACGTTCGGCCGCCGCTGCAACTGGAATGAGAGGAG
>DATDLZ010000209.1:0-4436 GCA_036519055.1 Mycobacterium sp.
TTCAAAGCGGCGGCACGCGAACTGGCCGTCCATCCGGTCACCATTCCGGTCATCTCGAATGTGACCGGAGAGTTGGCCGGAGATGACGTCGCGACGGCCGACCACTGGACCCGCCACGTCCGGGCGGCGGTCCGGTTTGCCGACAGCATCCGGCACGCGAATGCGGCCGGCGCCCCCCGATTCGTCGAAGTGGGGCCCGGCGGCGGCCTGACCTCGTCCATCGAGGAATCTCTGGCCGAGGCCGACGTGGTGTCCGTGCCGTTGTTGCGCAAAGACCGTCCCGAACCGAGCAGCCTGATGACCGGTGTTGCCCAGGCCTTCGTATCCGGCGTCGGGGTGGATTGGCGTGCCATGCTGCCCGGCGCCTCGTTTGTCGAGCTGCCGACGTATGCCTTTGAGCGGCGCCGCTTTTGGCTGTCCGCCGATGAGACCACAGTCGACGCCGCGGGTCTGGGTCTGGCAGCCAGCGAGCACGCACTGCTGGGTGCGGTGGTGGAACTGCCCAGCTCGGGTGGCGTATTGCTGACCGGCCGGCTTTCCTCGGCAGCACAGGGCTGGTTGGCCGATCATGCCGTGGGCGGCGTGGTCATCTTCCCGGGTTCGGGCTTTGTCGAGCTGGCGATCCGCGCCGGCGATGAGGTCGGCTGCACGGTCGTCGATGAACTGATGTTGGCCGCGCCGTTGGTGATTCCGGCAACTGGGTCGGTGTCGATGCAAGTCGTCGTCGGCGGCGCCGACGAATCGGGCAACCGCGCGGTGGCGATATATTCACGCGGCGACGCGCACTCGGGCTGGACTCTGCACGCAGAAGGTGTTGTGCGACCCGGCGCCGCCGAGGCGGGCGCTGACATGTCCACCTGGCCACCAGTGGGTGCGACACCGGTCGACATCGACGGGCTGTATGACCGCTTGGCTGCGCGCGGATACGGCTACGGCCCGGCCTTCCAGGGTTTGACCGCGATGTGGCGCCGCGGCGACGAGGTCTTCGCCGACGTGTCCCTTCCTGATGACGCCGGTGTGTCACCGACTGGCTTCGGGGTGCACCCCGCGGTGCTGGACGCTGCCCTGCACGCCGTGATCGTGGCCGGCGAGGCCGACCACGACAGTAAAAACGGTGTCCTGGTGCCGTTCTCGTGGCAGGGCGTGTCATTGCATGCGGCGGGGGCGTCGTCGGTACGGGCGCGCATTGCGCCGTCAGGTCCGTCATCGGTGTCGGTGGAGCTGGCTGACGCGCTGGGCTTGCCGGTGCTATCGGTGGCTTCGATGGTTGCCCGCCCGGTGTCGCGACAGCAGTTGATGGCCGCCGTGTCGGGCTCGGGCCCGGACCGGATCTTCGAAGTCGTCTGGTCACCCGCGGCGCCCGGATCGCACGCCGAGACACCGTCGTACGACGTGTTCGAATCCCAGCCAGCCGACGACGATCCGTTGGCCTCGACATACGCGCGCACCCACGACGCCTTGGCCGCGCTGCAAGCCTGGCTCTCCGAGAACGACTCCGGAATGCTGCTGGTGTCGACGGGCGGTGCGGTCGGATTGCCGGGAGAGGACGTCACCGATCTGGCCGGTGCCGCGGTGTGGGGACTGGTGCGCGCGGCCCAGACCGAGCATCCAGGCCGGATCGTGTTGGTGGATTCCGATGCCCCGCTGAACGATACGACCATTGCGACGGTACTGGCAGTCGGTGAGCCGCAGGTCCTGGTACGCAAGGAAACGGTGTACACGGGTCGCGTGCACGGCAGCCGAGCGGTGGATGCGCTGTTGGTGCCCCCGGGTGACGAGGCGTGGCGACTGGGCATGTCCAGCAAGGGCACGTTCGAGAACCTGGTCCTGGAGCCCATCCCGGACGCCGACGCACCGCTGCAGCCCGGCCAGGTCCGAGTCGCGGTTCGCACCATGCCGGCCAACTTCCGCGACGTCATGATCGCTCTGGGTCTGTACCCCGACGAGGACGCCGTCATGGGCATCGAGGCGTCCGGCGTCGTGATCGAAACCGCCCCGGATGTCAGTCGTTTCGCCGTCGGTGACCGGGTGACCGGACTGTTCCCCGAAGGCACCGGCACCATGTCGATCACCGACGCTCGCCTGCTGATGGAGATTCCGGCCGGTTGGTCGTATGCCGAAGCCGCCACGGCGCCGGTGGTTTTCACGACGGCCTACTACGCGCTGACTGCCTTGGCCGACGTCAAGCCGGCTCAGCGAATCCTTGTGCACGCCGGCGCCGGTGGTGTGGGTATGGCTGCGGTGCAGTTGGCGCGGCACTTCGGGCTGGAGGTATTTGCCACCGCCAGTCGGGGCAAGTGGGACACGTTGCGGGCGATGGGCTTTGACGACGATCACATCGGTGATTCGCGCACGCTGGACTTCGAGAACAAATTCCGTGCGGTGACCGCCGGTCGCGGCGTGGATGTGGTGTTGGACTCGCTGGCCGGTGAGTTTGTCGATGCCTCACTGCGACTGGTCGCCCCGGGCGGGGTCTTCCTGGAGATGGGTAAGACCGACATCCGCGACCCCGGAGAGATCGCCGAGCAGTATTCCGGTGTGCGCTACCGCGCCTTCGACCTGTTCGAGGCGGGGCCCGAACACATCGAGCGCATGCTCACCGAACTGTTCGCGATGTTCGACGACACCACGCTGCGGCCACTGCCGGTCACAGCCTTCGACGTGCGGCGTGCACCCGCGGCGCTGCGGTATCTGAGTCAGGCTCGTCATACCGGCAAGGTCGTCTTGACGATGCCGGATGCCTGGGCGTTGGGCACCGTGGTGATCACCGGTGGCACCGGCATGGCGGGTTCGGCGCTGGCCCGCCACGTGGTGGCCAATCACGGGGTTCGCAACCTGGTGCTGATCGGTCGGCGTGGCCCGGATGCGCCGGGTGCTGCGGAATTGGCCGCCGAGTTGTCCGCTACCGGGGCCGAGGTCTCGGTGGTCGCCTGCGATGCGGCGGATCGTGCGGCGCTGGCCAAGGTGCTGGCCGACATTCCGGTGCAGCATCCGCTGTCGGCGGTGATTCACGCCGCGGGTGTGCTCGACGATGCGGTGGTGACGTCGTTGACGCCGGAGCGGGTCGACGCGGTGCTACGGGCCAAAGTGGACACCGCCTGGAACCTGCATGAGCTGACCAAGGATTCGAATCTCTCAGCGTTCGTGCTGTTCTCGTCGATGGCCGGCCTGGTGGGATCGTCGGGCCAGGCGAACTACTCGGCCGCCAACAGCTTCTTGGACGGCTTGGCGGTGCATCGCCGGAGGCATGGTCTGCCGGCGATCTCGCTGGGCTGGGGTCTGTGGGACCAGGCCAGCAGCATGACCGGTGGACTGGAAGCCGTGGACTTCGCCCGATTCGCCCGCGACGGCATCACGGCGATGTCCTCCACCCAGGCCCTGCAACTGCTCGACACCGCGATGGTGATTGACGAGCCGTTCCTGGTGCCCGCGCACATCGACACCACCGCGCTGCGGGCGAAGTTCGACGGCGGCACCCTGCCGCCGATGTTCGTCGATCTGATCAACGCGACGGCACGGCGTCAGGTTGACGACTCGCTGGCCGCGGCAAAGTCGAAGTCGGCACTCCTGCAACGCCTCGAAGGTCTGCCGGACGACGAGCAGCAGGAGATCCTGCTGGATCTGGTGCGCTCGCACATCGCGACCGTGCTGGGCAACACCACCGCGGAGGCGATCGATCCGGACAAGGCGTTCCAGGAGTTGGGTTTCGACTCGCTGACCGCCGTCGAGATGCGCAACCGGCTCAAAGCCGCGACGGGGCTGCCGCTGTCGCCGACCCTGATCTTCGATTACCCGAACTCGGCGGCGCTGGCGGGTTACTTCCACCAGGAGTTGGGCGGCGCCTCGGCCGAAGCCGCGCCCAAAGCCGCACCGGGCGAGGAGGAGATCCAGCGGGTCGTGGCGTCCATTCCGGTCAAACGGCTCAGGCAGGCCGGGGTCTTGGAACTGCTGCTCAACCTGGCCAATGAGGCCGAGGGTGCCGACGCGGATATAAACAGGGAAAAAGACCTCGCGACAATGGATCTCGACGATCTGGTCAATGCCGCGTTCCTCGACGACGACGATTAGTCAGATGAGGTTTGAGGTTCGCCCGTGAGGATCGCCGTCACCGGGGCCAGCGGAGTGATCGGTCGCGGCGTGGTCCTGCGGCTGCTCAGCGCCGGCCACGACGTCGTCGGCCTGGCCCGTCATCGGCCCGAAAGCTGGCCCAGCGAAGCAACCTTCGTGCACGGCGACATTCGCGACGCGGCTACGGTACGACGAGCGGTAGCGGGCGCGGCGGTCGTTGTGCACTGCGCCTGGGCGGTCAACCCGAGTTCGGGTCAACCGCCCGATCGCGAGGTCAACATCGGCGGGACAGCCAACGTCCTTGATGCGGTCGCGCGCAGCGGTACCCGCCGGATCGTGTTCGCTTCGTCGGCACACGTCTACGGCTC
>DATDLZ010000210.1:0-4094 GCA_036519055.1 Mycobacterium sp.
GCGGCGGCGGCCGCGTCGCCCATCGCGAGTTCGTGCAGCGCGGCATGCCATTGGAAGTGGGGTAGGTAGCGCTGCGTGCTGCCGTCGCTCGGGATCCAGTCCGCCAGCCATTTCAGCCCGGCTCCGTGCGCATCGGTCTCGTAGTGCACGTGCGTCAGCGCATGCGCGGCGTTGCCGTTGCCCGGATCGAGTTCCAGTGCGGCGTCGGCCAAGTCGGCCGCGTCGTACCAGAGGCCCTGCTCGGTTCGGCCGTAGGCGCGCAGCCCGAGATACCACGGCGCCTCGCCATGCACACCGGTGAACCGCTCGACGTACTGCCAGGCATCCGGCAACGCGTCGCCGGCCCCTGCGAACGCGATCGACGGCGCGAGCACCAGCAACGCGACCGCGTCGTCCGGGATGCGGTCGAGGTGGTCGATGAGTGCGTCGGTGCCCGCCTCGTTGCCCTTCTCACACCAGGTCGCGATGGCCTCGACATGGCTGCGGTCTTCGTCGCTGCCATGCGCCAATGCCGCACGCGCACGGGCGAGATGGCCGCTGACGGCATCCGGGCCGCCGGCCCGGTCCGGCCGTTCAGTAGCGATCATCGCCAACGCGACGTGCGCGCGTGCATGGTGCGGGTCTTCGGCGACCGCGGCGGCAAAGGCGGTCGAGGCGCGGTCTTGGACCGCGAGCAGGCGACGCACACCTTCGGCATACGACGCAGCGGCACCGGTCAACGTCGGCGCAGCCGTGACGAGACGGGGTGCGCGCACCGGTTGGTGGCGGGTGCCGTCGGCGAGCAGCTTCGCGATAGCCGCTGCCTGCGTGCGGATTTCGGGAATCGCGGTGGTCTCCCACTCCTCGCCCTGACGGATCGAGCCGATGCAGACGATGTTGGGGACCGTGTCCCCCGACCCGTCGATGAGATAGCCGTCTTCAGTGAGCCGCACCCCGACACCGCTCGGGTGCAGCGACGCGAGGTCTGCGGCCAACAAGTTGGCCCAGAGCGCAGAACGCTGTAGCGACCGCCGGTCCCAGGCCGCGCCGGCGGCGACGACAACCGCGTCACCACGCCGGCGCACGGATCGGTCGTTGGTGGTCACCACCAGCTCGACGCCCTTGCGGCGCAACGACACATCGGCGACCTCGCCCGCCTCGATGACCAGCTGGCCACTGTCAATCGCCGCGTGGATCGCGTCGGCGATCGTGGGCGGCATCCGATGCCGAAGCACCTCCCACTGCCGCAGATCCTCGCGCAGGAACCGGCGCTGGTCCTCCCATCCCAACGATTGCCACAGCCGGGCGGTGCGCGGCCGCACTGCGTCGATCACCTGTCGCCAGTCCACGCCGCCTTCGCGAGCGTGCGCGAGGTCGGCGGCGAGCGCGGCGCGCAATTGCTCAAGCGAAACCTCGGCAGGCAGCGCGTCGAGGTGGGGCAACTCCGTTGGTGCACCGGTGGCACGGAATCGGCGCGGGAGTGCGCCGTGACGCGACAGCAGCGTGACCGCGGAGCCGCGCGCGGTGAGATGCAGCGCGACATCAACCCCGGTGAGCCCCGAGCCGATCACCAGGACGCTGGCCGGCCGTCGCGCACCCAGCGCCGCCAGCGCGCCAGGCGCCCATGGATCCAGCACCACCCTGCCGTCGGTGCCTTCGGCCAGCACCGGGGCGAAGGCACGTTCCAACGAGTCGGGCATGCCGCTTTGGGGGCGCCCGGACGCGAGCACAACGGCGTCCGCCGATAAATCACGTCCGTCGTTGAGCGCCAACCGCACTGGGGTGCCAGGCGTCAACTCCACGACCTCCGCGCTCTCCATTCGCACGTCGGCTGCCGCAAGTTGGTCTTGCAGGTATCGGCCGTAGGCAAGCCGGGGTGCGAAGCTTTCGGCCGGCGTGACGGCTCGCTCGTCCAGCCAGCGGCTGAAGTGATCGGGATCGTCCGGCCAGACCGACATCCGCGGCGCGGGCACGTTCAGCAGATGCGTCGGGTCGTCGGTGCCGTACGCCGCGCCGGCCCCGGGTCGCCCGGATGCGTCGATCAACGTGATCTGTGCGTCCGGCATGGCCCGGCGCAGATGCACCGCGGCCAGCACACCCGCGGCTCCACCGCCGACAATCGCAACACGCATCATGGCGGAAGGCTATATCTCACCTCATAGGCCCGGCAGGCCAACAGCCAGTTGTTGCTGATGATCAATCAGCGCGGTGGATGGCGACCCCTAGTCCCGTACCCAAAGCAATTCCGAGAAGCGCGGCAACGTGACGGACCCGCATCTCAATCACCCCTCGCGATTAAGTGGTACGTCACGTACCGCTATAGATTAGCGGGACACCCCGTACCGTGTAAAGCATGAGTTCGAGCGAGTGCGGCGATGTCCGGGTCTGTTGACGGGCGAACGGCCCGCTGGTCGGGTCAGCGGGACAGGCGTCGCGCCGAATTTGTCGACGCGGCGTTGCGTGCTATCGCGCACTACGGCCCCCAGACGTCGACCGAGCAGGTCGCCAGCTACGTAGGGGTGTCGCGCACCAAGCTATATCGATACTTCGGCGGCGCCGCTGACCTGCATCACAGCATCGCGCGGCGTGCAAGCGACATGCTGATCGCCGCGCAGAGGCCGGTGTGGAATCCGACCGGGCGCCCGATCGAGATGATCACCCACGCGGTGTCGAGGCATCTACGGTGGCGCATAGACCACCCGCATTTGTACGAGTATTTGACCCTGCACCCGCTCAGCGATGACGTCAACGGCGTCGCTGCCATTCGCGAAGTCAACAGCGCTGTCGCCGGAAGCGTAGCGGGCCAGCTCGAGGGGTATTTCTGGGCAATCGGGTTGAGTGAGGTCCCAACCGAGCCACTGAGCTTCGGCATCGTCGGCTTTGTCGAATCGGCCACCACCCACTGGCTCAACAACCCCGCACCCCCGCCCTTAGCGGAATTCACGGCGCAACTCGCCGAATGGATCTGGGCGCTGCTGAGCAGCACACTGCAATCCAGCGGGATCCGCCTTGACCCGCAAGAGCCGATCACCGCTCCATCCCAGGAGACGTGATCCGCTTACAACCCGCCCAGGTCGTCGGGGACGTCAACGGCATACTCCTGCAAGGCTTTCAGCGGCACGATGTCGAGGGTCCGCTCATGGGTCGACGCCAACACCACCGGGGCGGCGAAACCATCGCGGTAGGCCAATAGCCAATTGCCGGCGGTGACGCACCACCGATCTCCGGGCACCAGACCGGGAAAACGGAACTGCGGCATCGGTGTTGAGAGATCGTTGCCGATCATGCGCTGGTGCTCGAGGAATTCGGCAGTCACCACCGCGCAAATCGTGTGCAAGCCAAGATCTTCCGGACCGCTCGAGCAGCAACCATCGCGGTAGAAGCCGGTGAGCGGCTCGCTGCCGCACGGTTCCAGCGGACCGCCCAGTACGTTGCGCTCAGGCATTCATCCCCCGCCCTGCATCGCCTCGACCAGGTCCCCGGCCCGCTGGACTTGTTCGAGGTCGGAACTGGTTGGGATGAGCTGGATTTCGTCGGTTCCGACCGCTTCGAACTCACGCAGCACCGCGACCAAATCGTCTTCGCTGCCGGCGAAGCCGGTCGTGGGTGCCATCACGTCAATGTATTCGACCGGTATCCAGTTCATGTAGCGGCGGAGGTGGCGGTGCACCTGGCGGCGAGCCTCGTCGACCGAGCCGAGCGCGAACCAGAATGAGGTGGCCAGGTGCGGCGTGGTCTTGCCGGCTTCGGCCCAGGCGTGGCGTGCGACGTCGAACAAGGCGTTCTGCTTGGCGACGTCGAGGTCCAACGTATTACCGGCCAGGCCGTCGGCCCATGCCGCGGCGCTGCGCAGCGTCTTGGGCCCGATGGTCCCGACCAGCAGCGGCGGCCCACCCGGCTGAACCGGCGCCGGACCGATCGGCAGCACCGACTCGGTGATCTTCTCGCCGTTCCACACGCGTTTCATCACCGCAACCGACTCGGCCATCCCACGCATCGTCTGCGTCGCCGGATCCGCGCCAACGGCCCGGTAGTCCTCGACCCGGCCGCCGATGCCAAGACCTACGGTCAACCGCCCACCGGACAACATGTCGCCGGTCGCCAACGCCTTGGCC
>DATDLZ010000211.1:0-13000 GCA_036519055.1 Mycobacterium sp.
CCCACGGCTGACCGTCGAACACATCCGCGAAGCGATGGCCGAACGTGTTCCCGCGCACATGATCCCGCAACACCTGTCGCTGGTGGAGCACATACCGTTCACGCTCGCCGGCAAGATCGACCGACACGTCGTCGCGGGCCAACTCGCCGCCGCCGTCAACGATGCGGCCGCGCCCGACCGCCGTCTCCCATCGACGCCGCTGGAATCCGCTCTCGCGGCGATCATCGGTGATGTGCTCGGTGTGGACGCGGTCGGTGTCGACGACGACTTCTTTGCCCTGGGCGGGGATTCGGTGCTGGCGACGCAGACCGTCGCTCGCATCCGGGCATGGCTGGACGCCCCCGATGTGATCGTCGCCGACATTTTCGCCACCAGGACCGTGTCGGCACTTGCCGCCATGCTCAGCCACCGCGATTCCGACCCCGCCCGGCTCGATCAGGTTGCCGAGCTCTACCTGGAAGTCATCCACATGGACGCCGGCCACGTTGCGGCCGCGATTGCTGGAAATGAAGCGGTGCAATGATTTTCGACAACCTGACAGCAGTGCCGAAGAAGGAATTCCCGACCTGGATCAAGCGGGTGCCCGGCCGCAATGGGGGAGGTCGCGCGGGCGCCACCGTGGTGTTTCCGCATGCCGGCGGAGCGGCCGTGGGCTATCGCAAGCTGGCAACCGCATTGGCCGCAGCGGGCGACACGTACATCGTGCAGTATCCGCAACGCGCCGAACGGCTCCGCGAACCCGCCGCCGAGACCGTCCAGGACCTGGCCCGCGGTCTGTTCGTCGCCGGCCCGTGGCGCCAGATGGCGCCGCTGCGGCTGTTCGGTCACAGCATGGGCGCTGTCGTCGCCTTCGAGTTCGCCAGGATCGCCGAATCTCGCGGTGCTGCAGTGGAACGGCTCTGGGCGTCGGCGGCTCCCGCGCCGTCGGCCGTCGCAGCCAAGCCTGATCTGCCCACCAGCCATGACGATCTGATCGTCGATATCGTCGATTTCGGTGGGACAGATGCCGAGCTGCTTGCCGACCCAGAGTTCGCCGAGCTGCTGGTCACCGCGGTACGGGCCGATTATGCGGCGATCAATCGCTATACCTGTAGCCCCGAAATTCAAATCTCTGCCGACATTTCCGTATTGGGAGCCCGCGGCGACCTACGTGTCGATGCCGCGGAACTTGAACTCTGGCAGGAGCACACCGCCGGCTCGTTCGATCTGTCCTGGTACGACGGCGGACACTTCTTCCTCGACGATCACATCGATGCCGTCGCCGCGCAGGTGAATGCCGGTGGCTGAGGACAGGTTTGCGGCCGGCGGCGACCCGGTCGTGATCGTCGGGATGGCGCTGGAAGCGCCCGGCGGGATCGACACCGCCGAGGCGTATTGGGAGTTGCTGGTCCACGGCCGCGAGGCATTGAGTCCGTTTCCCACCGATCGCGGCTGGTCGGTCCGCGAGCTGCTCGCCGGGTCACGGCGCAACGGTTTCAAAGAGATCCATGATCGTGGGGGATTCCTGACCGGCGCGACCACATTCGATCCGGAGTTCTTCGGGATTTCGCCGCGTGAGGCCGTCGCGATGGATCCCCAGCAGCGTGTTGCGCTGCGGGTGTCGTGGCGGGCTCTGGAAAACAGCGGCATCAATCCGGACGACATGGCCGGCCACGATATGGGCTGCTATCTAGGCGCGTCTGCCACCGGTTACGGACCGCAGATGGCCGAGTTCTCGGAATACAGTGGCCATCTGCTCGCCGGGACGGCGTTGAGCGTGATATCCGGCCGGATCGCATACACCTTGGGATCGATGGGCCCGGCGGTGACGATCGACTCGTCGTGCGCGTCGGCGTTGGTGGCTTTTCATGCTGCCGTGCGCGGACTGCAGAACGGTGACTGCGACGTGGCGCTGGCCGGCGGAGTCAACGTGCTGGGCTCACCGGGATTCTTCGTCGAGTTCTCCAAGCAGCACGCCCTATCCGACGACGGCCACTGCCGCGCTTACAGCGCGCAGGCCAGCGGGACCGTCTGGGCGGAGGGGGCGGCCGTCTTTGTGCTGCAACGAAAGTCGGCGGCACTTCGCGACGGGCGATACATCCTTGCCGAAGTTCGCGGCAGCGCCACCAACCACGACGGCCGCAGCGCCGGCCTGAGCGCGCCGAACGGCGCGGCCCAGGTCAGTTTGTTCCGCCGCGCCATCGCCGAGGCGGGCGTCCGTCCCGACGAGGTCGGGATGGTCGAAGGGCATGGCACCGGCACCAGGCTCGGGGACCGTACCGAGTTGCAGTCGTTGGCGCAGACATACGGCGACACCGAACCCGGACGCGGCGCCCTGTTGGGATCGGTGAAATCGAACTTAGGCCACGCCCTGGCTGCCAGTGGCGCATTGGGTCTGGCCAAGATTCTGGTGGCCGCCGAGCACTGCGCGATACCGCCCACCTTGCATGCCGCCGAGGCGAGCCCCGAGATCGACTGGGAAAAGCAAGGTTTGCGCCTTGCGAGGACCCTGACGCCGTGGCCTGCTGTCAATGGGCAACGCGTCGCAGCCACGTCGGCATTCGGGATCGCCGGCACCAACGCCCACGTCATCGTCTCACTACCAGAGGTGGCGTGATGCTGGCCCAACCGCTGCCCGACGGCCGTGTGCCGGTGCTGCTTTCGGCGCATGACGAAACGCTGATCGCGCAGGACGCGTGGGCGATCCTCGGCTACCTCGACCGGATCGCGCCGGACCACGATGCGACGGCAGAAGTCGCGTCCACCCTGATCCGCCTGCGACGTGTGCGACGGCACCGCGCCGTGGTACGGGCAGCCAATCGAAGCGAACTGGTGGACGGCCTGTCCGCGCTGGCCCACGACGAAGAGCATCCACTGGTCGCCCGATCCTCGAAAAGCGTTGCGCCATCTGCCGCGTTCGTATTCCCGGGGCAGGGCAACCAGTGGCAGTCGATGGGGGCCGATGCCTACCGCCGGCTACCGGCATATCGTGCCGAAGCCGACCGCTGCGCGGAGGCGTTCGTCGCGGGCGGGTTGTCGTCGCCGCTGCCTTACCTGCAGGGTGAGGAAGACCGGAAATGGTCACGGACCCAAATCCAGGGAGCGCAATTCGTCCATGCGGTCAGCTTGGCGTCGCAGTGGCGATTCTGCGGAGTGTTTCCCGGTATCACCATCGGACACAGCCTCGGTGAGGTCGCAGCGGCCTATGTGGCCGAGAAGATCTCGTTATCCGATGCGGTCGCACTGGTCGGTGCGCGCGCAGCGGCCGTCGACCGGTTGACGGGCCACTATGGCATGGCAGTGCTCGGTATCGGGGTCGACGAGGCGAACGCGCTGATCGGCGAAACACCCGGCTGGCTAGAGGTATCCGCGGTCAACGCACCGTCGGCCACCGTGGTGTCGGGGGACCACGACGCCGTGATCGCCGTAACGGAGCTGGCTCAGCAACGGGGCGTGTTCGCGCACCGGCTCACGGTGGACTATCCAGGCCATACCAGCGCGCTGCGACCGCTGCGCGCCGAACTGAACGAGCTGCTACCCACGTCGACTTTCGGCGAGGGCCCGATGGCTTTCATCGGCTCGGCCACCGGCGCCGAAGTCGGCAGCGACGTCGATTTCGCTCAGTACTGGTATGAAAGCCTCTGCGGCACAGTGCGGTTTGACCGGGCGGTGGTAGCCGGCCAGAAATGCGGGGCCGACACCTTCATCGAAGTGTCCGCGCATCCTTCGCTGCTGTACCCGCTGGTCGAACTCGTCGGTGACGACTCGGCGGTGATTGTCGGCTCGGGTCAGCGTGAGGAGCCGATCAGCGATGTGTTGTCGGCGAACATCGCCGCCGTTGCCATTGCCGATCCCGGTTACCCATGGGCCGGCGCATTGCCCGCGCTTGTCCAACCACCGCTGCGCGGATTCCCCAATGCTCCAATGCGGGCGGTGCATCTGTGGGCCGGGCCGCGACCCGGCACCGGCAAGGTCCCCGAGTCGACCACCGCGCTGACCATCGCCGTCGAAGATTGGCAGCCGGCGGTGTTGCCGGCGCCAGCTCACCGGACACGCAGCGGCATCGCGATCGTCAGCGACAGCGGCGCACCGCTGGCGCAGCTACTGACCGCCGCCGCAACGACACATCACCGGTCTGAGTCAGTGCGGCCGAGCGAGGCCGAAATCGTCGCGGTGATCGCACCGGAGCTCAATCGGCCTGACGCCGTGGACGCTGTCGAACAGATCGCCGGCCGCACCGATGTGGGGTTGCCGGACTACGACGCGATCATCGGCCCACGATGCCGAGCCGTGTGGCTGCTGACCGCCGGTGGGGAGAGGGTCCTGCCCGGTGATGCGGATCCCCGGCCTGCACAGTCAGCGCTGGCCGCGATGCACCGCAGCGCCGGCTTCGAATTCGGCGACCAGACATTCGGAAGTCTCGACCTGCCCGCCGGCGACGTCAACGAGCAGACCGCGGCCGCTGTCATCGACGCGCTACTCGGCGACGCCGGAGTCATGGCTTTGCGTGTCAACACCGTTGACGGCAGGTCTGCGCCGCAGCGCTTCGTCCGGACTCTGCGCGAGCATCTCGATTCCGTGACTACGCGACCGCTCGACGCGGCCGTGCTGGAGAACGTGGTGATAACGGGCGGCAGCGGAGCGATCGGTCTGCGTTACGCGCAGTACTGCGTCGAACACGGTGCGCGCAGAATAGTTCTCCTGAGCCGCAACGGCGTAGAAACCGAGATGCTGCGCCGGCTGGCCGGGCAACATGAGGTGCAAGTGTTCGCGCCGCAGTGCGATATCACCGATAGCTCAGCGGTATCGGCCGTCGCCGCCGAATACGCCGGCACCGGCGCATCGATGCTGATCCACACCGCCGGAATCGCCGCGGCATCCGCCCACGCCGACCTCACCGGCGCGGACGTCGCGGCGGTGTGTGCCGCGAAGGTAACGGGGCTGGCGGTGATGGCCGACAGGTGGCCGCTGCAGCCGGACTGCCGGATCTTGGCTTGCTCGTCGGTGTTTGGGGTCTGGGGCGGTCACGGACACGCCGCGTACGCGGCTTCGAACCGAATCCTCGATGTGCAGGCCGCTCAGCTGCGTTCAAGGGGCCTGGACTGCACGGCGATTCGATGGGGCCTGTGGCAGGACGCCGGCATCGTGACGGCAGATGAGATCGCTCGCACTCAGCGCTCGGGTCTCGTTGCCATGCGGCCCGAGTTTGCGGTGGACGCCAGTCTGGGTCGGTATGGCGGCGATCCGCTGATCTTCGATGCGGACTTCGATCGGCTTCGGGTGTTCTTCGAGAGCCAGGGAATCTCGATGCCGTTCCATTCTCCGACGGACATGGCGAATGCCGAGCTGCGCAACCACTCCGGCGGGCGACCGCTCGCCGACGTCGTGCGCGCCGAGCTCGCGGCGACGTTACACGTGGACGATTCGGTGTCGATCGACCCGAACGCATCGCTGGTTGACCTCGGTTTGGATTCGCTGTTGGCGCTCGATCTGCGCCGACGCCTGCGCCGGGCCGTGGGGCGCTCGGCTCCGGTGGCGCGGATGCTCGGCGGCATCACCGTCAACGAATTGATCGACGTCTTGGGCTCTGGCTCGACCAACGGCGAAGGCATGAGGAAGGTTGGAATCCACGCGTGACTGACACCACCGGCCTCGGCACACTCGACGAGCAACGCCTGGAATTGTTGCGCCGCAAGATCGCTGAGCGTGGCCTGGCTCGACCGGCGGTCGCCGACGACGCTGACGCTGCGACGGATACCAAGCAGCTTCCGGAGATGTCCGATGGCCAACGCCGGATGTGGTTCGTCCAGTCAGTCGACCCCGACAGCGCGCTGCTCAATATCTGCGTCTCCTACCGCGTCACCGGCACCGTCGATGTCGCGCGGCTGCGGCAGGCGGTGGAAGCCGTCGCGGTGCGTCACCCGATCTTGCGCACGACTTACCAGACCGATGGTGACGGCAATCCCTATCCGGTGATTGGTGACGATCTGCGGCCGGGCTGGGCGGAGCACGACCTGTCCGGGCTTGCCGAGCAACCCCGGCGGCTCAGGCTGGAAGTGCTGGCGCAGCGACAGTTTGCGCAGCCGTTCGACCTGACCAAGGATTCGCCGCTGCGGGTCGCGGCCGCGCGGGTGGGCGCCGACGAGTTGATCCTGCTGCTCACCGCGCACCATGTCGCCTGGGACGACGGGTCGTGGGCTCCGTTCTTCACCGACCTCACCCGCGCCTACGTCGACAGCACCGCGGCAACGCCGCTGAACATTGCGACCGGCCCGCTCCGAAGCAGTGACGAAGATCAGGCCTATTGGCGTTCGTTGATGACGGATCTGCCTGAGCCGCTTGAGCTTCCCGGCCCCAATGGGTCGGTGGTGCCCAGCACCTGGCGCGCGCAGCGGGCCACCGCGCGGCTGTCGGCGGAAACCATCGACCGTGCCGCGGCGCTCGCCAGGGAAACCGGCGCCACCCCTTACATGGTGTTGATGGCCGCGTTCGGCGCGCTGGTGCATCGCTACACGCACGCATCGGACTTCCTGGTCGCCACCCCGGTGCTGAATCGCAGTGCCGGGACCGAGAATGCGATCGGCTATTACGGCAACACCGTGGTGATGCGGATGCGGCCGGAGCCGCGGTTGACGTTCCGCGAGCTTCTGGTGCAGACCCGGGACGGCGCGGTAGGCGCCCTCGCGCACTCGCGCGTCGACCTGGAATGGCTGGTCCGTGCCTCCAACCCGGACCGCAGGCACGGGGCCGAGCGAATGACCCGCGTCAGCTTCGGATTACGCGAGCCCGACGGCGGCGGCTTCTGCCCGCCGGGCGTGCAGTGCGAGCGCGCCGAGCTGCGTGGCCACGTCAGCCAATTGCCGCTGAGCCTGATGGTCGAGTTGGCCGGCACCGCAGAGGGTTCGGATCGCGGCGCAGTCGTCGAGGCCGAGTACCTGGTTGAGGTTTTGGATCGACCGTTGGTGGATCAACTTCTGCAGCACTACGGCGTCCTGTTGGATAACGCGCTGGCGGATCCGGATATCACGCTGTCGGCGTGCGGGCTGATGAGCGAGGACGACGCCGCGTGGCTGCGCCAAGTTTCGTCGGGTGAAAACTTCAGCACCCCGGCCAGCACGCTGCCGGGCCTGGTCGCTGCGCGCGCGGCGCTGACGCCGGACGCCGTCGCCGTCGTCTACGAAGGTCGTCAGTACAGCTACCGCGAGATCGACGATGAATCAAACCGGTTGGCGCATTGGCTGATCGGTCAAGGCATCGGTACCGAGGACCGCGTGGCGGTCTTGCTGGACAAGTCGCCGGAATTGGTCATCACCGCGCTGGGCATTCTCAAAGCCGGAGCGGTGTACCTGCCGGTCGACCCGACCTATCCGGACGACCGAGTGGCGTTCATTCTGGATGATGCGGCGGCGAAACTGGTTTTGCGCGAACCAGTTGCCGGGCTGGCCGACTATCCGACGACCGCTCCGGGGAGCGACGAACTGGTGCGGCCGCTGAGCCCGCACAACACCGCCTATCTGATCTACACCTCGGGTTCGACGGGGCTACCCAAAGGCGTTCCGGTGCCGCACGCGCCGATCGCCGAGTACTTCGTCTGGTTCGGCGACGAATACCGAGTCGACGAAACCGACCGGCTGCTTCAAGTGGCCTCGCCCAGTTTCGACGTGTCGATGGGCGAAATCTTCGGCACGCTGATTTGTGGTGCACGCCTGGTGATTCCGCGCCCGGATGGCCTGCGTGACATCGGATACCTGACCGAGTTGTTGCGGCGCGAGGGCATCACCTCGATGCACTTCGTTCCCTCGCTACTCGGCTTGTTCCTGTCGCTGCCCGGCGTCAACCAGTGGCGCACCCTGCGTCGGGTGCCCATCGGTGGTGAACCCCTACCCGGCGAGATCGCCGATAAATTTCACGCCACCTTCGATGCGCTGTTGTACAACTTCTACGGCCCCACCGAAACCGTGGTCAACGCCACCAGTTACCCGGTGGAGGGCGCGCAGGGCACCCGGGTGGTGCCGATCGGCCGGCCCAAGATCAACACCCAGGTGCATCTCCTCGACGACGCGCTACAACCAGTCCCGGTGGGCGTGATCGGCGAAATCTACATCGGTGGAACGCATGTGGCGCGCGGTTACCATCGCAGGCCCGGGCTGACCGCGGAACGCTTCGTCGCCGACCCTTTCACGCCCGGCGCCCGGCTGTACCGTTCCGGCGACCTGGCACGTCGCAACGCTGACGGCGATATCGAATTCGTCGGTCGCGCCGACGAACAGGTGAAGATTCGCGGCTTCCGTATCGAGCTGGGCGAGGTCGGCGCCGCCATCTCGGTTGACCCCAGCGTCGGGCAGGCGGTCGTGCTGACCGCGGACCTGCCACATCTGGGCAAGAGCTTGGTGGGTTATGTGACGCCCGCCGACGGCGCCGGCCGCAACACCGTTGACCTCGAGCGGATTCGGGCGAGGGTGGCGGCAGCGCTGCCGGACTACATGACCCCGGCGGCCTACGTGGTGCTCGACGAGATACCGATCACGGCGCACGGCAAGATCGACCGCACGGCATTGCCGGAGCCTGAAATCGCGGCGAAGGCGCAATACCGCGACCCGGCCACCGTGACCGAACGCCGCATCGCCGCACTGTTTTCCGGCCTGCTCGGTCACGATCGAGTCGGCGTGGACGACTCGTTTTTCGATCTCGGCGGCCACTCGCTGGTAGCCACCAAACTGGCCACCGCGATCCGCTCGGAATGCGAAGTCGAGCTGGGTATCCGCGACATCTTCGAGCTCGCCACCGTCGGACTGCTGGCAGAGCGGGTCGACGAGCTGCGATCCGGCGGCCGCACGCAGTCACGACCCAAACTCGTTGCGACCACTCACGACGAACCACTGCCGCTGTCGGCGTCGCAACTGCGTAGCTGGTTCGCGTACCGCGTCGACGGGCCGAGTCCAATCAACAACATCCCGTTCGCCGCGAAGTTGAATGGACCGTGGGACATCGACGCGCTGATCGCCGCGGTCGGTGACGTCGTCGCCCGTCACGAGATCCTGCGCACCACCTATATCGATGCCGAGGGCGTTCCATACCAGGTGGTGAACCCGGTCACCGAGCTGGCGGTGCGCCGCGACGCCGGCGACGGCGACGAGTGGTTGCAGAAGCAACTTGAGGCCGAGCGCCGGCACTGCTTCGAACTGGACCGCGAATGGCCGATCCGGGTCGCCGTACTGCGCACCGGCGACACCGGTGAACATGTGCTGTCGCTGGTCGTCCATCACATCGCCTCCGACCACTGGTCTGCGGGCGTGCTGTTCTCCGACGTCATCACCGCCTACCGCGCGCGGCGCGACGGGGAGGCCCCGTCGTGGGCGCCGCTGCGTGTGCAGTATGCGGATTACGCTGCCTGGCAACGCACTTTCCTGGGCGAGCCGGGCGGACAGGAGACGGCGGTTGCCGCCGAGCAGCGGGCCTACTGGACGAGCCGATTGGCCGGCCTACCGGAGGACAGCGGGCTGCGACCCGACTTCCCGCGTCCGCCACTGCCCAGCGGCGACGGCGAATCGGTGACATTCCGTATCGATTCGGCCACCCGAGCCAAGCTCGCCGACCGGTGCCGCGAGTTGGGCGTCACCGAGTTCATGGCGCTGCAAGCCGCCGTCGCTGTGGTGCTGCACAAGGTGGGAAGCGGCGTGGACATCCCCTTGGGCACGCCGGTCGCCGGGCGCACCGAGGCCGAACTGGACCAGCTGATCGGCTTTTTCGTCAATATTCTGGTGCTGCGCAACGACTTACGTGGCAATCCCACGCTGCGTGACGTGCTGAGCAGGGCGCGCGAGACCGCGCTGGCTGCCTACGCTCACCAGGATCTGCCGTTCGACAGGGTGGTCGACAGTGTCAGCCCGGTGCGGTCGCTGTCGCGTAACCCGCTGTTTCAGGTCATCGTGCACGTGCGCGATCACCTGCCCGCCTCACGAGTCATCGAATCGGCGTCTCACGGCCAAGACACCGTATGCACGTCGCTGGACCCGGTTTTCGACATGGCGCACGCCGACCTCAGCGTCAACTTCTTCGGCACCGACGGATCCGACGACACTGGCTATAACGGCCACCTCATCTTCCGAACCGAGCTCTACCAACGGAACACCATCGAACGGTTGGCCGGCTGGTTGACTCGGGTCGTCACCGAGTTCGCCGAGGACATCGATCAGAGTCTGCGCGACGTGGTGTTGACGGACGCCGACGAGCAGCACCGGATTCTGGCCGAATGGAGTCGCGGCGATCAGCCGCCGGCCGACCGTCCACGCACGGTGCCGGAGATGCTCGAGGCCAGCAGGCAGTGCGGAGCTGGGCGCGTCGCGGTGCGGTGTTCGGGTGAGGACCTCGACTACGTTGCGCTGCACCGCCGTTCGGACAACCTGGCGGCACTGCTCACCGATCGCGGGGTGCGGCCGGGATCGTTCGTCGCGTTGTCGACCCGTCGGGGTCTCGATATGGTGGTGGCACTGCTGGCCATCGTCAAGGCCGGCGGCGCGTATTTCCCGATCGATCCCGCCTATCCAGGGGCGCGTAAGCAGTTCATGCTCGACGACGTCGCGCCCCAGGTCGTGGTGGCAACGGTCGAAGCCGTCGACACCATGCCGGAGGAGTATGCGGCCGCGGTGATCTCGCTCGATGACCCCGAGGTCCGGGTCGTCATGGAGAGATCGGAGCCGCCGACGTCGAGGCCGCGGCTGCCGCACCCCGACGATCCGATGTATCTGGTCTTCACCTCCGGATCGACGGGAAAGCCCAAGGGCGCGGTGGGTACTCAACGTGCGATGGCGGCCCGGCTGGATTGGCAACTGCGGCACTATCCGCCGAAAGCCGAAGACATCCGCCTGTCGCAAGCCTCGATGACATTCCTCGAAGGCGGCATGGAATTGCTGGCCGGTTTGGCCGCGGGTGCCACCATGATCCTGGCCGACGACGCCGAGCACCGTGACGCGGAAGCTCTTGCGGCGCTGATGAAACGCGAGTCCGTCGCGCAAATCACCGCGGTGCCCAGCCTGGTGTCTGCCTTGGTGGACAGCTCGCCGGATTCCGTGCGGTCGCTGGCCCGCCTGGTGTGCGGTGGAGAACCGGTGAGCGTCTCGCTGTTGCAGCGACTGACGGCCGCGTGCGCCGACGGCGTCGGGCAAGGTCCCGAGTTGCTGAACAACATCGGCTCCACCGAGACCTCGGGTGCGGTGTCCCGAGGGCGGCTCAGCCCACCAAGCCCGCTGGTCGGGTCGCCGGTCGCCGGGTCGCAGGCCTATCTGCTGGATGACGGGCTGCGCCCGGTACCGGTTGGCGTGGTCGGCGAGTTGTACTACGCGGGCGACCAGTTGGCGCGTGGTTACTGGAAGCGCCCCGGCCTGACCGCGTCACGTTTCATTGCCAATCCGTTTGACGCCGAACCCGGTAGCCGGTTGTATCGCAGCGGCGACCTGGCCCGGTGGACCGAAGACGGCCGATTGGAGTTCGCCGGACGTGCCGACCACCAGGTGCAGGTGCGCGGATTCCGGGTCGAGCTTGCCGAGGTCGAGGCCGCGCTGGCCGCGGCCGATGGCGTCGCCGCGGCGGCCGCGCGGACCTGGGAAGTGCACGACGGCACCAGCCTGGCCGGATACGTTGTGCCGCAACGGGCCATCACCGAGGACGCCGAGAAGGCAGCGTTCTCCGCCTCGGTGCGTGCCGCGCTCAGCACGACGCTGCCGGGATACATGGTGCCGTCGTCGCTGACCGTGCTCGACGCGATGCCGAAAACCGAGTCGGGCAAGCTCAATCGGCCGGGGCTGCCGCGACCCGCGGTCAGCACCAGCGGCCTCACCGAACCGTCGCGCACCGACACCGAGCGTGCACTGGCCACCGTGTTCGCCGACTTGCTGTCGACCCCCGACGTCGGGCGATTCGACGACTTCTTCGCACTTGGCGGCGACAGCATCCTGTCGGTCCAATTAGCCTCGCGGGCAAGGGCTGTCGGCCTGCCGGTGAACCCGCGGATGATCTTCGAGAACCCGACCGTGCAGCAATTGGCCGCCGCTGTGGATGCGCTGGAAGCATCGGGGAACGGCGCTTCGCCGGACAACGGAGCTGACGCCAGTGAAACTCGCTTCGAGCCGATGACCACGTCGGGTCTGTCGGCTACCGACCTGGCTGCGGTGACCCAGCTGTGGTCGAAGTCTCGCGACGGAACATCATGACGGCCGCCGAAGCCGAAACTCAGGCCGACATCGCGTCCGAGATCGAGGACGTGATGGCGCTGAGCCCTCTTCAGGAGGGCCTGTATTCGCTGACCGCGTTAGCCGAATTCGCCGAAGGGGAACCCGCCGACGATCCGTACGTGATCGGAATGGCGGCCGATATCTACGGCTCTCTCGACGTTGCCTTGCTGCGCGACTGCGCGGCGAAAATGTTGGTCCGGCACCCCAATCTCCGGGCCAGCTTCTTCAGCCGCGGGATTGCCCGACCCGTGCAGATCGTGCCGTCGCGAGTCGAGCTGCCGTGGCGGGAGATCACCGCCGCCGAACAGGACATCGAGGCCCTGGAAGCCGATGAACGGCGACGCCCGTTTGATCTCGAACGGCTACCGGCGATCCGGTTTCTGCTCATCGAATTGCCGGATGCGCGCTGGCGGTTGGTGATTACCGCTCACCACATCGTGATCGACGGCTGGTCGCTGCCGGTGTTCGTCACCGAGATGACGATCCTGTATCGCGCCGGCGGCGACCCCGGCGCGCTGCCGGTTGCGCCACGTCCGTACCGGGACTACATCGGCTGGCTCGCCGGCCGCGATCAGGAAGCCAGTCAACGAGTTTGGCGTGAGCATCTCACTGAACTGCATGGCCCGACCCTGCTCGCGGCGGCGTACGGCGGCGAGGACGCCGCACGCACGTCGACCCGCCTGCCGCGGCGGACCGAGTTGCAACTTGGCCCCCAGGCCACCGAGCGGCTGGTCACGGGTGCACGTTTACGCGGGGTCACGCTGAATACGTTGCTGCAGATGGCTTGGGCG
>DATDLZ010000212.1:0-12079 GCA_036519055.1 Mycobacterium sp.
TCGACGCCGCTCGGCCCGTCCAGGGTGAGCCACAGATACTTGCCGCGTCGGTCGCTGCCGGTGATCCGGGCGTCCAGCAGCCGCGCGGTCAGGTCGGCAGGGCCGGCCTCGTGGCGGCGGACGGCGCGGGGGTGGTGCACTCGCACGGCGGTGATGGTCTTGCCCACTACGTGGGCCTGCAATCCGCGCCGCACCACCTCGACCTCGGGTAGCTCGGGCATCTAGCCGGCGGTTTCCCCGGGTACCGCGCCATCGAGCTGATCCAACGCCTGGCACGCCATTTCGGCGGCCCGCTGCTCGGCTTCCTTCTTGGTCCGACCGGTTCCGGACCCATAGCTGTTCTCCATCACGACGACCACCGCGGTGAACTCTCGCTGATGATCGGGACCGGTCGAGGTGACCTGATAGGCCACCGTGCCGAGGCCGCGGGCCGCGGCCAATTCCTGCAGGCTGGTCTTCCAATCCAAAAGGCCACCGGCGTCCAGCAACTCACTGAACAAGCGCAGAATCACCTTCCGGGCGGCTTCGATGCCGAGGTGCAGATAGATCGCGCCGAGCAGCGACTCCAGGCTGTCGGCGAGGATGCTGGATTTATCGGCCCCGCCAGATTTCAGCTCGCCGCGCCCCAGTAGCAGGTGCGCGCCGAGCCCGTCGTCGGTCAGCGAACGCGCAACGTTGGCCAGCGCCTGCGTATTGACCACGCCTGCACGCATTTTCGCCAGATCACTCTCCGGGCACTCGGGGTGCCGGTGGTACAGTTCGTCGGTCACGGTCAGACCCAGCACGGCGTCACCCAGAAATTCCAGGCGTTCGTTGGTCGGCAGGCCGCCGTGTTCGTAGGCGTAGCTGCGGTGGGTCAGCGCCAGCGTCAGCAACTGGTCGGGCAGATCGACCTCAAGCGCGTCAAGCAGATCACTCATTGCCGGCTCCGTCTTTGTCGGAGCCCAGCATGGTCGTGAGTTTGGCCCAGCGCGGGTCGATTTCGTCGTGGTGATGGCCGGGTTCGGCGGTCGCCAGCGCGACACCACACTTGGGACACAGCCCCGGGCAGTCGGTTCGGCACACCGGCGAGAACGGTAGCTCCAGGCCAACCGCGTCGACGATCGGCTGTCGCAGGTCGACAAAGTCATTGACGACCCGGCCGACCTCGTCCTCCTCGGTGGTCGCTTCGGTGAGGCTGTCCGGATAGGCGAATAGCTCGGTCAAATCGACGTCAATGCGCTCGGTGAACGGCGTCAAGCAGCGTGCACATTCGCCCGCGATCGGTGCCGACAGCGTCCCGCTGACCAGGACACCTTCCGACACCGACTCGACGCGTAGGTCGAGGTCCAAGGGTGCGCCGGAGGCAATTCCGATCATTTCCAGACCGATGCGCGCGGGGCTGGCCACCGTCTCGTGCATGGCAAACATCGATCCCGGGCGTCGTCCCAACCGTGCGATGTTGACGACGAGCGGCGAACCCGGGTCCGGATGTGCCGTGTGGTGGTGCTTCCGGGCCATGTCCGCAATTCTACGGGCGGGCTACCAGCCGCCTCGCCCGCTGGTAGGAGTGCTACCGCTGGGCGTAGTCGTGTACGCCGGCCGCCGTGCGCAGTTGATGGCGGCCACGGTTGACCGAGCGCAGGGTGGTGTTGAGGTGCTCCTCGAACTCGGCGAGCTTGCTGTCGACATAGATGTCGCATTCGCCCCGCAGCCGGTCAGCCTCCACGTGGGCGGCGTCGATCAGCCGGGCCGACTCGGCGTTGGCCGACTGCACGACTTCGGTCTGCGACACCAAGCGCTGCTGTTCTTTGATGCCCTCTTGAACGGCCTTTTCGTAGGAGATGTTGCCGTTTTCGACGAGCCGGTCGGCTTCGGACTTGGCGCGGCCGGTGGCGGCCTCGAATTCGCGTTTCGCCGCCGCGGCGATACGAGTCGACTCCTCGCGCGCCTCGCCCACCATCCGTTCGCTGTGCTGACGTGCCTCCCCGACCATCCGGTCGGCCTGCGCCTTGGCGTCGGCCAGGATCCGGTCGGCCTCCGAGCGGGCGTGATTGAGCAGTGAATCCGACTCGGCGGTCGCCGAGGACATCACGGAGTCCGCGTGCGTCTTGGCTTCGTGCAGCAGCGAGTCGCGGGCGTCCAGCACATCCTGGGCGTCGTCGAGCTCGCCGGGAATCGCGTCCTTGATGTCATCGATCAGTTCGAGCACGTCGCCACGAGGCACAACGCAGCCCGCCGTCATCGGCACGCCGCGAGCCTCCTCGACAATGGCGCCCAGCTCGTCGAGCGCCTCAAAAACTCGGTACACGGCAACACCCTCCCGGCATCGTTGTTGTTACCAGTGTGCCTGGTGTTGCTTCTGTGACTGCGTTGCCAGGCCCGGTGTGTCGGCTTTTAGGTCGCAGAACTGACCCAATTACCTGCACACTTGACGTAATTATGTCGGTTCGCGCGCTGCCGCGGCAACGCGGACCGGCGCAAAAATGCAGTCCGACCCGACGGTGAACGACCTGGAATACCCCCCGGGGGTATTCTGTTGGAGGAGCCATGGCACACGAAGCGGCACATGCGGTGGAGCACGCGTTAGCGCTGTCAGGGTCGATGACCTGGGAGATCCTCTGGGCCCTGATCCTGGGTTTCACCCTGTCTGCGGTGGTCCAAGCCGTGGTGCGCCGGTCGACGATCGTGGCACTGCTCGGCGACGACCGGCCCCGCACGTTGGCGGTCGCGGCAGGCCTGGGCGCCGCGTCCTCGTCGTGCTCCTACGCCGCGGTGGCCCTGGCCCGGTCATTGTTTCGCAAGGGCGCCAACTTCACCGCCGCCATGGCCTTCGAAATCGGCTCGACGAACCTGGTGGTGGAGTTGGGCATCATCCTGGCCCTGCTCATGGGTTGGCAGTTCACCGCGGCGGAATTCGTCGGCGGCCCGCTGATGATCGTGGCACTTGCGGTGTTGTTCCGGCTGTTCGTGCGTACTCGGCTCGTCGACGCCGCTCGCCGGCAGGCCGATCGCGGGTTGGCGGGCTCGATGGAAGGTCATGCCGCGATGGACATGTCGGTCCAACGCGAGGGCTCGTTTTGGCAGCGACTGCTGTCACGGGAGGGCTTTACCTCCGTCGCGCATGTGTTCGTGATGGAGTGGGCGGCGATTCTTCGCGACCTGGTGGTGGGGTTGTTGATCGCGGGCGCCATCGCGGCCTGGGTGCCCGAATCGTTCTGGCAACACTTCTTTTTCGCCGATCACCGGGTGCTATCCGCGTTTTGGGGACCGATCGTGGGCCCCATCGTGGCGATCGTCTCGTTCGTCTGCTCGATCGGTAACGTGCCACTAGCCGCGGTGCTGTGGAACGGCGGTATCAGCTTTGGTGGCGTCGTCGCGTTCATCTTCGCCGACCTGCTCATCCTGCCGATCCTGAACATCTACCGGAAGTACTACGGCACCAAGATGATGCTGACGTTGCTGGGCACGTTCTATGCCGCCATGGTCACGGCCGGCTACATCGTCGAATTATTGTTCGGCGCAGCAGGTCTCATCCCGTCACAGCGCAACGCCACGGTGATGGAAGCAGGCATCTCCTGGAACTACACCACCTGGCTGAACATCGCCTTCCTCGTGCTGGCAGCGGTGCTCGGCGTCCGGTTCGTCAAGACGGGCGGCCTCCCGATGCTCCGCTCGATGGGCGGCTCCCCCGACGCCGAAGACGACCACTGCCAGCACAACCACTGAACGCAGATTGAGCTCGACCCCGCAAAGGCAAGCCGGATCTACCGCAAACTCAGGGTCCGCTCACGCATAAAGTGCTGCCCGCGAGGCTAATTGAGCGTCAGCCCGCGCCGTCGCTCGGTGCGCACACCGGGCTGTCGTCAGGTGACGGGTTGCCGGCGCGGTAGAGCAGCAGTTTGAGTTGGCGCCGGTCGGCGGGGCTGAGGTGCGCCAATAGGTGTTCATCGGACGACGCTACGGCCGCCTCCGCGCGCCGGAGAAGTGCGCTGCCCTTGCGGGTGAGCTGAGCCGGCAGGGCACGGCCCGAGGGCGCGGTCGCGGGGCGGGTCACCAGGCCCACCTCTTGCAGCCCTTGCAAAACCTGGTTCATCGCTTGGGCGGTCACGTGCGTGTGACGGGCGAGTTCGGCGCTGGTGCGGCCCGGATCTTCGTCCAGAATGCGCATGCAGACGAATTCGGGCAATCCGAGGCCGAGCGGTCGCAACGCCTGGACCGCATGCGGGCGCAGTCGCGCCATCAATCCGCGCACCAGAAAGCCCAGCGCTTGATCCTCGAATTCGCTCATCCCCACCATGCTGACATGGAAGTACAGGCCAAGTGCCGCATTGGTCGGCGCGCCGTTCGGTGCGTCAGCGTGGCGACCGAGCGGCAGTGACCGGACCCTGAGATCCCCATATCAAGTTCCTTGACACGTATCTGCTGCGCGGGTATCAAGGAGCTAGATATACAAGTTGGCGGCCGGCCAGTCGGCTGGTCGCCTTACCTGAAGGAGAACAAGGATGTTCGGAGGCGGATTTTCGGGCGGTCCCGGTTGGGGCGGCCCCGGGTTTGGCGGACCGGGCTTTGGTGGCCCGGGGTTTGGCGGACCTGGATTCGGCGGTCACGGCTGGGGCGGACATGGTGAACCAGGCCTTGGCGGCCCCGGTTTCGGAGGGCACTGGGGCCGACCCGGCCCTGGCGGGCATCGCAAGCGATTGGTGGTCGGTACGGCTGCCCTGCTGCTCGACGGACCGGCGAACGCCGAGCAGATCGTGCAGCGTGTTTCTGAGGCGACCGACGGTGCGTTTGCGCCGCCGCAAGAGATCGTCGAACTTGCGATCGGGAAGTTGGCCGGTCGCGGCTTCGTGAGCGTCGACGACGGGGTGGCAACCCTGACTGAGCTGGGCAGGAATGTGTTGCAGTGGAAGGGCATCAGCAGCGAGAGCATCCACGCGCGGCTGGCTCAGGCCGGCAAATTCAAGGATGTCGCCAAGATTCGTTGGGGACTCTTCGAACTCGCCGGGCTGGCGCGGACCATCCATTGGTCGGGCACCGACACCCAGAAGGAGAAGCTCGCCGAAGCGCGGGCGAAGGTGCTGACGGCAGTCACCGAGGCGAAGCAGTCGCTGCACGCCGCACTCGCTGACAGCTGACGTAACCAAATCATCGGCGCGGCCGTGGCTTTCGCCCGGCCGCGCTGATGATTTATTACCCCTTGGCCGAGCGTAGTTTGTCGGCCAGCCGACGGTTCACCGGATCGGGCAGCAGCTCGGACACGTCACCGCCCAGCGTCGCAACCTCTTTCGCGAGTGACGACGACACGAACGAATACCGCGGCGTGGTCGCCACGAAGAACGTGTCGACGCCGGCGACATGCTTGTTCATCTGTGCCATCTGAAGCTCGTACTCGAAGTCGGTGCCGGTGCGCAGACCCTTGACGATGGCCGTCATCCCCTGCGACCGAACGAAGTCAACCACCAAACCTTGTCCCGTGGCCACGCGCAAGTTAGGCAGATGCGTAGTTGACTCCTTGATCATCGCGATCCGCTCGTCGATATCGAACATGCCCTTCTTGGCGGGGTTGATCAGGATCGCGACGACCACTTCGTCGAACTGAGCCGCGGCCCGTTCGAAGACATCGATGTGGCCCAATGTCACCGGATCGAAGGAACCCGGGCAGGCGGCGCCGCTCATGACGCGTGCCGCCGACGATGCAGTGGGGGCGCCTCCAGCAGCGCAGCGGCGAGGGGGACCAAGCGATGAGGACGAGCGGCACCCATGACGAACGACGGTACACGCTGACTCAGAGCCGTTCGGCCAGCTCCAACCGGGTGTCGCCGTAAACCCGCTGCTGCCAGGGTTCCCAACCGGGCGGCCAGCTCAGCGTTGGCCCGCCGGTGGCACGCTCCACCACGACCACGCTTCCCTCGCTCACCCAGCCGTGACCGACCAGCGCACTCAGCAGGGCCTCGATCTCGCTCGCTTGGACGTCGTAGGGCGGGTCGGCCAGAACAAGGTCAACCGGCGCCGCGGCTCCCGCGGCAATGACTGCCGCCACCAGCCCGCGACGCAACGTGGCACCGGGTAGGCCGAGCGTCGCGATGTTGCGCTCGAGCACCGTCGCCGCGCGACGGTCGGACTCGACGAACGTCGCCGCCACCGCGCCGCGCGAAAGTGCTTCGAGGCCCAGCGCACCCGAGCCCGCGTACAGGTCGAGCACGCTGCGACCGGTCAGGTCGAGCCGCGCGGTCACGATGCTGAACAGTGATTCGCGCACCCGATCGGTCGTCGGCCGAGTTCCCCGCGGCGGGACGGCGATGCGCCGCCCCCCGGCGACACCGCCGATGATCCGCGTCAGGCGAGCACCACCAGCAGGTCCCCGCCCTCGACCTGGGCTGTGGCCGACACCGCCACCCGCTCCACGCTGGCATCGGCGGGCGCGGTGATCGGGGCTTCCATCTTCATCGCCTCGATGGTGGCAATAGTCTGGCCGGCCTTGACCTTGTCGCCGACCGACACGCCGACAGTGACCACACCGGCGAAGGGCGCCGCGACGTGGTTCGGATTGCCCCGGTCCGCCTTCTCAGCGGCCGGAACCGCACTGGCAATGCTGCGATCACGCACTTCCACCGGCCGGAGTTGACCGTTGATGATGCACATCACCGTTCGCATCGCGCGTTCGTCAGGCTCGGAAATCGCCTCGAGGCCGATCAACAGTTCCACACCCGGCTCCAGTTGCACCCGGTGCTCCTCGTTTTGCCGAAGGCCGTAGAAGAACTGGTTGGCCGACAGCCGCGATGTGTCACCGTAGGTCTCCCGATGGGACTCGAATTCCTTTGTCGGCCCGGGGAATAGCAGGCGGTTGAGGGTGGCTTGGCGTTTCTGCCCCAGCAGCCCCAGCGTGTTCTCGTCCTCCGGGGTCAATTCCTGAACGGGCTTCGGCTCGCCTCGGCCGGCCAACGCTTTGGTCCGCAGCGGTTCGGGCCAGCCGCCCGCCGGATCGCCAAGATCCCCGCGCAGGAACCCCAGCACCGACTCGGGGATATCGAAATGCCCTGGATCTGAAGCAAATTCATCGGCGCTCAGGCCGGCTCCGACCAGCGCCAGCGCCAGATCGCCGACCACCTTCGACGACGGCGTGACCTTGATCAGCCTGCCGAGTACTCGGTCGGCACCGGCGTAGGCCTCTTCGATCTCCTCGAACCGGTCCCCTAGACCCAGCGCGATCGCCTGCTGACGCAGGTTCGACAGCTGACCACCGGGGATCTCGTGGTGGTAGACCCGCCCGGTCGGTCCCGGCAACCCGGATTCGAAGGGCGCGTACACCTTTCGCAGCGCCTCCCAGTACGGTTCCAGCGCGCACACTGCCGACAGGGACAACCCCGTGTCGTAGTCGGTATGCGCGGCGGCCGCGACAATCGAGCTAAGCGCGGGCTGGCTGGTGGTGCCCGCCATCGGCGCGGCCGCGCCGTCGACCGCGTCCGCACCCGCCTGCCAGGCGGCGATGTAGCTGGCCAGCTGACCCCCCGGCGTGTCGTGGGTGTGCACATGCACCGGCAGGTCGAAGCGACTGCGCAGTGCGCCGACCAATTGCGTCGCGGCCTGGGGTCGCAACAGTCCGGCCATGTCCTTGATGGCCAACACATGCGCCCCGGCACCCACGATCCGCTCGGCCAAGTTGAGGTAGTAATCCAGCGTGTACAGATTCTCAGCCGGATCGGACAGATCGCCGGTGTAGCACATCGCGACTTCGGCTATGGCGGAGCCCGTTTCGCGTACCGCGTCGATCGCCGGGCGCATCGAGTCAAGGTTGTTCAGCGCGTCGAAAATCCGGAAGATGTCGATCCCGGTGGCGGTGGCCTCGTCGATGAACGCCGACGTGACCAGCTCCGGATACGGCGTGTAGCCAACGGTGTTGCGGCCTCGCAGCAGCATCTGCAGACAGAGGTTGGGCATCGCTTCGCGCAGCTCGGCGAGCCTTTCCCAGGGGTCCTCTTTCAGAAACCGCAGCGCCACATCGTATGTCGCGCCGCCCCAGCACTCCACGGACAGCAGCTGCGGCATGGTCCGGGCCAGATACGGGGCAACCATGTTCAGTCCGCTGGTGCGTACCCGCGTGGCCAACAGCGACTGATGGGCGTCGCGGAAGGTCGTGTCGGTGACGCGCACCCCGGAGGAGTCGCGCAGCCAACGCGCAAATCCCTCCGGTCCCAACTCGATCAACAGCTGCTTGGAACCCGGTGGTGGCGCTTTGGTCAGATCGACATCGGGGAGTTTGTCGTGCGGGTACACCGTCGACGGTCGCGAGCCGTGCGGCTTATTGACGGTGACGTCGGCCAGGTAGTTGAGGATCTTGGTGCCACGGTCGGCCGACGATCGCGCCGTAAGCAACTGCGGGCGCTCCTCGATGAACGAGGTGGTGACGTGACCCGCCTGGAAGTCCGGGTCGTCCAGGACCGCCTGCAAGAATGGGATGTTCGTCGCGACGCCCCGGATCCGGAACTCAGCGATCGCGCGCCGGGCCCGGCTGACCGCGGTCGGGAAGTCTCGTCCCCGGCAGGTCAGCTTGACCAGCATCGAATCGAAGTGGGCACTGATCTCCGCACCCAGATTCGTGCCGCCGTCCAGCCGAATCCCCGCCCCGCCGGGGCTTCGGTAGGCGCTGATGCGCCCGGTGTCGGGCCGGAATCCGTTAGCCGGATCTTCAGTGGTGATTCGGCACTGCAGCGCAGCGCCGTGCGGACGGATGTTCTCTTGGCGCAGGCCCAGGTCTTCCAGAGATTCGCCGGACGCGATGCGCAGCTGGCTGGAGACCAGGTCGACGTCGGTGATCTCCTCGGTGACGGTGTGCTCGACCTGGATTCGCGGATTCATCTCGATGAAGACGTGATGCCCGCGTTCGTCGAGCAGGAACTCCACAGTGCCCGCGCAGCTGTAGCCGATGTGGCGGGCGAAATCGACTGCGTCGGAACAGATTTTCGCGCGCAGTTCCTCAGGCAGGTTGGGAGCCGGCGCCAGCTCGACGACCTTTTGGTGCCGTCGTTGCACACTGCAGTCCCGCTCGTAGAGGTGGATCACGTTGCCGTACGTGTCGGCCAGGATCTGAACCTCGATATGGCGCGGGTTGATCACCGCCTGTTCGAGGTAGACCGTCGGATCTCCGAACGCAGATTCAGCTTCCCGGCTGGCCGCCTCGATGGCTTCGGGCAGTGCGTCGGCCTCGCTGACCCGCCGCATCCCGCGGCCGCCGCCGCCGGCAACCGCTTTGACGAACAACGGGAATTCCATGTCGGCCGCAGCGGATACCAGCTCGTCGACCGATGCCGACGGCGCCGAAGACGCCAGCACGGGCAGCCCGGCTTCGCGCGCCGCTGCGACCGCACGGGATTTGTTACCGGTCAGCTGAAGCACTTCGGCGCTGGGGCCGACGAAGGTGATGCCGAACCGCGCGCAGGCGGCCGCCAATTCGGGGTTCTCCGACAGGAAGCCGTATCCGGGATACACCGCGTCAGCACTCGCATCGCGGGCGGTAGCGACGATGTCACCGACCGACAGGTACGCGCGTACCGGGTGGCCGATGTCGCCGATCTGGTATGACTCGTCAGCTTTCAGGCGGTGCAACGAGTTTCGGTCTTCATAGGGATAGACAGCGACGGTGCCGACACCAAGTTCGTAGGCGGCCCGGAATGCCCGGATGGCGATCTCGCCGCGATTGGCAACCAGCACTTTGGAAATCACTTGTATCCCTATCTTCGATTGTTCAGATCAACGTTGACCAGTAGGCCCAGAACCGGACCACAATCAGCAGAAAGACGGCGGTGAACCAGATTGTCGCGATCGACCAGCGCCAATGGTAGAGCTCACGCACAACGACCCCACCGCGGTGTTCACCGCTCGGCCCGAACGCGATCGAGGCGACCACCACCAACAGCGAGATGGTCGCCACCCACACCACCATGCAGTACGGACACAACGCCCCGATGCGGTAGAGGCTCTGGTAGATCAGCCAGTGCACGAACCCTGCGCCCGCCAGAGTCCCGAGCGTCATCCCGACCCAATACCACCGTGGCAGTGGCACTTTCGTTACCGCCAATACGCCAGTGACCGTCACCACGGCGAATGCGCCGATACCGATCAACGAGTTGGGGAAACCCAGCGCCGACGCTTGCGGCGTCGTCATCACCGAACCGCACGACACGATCGGATTGAGGTTGCACGACGGCACATACGCGGGGTTGAGCAGAAGTTCGATCTTCTCAACCGTCAGTGTCGCCGAGGCGATCAACCCGATCACGCCCGCGATCAATATCCACCACGCGCTGGCCCTCGGCACGGCCGACCGCGCAGCTGACGGCGGCGTCGAGTCCTCTACCGGCCCATCAGGTTTGGCCGATGCCGTGGCGGTCACGGCGCCGCTGGGGTCGCAGCCGAGTCGATTCCGGGCACATCCCCGACGATCTCTTTGATCTTGGCGACAAACGCGTCCGGCGTCGACCACTGGTAGTCCTGGCCGTTGATGCGCACGGTCGGGGTGGCGTGAATACCCTGCGATGTCGCCAACCCGTCGACCATCGGCAGGTATTTGCCGGCCTTCACGCACTCCGGGACCTTGCCAACCACACCGGCCTCACGGGCCAACTCGATCAGCTTCGCGTTGTCGGGGAACGATGTCCCGGTCTCGGAGGGCTGAATGTCCTTGGTGTACAACGCGGTGTGGAATCGCCGGAAGGCATCGATCGACTCGTCGGCGACGCAGTAGGCGGCGCTACCGGCGCGCGACGAGTAGTCCTGGTTCTGCGGCCTGCTCAGCAGCCCCACCATGTAGTAGTCGGCCGCGATGGCGCCGTCGTCGATCAACTTGCTTACCGTGGGCCCATACCCTCGCTCGAAATTGCCGCAGGCCGGGCAGAGGAAGTCCTCGTAGAACGTCACGACCGCTTTCGGATCATGACTGCCGTCCTTGGTGACCAGCTTGCTCGACGTCACCCGAACCGCCCGCGCGCCGTTGGCGGCGGTCTTCTTGTCGTGCGAGATCACGATGTAGCCGACGAGGACGACGGCGAACAGCACCACGATCGAGGTGAGCCCGATTCGGACCAGTAGGTCGCGTCGGCGCCCGGCGGCGTTCAGGTCGTATCGGGCTGGGCGGTTTGATTTGGCGGCCACGGGCTTGCTCACACTCCGGATAGTCGGCTTCGCGGTCCGGCCGCGATGCGGTCTGCGATAGCGACTAAGCCTACCGGCGTCGCTATCGCCAGGTCAGACGCGGCTGAGATGGGCCCGCAGCGCCGAAATCAACTCCGTGGTGGCCACCGCGCTTCCGCCGCCCAGCGGGAAGAGATTGGCAAATCCGTGCGTGAGCGATCGCATCGACCGCAGGTCAACGTGGGTCCCGGCCTCTTGCAGCGCCGCCGCGTAGCGGTCGCCCTCGTCACGCAGCGGGTCGAAGCCCGCGGTCGCGATCAGTGCGGGCGGCAACCCGGACAGTGTGTCAGCCAGCAGCGGTGAAACCCGCGGATCTGTTGGCTCGATCCCCGAATCGCCCAGGTATTGGGCCTCGAACCAGTCCATGTCGGCTTTGGTGAGCAGAAAACCCTCGGCGAACAAGGTCAGCGACCTGGTCTGCGCGGTGAAGTCGGTGCGGGGATAGATCAGCCACTGCAGCACCGGCTGTGGGCCCTGCGGGTTTTCGTCGCGCGCCAGCTGCGAAACGATCGCGGCCAGGTTGCCTCCGGCGCTGTCGCCACCCACCGCCACCTTGTCGGGGATCGCTCCGAGGTCGGCGGCGTGTTCGTGCGCCCACCGAAACGCCGCGTAGGCATCGTCGACCGCAGCCGGTGCCCGGTGCTCCGGGGCCAGCCGGTAGTCGACCGACAGCACGTGCACGTCGGCGTCGCGGCAGGTCAGCCGGCACAACGCGTCGTGGGTGTCCAAGTCGCCGATCGTCCAGCCGCCGCCGTGGTAGAAGACCAGCAACGGCGTTCGCTTGGCGGTCGCCGGGCGGTAGTGCCGGGCTGGGATCTGACCGGCCGGTCCGGGGATCGACAGATCGCTGACGCCGACGTGCACCTGCGGGCCGGCGAACCCGAGCAACGTCTCCCGCATCAGAGCCCGA
>DATDLZ010000213.1:0-12773 GCA_036519055.1 Mycobacterium sp.
ATACAGCGTCACCAGGTTCTTTTCCAACAAGATCTTGCCCGCGTAGGTGTCGACGAGGTCCTTGATCACCGGGACGTCGGAGGTTCGCGCGCGCCGGATCGCGGGCCCGTTGGCCGGCGGATCGCTCGCTGCGTTCACGAATTGCAGAGTATCGGTTCGGGCTCGCCCGGCGACGATGCTGTGGGGGTACCTCTCAGCCGCGCAGCGGCGAGGGGGACGTGTGGCGCGACGTGGAGCGGTAATAGGGCTCAGCGGTCCGGTAACCGATATTCTGTTGCAGTGTCGGGACAGCCTCAAACAGGTCCAGTAGTCCCGCGCGTTCGGGTCACCAACCTCGCCAACGTCCTCACGCTGTTGCGGCTGGTGCTCGTCCCGGTCTTCCTGCTGGCATTGTTCGCCGGTAACGGGCACGAAACCGCCAGCCGGATAATCGCTTTCGTCGTTTTCGCGGTCGCCGTCATCACCGATCGTTTCGACGGCGCGCTGGCCCGCAACTACGGCATGGTGACCGAATTCGGCACGATGGCCGACCCGATCGCGGACAAGACGCTGATCGGCGCCGCGCTGATCGGGCTGTCGATGCTCGGTGACCTGCACTGGTGGGTGACGGCCGTCATCCTGGCCCGCGAGGTCGGGATCACGGTGTTGCGGTTTGTGATGCTGCGCCACGGCGTCATCCCTGCCAGTCGCGGTGGGAAGCTGAAAACCCTCGTGCAAGCCGTCGCGATCGGAATGTTCGTGCTGCCGGTGTCGGGTTCCTGGCTGGTGGCCGCATGGGTGGTGATGGCCGCCGCGATCGTACTGACCGTGCTCACCGGGTTGGACTACGTCGCCTCCGCCGCAAGGGATGCTCGTGGACGACCCGCTGATCAGTGACGATGCGCGTGGACTGGTCGCCGATCTGACCGTACGCAAGCAGAGCGTCGCGACCGCCGAGTCGCTGACCGCGGGGCTGCTGGCCGCGACGCTCGCCGGGGTGCCCGGTGCCAGCGAGGTCCTGCGTGGCGGCCTGATCACCTATACCGAGCACACCAAAGTCGTGCTGGCCGGCGTCGCGCCGCAAATTCTCGACGAGGTCGGCCCTGTCGCGGGCCCGACCGCCCGAGCGCTGGCCGTCGGCGCGCGCCAACGCTGCGATGCCACCTGGGGTGTCGGGTTGACCGGCGTCGCCGGACCCGAGCCGCACGGCGGGCATGAAGTGGGCACGGTGTTCATGGGTCTGGCCGGCCCGGTCGACACCGAGGTGATCGAGCTGAAGCTCACCGGAACGCGCTGGGACATCCGCATCTCGGCGGTGCGCGAGTCGATCAGCAGGCTGCGGGCGCTGGTCGCGGCCGAGTAAGCGGCCCGGGAACCATTGACAGCGCGGCAGGCGTTGACCTGATGAAGAATCAAGTGATCGGACGTAAGGAGAGCGCGATGGCGTCATTGCTACGCGAGGTCCTCGGCGACGTACTGCGTCGTGCCCGCACCAAGCAAGGCCGGACGCTGCGTCAGGTCTCCGACTCGGCGCGGGTCAGCCTGGGATACCTGTCTGAGGTCGAGCGCGGCCGCAAAGAGGCCTCCAGCGAGCTGCTCAGCGCGATCTGCGACGCGTTGGACGTGTCGTTGTCTCAGCTGCTCGTCGACGCCAGCGAACAGGTGATCCGCCAGGAGCGGGCGATGGCCAGCACCCCGAGTGCGGCCAACATCGACGCCAGCACCAAGGTCGTCATTCCGCCCGTGGTCTCGATGGCCGTCGCCTAGCCCGGCTAGTGAGGGTGTGGCAATCGTGGCGGAGACGATAAGTTGAGCCTCAGGGCAGACACCTACACACAAAGGCGGAGCTAAACCCATGGCCAATCCGTTCGTCAAGGCGTGGAAGTACGTCATGGCGCTGTTCAACTCGAAGATCGACGAACACGCCGACCCGAAAGTGCAGATCCAGCAGGCGATCGAGGATGCGCAGCGTCAGCACCAAGCGCTGACCCAGCAAGCCGCGTCGGTGATTGGCAACCAGCGCCAACTCGAGATGCGGCTCAACAGGCAACTTGCCGACATCGAAAAGCTCCAGGTCAATGTCCGGCAGGCGGTGACACTCGCCGACCAGGCCACCGCTGCGGGAGACGCCGCGAAGGCCACCGAATACAACAACGCCGCCGAGGCGTTCGCGGCTCAGTTGGTGACGTCTGAGCAGAGCGTGGAAGACCTCAAGGCATTGCACGACCAGGCGCTGGGCGCCGCCAAGCAGGCCAAAAAGGCCGTCGAGCAGAACGCGATGGTGCTTCAGCAGAAGATCGCCGAGCGCACCAAGCTGCTCAGCCAGCTCGAGCAGGCCAAGATGCAAGAGCAGGTCAGCAAGTCGCTACGGTCGATGAGCGAGATCGCCGCGCCCGGTACGACGCCCAACCTCGACGATGTCCGCGACAAGATCGAACGCCGTTACGCGAACGCGCTGGGTCAGGCTGAGCTGGCACAGAACTCAGTGCAGGGTCGGATGATCGAGGTCGAGCAGGCCGGTGTGGAGATGGCCGGCCACTCGCGGTTGGAGCAGATCCGGGCGTCGATGCGCGGCGAGGCGTTGCCGGCCGGGGGGTCGGCCGGCGGCGCGGCGAGCGATTCCGCGGCTGCGCCGAGCACCCCGGCATCGGCTCCCACGGCCGCGCCCACCGAGAAGCCCCTCGGTCAGTAGAGAACGAGCGAGTCGATGGCGGTGCAGCCCGGTCGCGATTCCGCGTGGCGGACATTGCTGATGCGCGGCCTCGACACGGCCAGCGACCTTTCCGAGCTGTTGGTCCAAAAGATCAGCGCCGCCACCGATCCGCGGGAACGGCAGCTGCGTCGCCGGCGCCGCGCGCTGCGCTGGGGTCTGATCTTCAGCGCGGGGTGCGTGTTCTGGGGTGTGGTGACGGCGATCCTGGCGGCATGGGGCTGGTTCGCGCTACTGCTGGAGATCACCGGCGGGGTCGCTGTCGTGCAAGCGATGATCGCGACGCTGCTGCTGATCCGCTACAGCTGGCTGAAAGCCGATCCGCTGCCGGCGCAGCGGCCCACCAACATTCGGCGCCTGCCGCCGCCGAGTTCGGCGGCCCGACCGGCGATGTACGCGCTCGGCGCTTCCGAACGGGGCTTCTTCTCATTGCTCGGGGTGATGGAGCGCGGCAACATGCTGCCCGACACCGAAATCAGTGAGCTGACCGCCGCGGCCAAAAAGAGCTCGGCCGCCATGGCGGCCACCGCCGCCGAGGTGGTGTCGATGGAGCGTGCGGCCAATGGCACGCCGCAGTCCCGCTCGTATCTGGCGCCCACCATCAACGCGTTCACCGCGCAATTGAGCGCCGGGGTGCGTCAGTACAACGAAATGGTCACCGCGGCAGCGCAATTGGTGTCGTCGGCGAACGGTGATCGCGGCGCCGCATTGGTCGCGTCACGACAGCGCTACCGTGACGAGCTGGCCGGTGCCACCGATCGTCTGGTCGGCTGGTCGCAGGCCTTCGACGAACTCGGCGGGCTACCCCGCCGGGCGTAGAGCTCAGATGTCCTGGCCGTGGTTGGTCGACTCGTCCCTCGGGCCGTAGCGCTCGATGTACGCCTGGCGCATCTGCTCTTCGCGCTTACTTCGGCGCTCGTCCACCAGATTGGGATTAAGTCCGTGCACCTGCAGCATGTGGCGGCGCCACACCTTGTTCAGCGCGTGTGAGAAGTACACGAACGGAATGAGGATCGGCAGCGTCATGCTCAGGTGGACCTCGAGCGTCGTTGGGATCAGCCAGAACGGCGCGAGCACCAGCACCGCCGGAACGGCGACCCGTCGCATCATCCGGCCGGTCGCACCTTTGCCGGTCAGATCGTTGCGCACCCAGTCCCGCATCGAGTTAGGTAGCTGCCCGCCGCAGCAGTAGCGGATGAACTGAAGCGCGTTGGGCCGTAAGCCTTGTTCGGACATCGGAGTTAAAACGAGGTCCGCAGCGCCGGCACCACCAGGCCCGCGAGGCCGCGAAGGGTTGCCTTGAACATGTCGAAGAAATCGAAGTAGTCGCGCCACAACGTGATCTGTCCGTCGTGGACTTCGAATACGCCGCAGACCCAGAACTGCAGCCGCAGCGGCCCGAAGATCAGCGCGTCGGTGCGTTCGGTGAGTACGGCGGCGCCGTCGGCGGCGATCCGGTGGATCTTCACCTCGAAACCGCTGGCTCCGCCGAGCGAGCTGAACAGTTTCATCGCCCTGCGGCGGCCATGGATCGTGGGCAAACCGACGTTCTGGTACACCAGATCTTCGGCCAATGCGGCGCCGGCGGTGTCGAGGTCGGCGTCCTGCAGCGCATGCAGGAAGACCTCGACGGTGCGGGTGTTTTCGAGAGTCTGCTCGGTCATGATCACCAGCCTAGCGACCCGCTGTGGCAGGGTGATGCGATGCGCGTCGCGGTGGTGGCCGGGCCGGACCCCGGACACTCGTTTCCGGCCATCGCGCTGTGTCAGCGGTTCGTGGCCGCCGGCGACAACCCCACCTTGCTGACCGGTACCGAGTGGCTGGAAACCGCTCGCGCCGCCGGTGTCGATGCCGTCGAACTCGCCGGGCTCGACCCCACCGAGGACGACGACGACCGCGACGCCGGTGCCAAAATCCACCAGCGCGCGGCACGGATGGCGGTGCTGAACCTGCCGCAACTTCAGGCGATGGGGCTGGACCTGGTGGTATCCGACGTCATCACCGCCTGCGGCGGGATGTCGGCTGAGCTGCTGGGAATCCCGTGGATCGAACTCAACCCGCATCCGCTGTACCTGCCGTCCAAAGGGCTGCCACCGATCGGCAGCGGGCTGGCGCCGGGCACCGGGATCCGCGGCCGGTTGCGCGATGCCACGATGCGCGCGCTGACCGCCCGATCCTTGCAAGCCGGCGCCCGCCAGCGTGCCGAGGTGCGCGTCGAGATCGGTTTGCCGGCAACCGATCCCGGTCCGATGCGCCGGCTGATCGCGACGCTGCCTGCCTTGGAGGTCCCGCGCCCGGACTGGCCGGCCGAAGCCGTTCTGGTGGGTCCGCTGCACTTCGAGCCGACCGAGCAGGTGCTGTCAATCCCGCCGGGTTCGGGGCCGGTGGTGGTGGTCGCTCCGTCGACGGCGATGACCGGGACGAAAGGGTTGGATCAGGCCGCCCTGGACTGCCTGGTGCCCGGATCTGGCCTGCCCGCCGGTGCGCGGGTGGTGGTGTCGAGACTGAATGGTCCGGACCTGACGCTGCCGCCGTGGGCGGTGGCCGGGCTGGGCCGCCAAGACGACCTTCTCGCGCATGCCGACCTGGTGATCTGCGGCGGCGGACACGGCATGGTGGCCAAAACGCTGCTGGCCGGCGTGCCGCTGGTGGTGGTGCCCGGCGGAGGCGACCAATGGGAGATCGCCAACCGGGTGGTGCGCCAAGGCAGTGGCCGGCTGGTGCGGCCATTGACCGACGAGGCACTGGTCAGCGCCGCCGCCGAGGTGTTGGCGATGCCGAGCTACCGGGACGCCGCGCAGCGCGCCGCGGCCGGCGCGGTCGACGTCACCGACCCGGTGCAGGTGTGCCGTCACGCGCTCGCGCCTGCCGGGTAGGTAGCTTGGCTGGGTGCGGCTCACGGAATTTAACGATCGGGTCACCCTGCGGTTCGGCGCGACGTACGGCGGCTCGGTGCTGGCTGATCACGTGCTGACCGTGTTCGACGGGCGCACCGCCGTACAGGCGATCGAGGACGGAATCGACCCTCGCGACGTGTGGCGCGCGCTGTGCGTCGACTTCGACGTCCCCCGCGAACAGTGGTGATCGGACCCTAGACACGCCGGCGGCGCGCCTCCTTGCTTTCGAACACCTGTTCGCTACTGTGGTGATCGTTCGACGAGCCCGACTTGTCGGAGGGCTGCTTTAACGTCACGGCCAACTGATCGACATTCGGTCAAACCGAACAACGACTACACCGAGAGGTAGCACCATGGCACAAGCCCCAGATCGCGAAAAGGCCCTCGAACTGGCGATGGCCCAGATCGAGAAGAGTCACGGCAAAGGTGCGGTGATGCGCCTCGGTGACGAGGTGCGCCAACCCATCTCGGTCATCCCGACCGGATCGATCGCCCTGGACGTTGCCCTGGGCATCGGTGGCCTGCCCCGTGGCCGCGTCGTGGAGATCTACGGCCCGGAGTCCTCGGGTAAGACCACCGTCGCCCTGCACGCGGTGGCCAACGCTCAGGCCGCCGGCGGCATCGCGGCGTTCATTGACGCCGAGCACGCTCTCGATCCCGAGTACGCCAAGAATCTGGGCGTCGACACCGATTCGCTGCTGGTGTCCCAGCCCGACACCGGTGAGCAGGCACTGGAGATCGCCGACATGCTGATCCGTTCCGGCGCGCTGGACGTCCTGGTCATCGACTCGGTGGCTGCACTTGTGCCGCGGGCGGAAATCGAAGGCGAGATGGGCGACAGCCACGTCGGCCTGCAGGCCCGGCTGATGAGCCAGGCGCTGCGGAAAATAACTGGGGCACTGAGTAATTCGGGCACCACCGCGATCTTCATCAACCAGCTGCGCGAGAAGATCGGAGTCCTGTTCGGATCACCCGAAACGACCACGGGCGGAAAAGCTTTGAAGTTTTACGCTTCAGTTCGTTTGGACGTCCGGCGAATCGAGACGCTCAAGGACGGCACCGATGCGGTCGGTAACCGCACCCGGGTCAAGGTCGTCAAAAACAAGGTGTCGCCGCCGTTCAAGCAGGCCGAGTTCGACATCCTCTACGGCAAGGGCATCAGCAAGGAAGGCTCGCTGATCGACATGGGTGTGGACCAGGGCTTCGTTCGTAAGTCCGGGTCGTGGTTCACCTACGAGGGCGAACAGCTGGGGCAGGGCAAGGAGAACGCCCGCAACTTCCTGCTCGAAAACGCCGATGTGGCCAACGAGATCGAGAAGAAGATCAAGGAAAAGCTTGGCATCGGTGCGGTAGTGACCGACGACGTGACCAATGACAGCGTCCTGCCCGCTCCCGTCGACTTCTGAGCCATCTCGCGAAGAGCAGGCGCGGGCGCTGTGCCTGCGCCTGCTCACCGCGACGGCGCGGACCCGTGCCGAGCTGGCCGGCCAGCTGGCCAAGCGCGGATACCCCGACGATGTCAGCACCCGCGTGCTGGACCGGCTGGCCGACGTCGGATTGATCGACGACGCCGACTTCGCCGAACAGTGGGTGCACTCGCGGCTGGCGAACGCAGGAAAAGGCAAGCGCGCGTTGGCCGCTGAGCTGCGCACCAAGGGCGTCGACAACGACGTGATCACCTCGGTGCTCGGCGGAATCAATCCTGCGGCCGAGCGTGGTCGCGCCGAAGAATTGGTGCGCAAGAAGCTTCGGCGGGAAAACCTCAGTGACGAAGCTGCCGATGCCCGGGTGACCCGCCGACTGGTGGGGATGCTCGCCCGTCGCGGTTTCGCGCAGTCGATGGCCTACGACGTAGTCAGCGTCGAGTTGGCCGGCGAGCGGGAGCGCAGGCGCGTCTAGCTCAGACGAAGGCGGCCGCAACAACTTTGGCGGTTATGTCGGCAAAGCTCAGTTCTTTGGGCCGTCAAACCTACGGACACCAGGGGGGAATTGGGCAGTAATTAAGGCCGGGTGGTGGCTCCGGAGGTGGAGCGGGTGGGTTATCTCCGTCGAAAACGTTTTGAGCAGCGTTACCCTGCCCAAACATGACGAACCAGTAGGTATGGCAGATCCCCATGTCCCACACCACCGGGTTAGTGCGGTGATTTCCGGTCTGCGGCAACGGTTGCCCGGGGCACCAGTGACAAGGGCCGTATGGGTCGCGAGGGTTGGCTGGCGTGTCGGCTGGGCAGCCGGGCTGACCAAGCGGGAAGGGACCGCCGGGGCGACCTTGGGCAGTTCCCATACCCACGATCGCCGCAACAGAGCCCCACAACAGCACAGTGGTCGCGAGGCCGGCGATCAGTCGCTTCACGACCTGGGATTATTCCTTGACCAGGCCTGCGCGTCCATTGGGCGATTTGTTGGGCAGCGGGCCACCACGCGGGCAGCGGTAGTCGCAACTCGCCGTACGATGGCCCAGTGACTTCGACAGTGACATCGGACGCGGCGCCCCCAGCGGCGCCGCCGTTGTCGCACCGCACTTACCAGGTTCGCACCTACGGATGCCAGATGAACGTCCACGATTCGGAGCGACTGGCGGGCCTGCTCGAGGCGGCGGGCTACCGGCGGGCGCCTGAGGGCGACGACGCCGACGTGGTGGTCTTCAACACCTGCGCGGTCCGCGAGAACGCCGACAACAAGCTGTACGGCAACATCAGCCACCTGGCGCCGCGTAAACGGAGCAACCCCGACATGCAGATCGCGGTGGGTGGCTGCCTGGCCCAGAAAGACAAAGACGACGTGCTGCGCAAGGCGCCGTGGGTCGACGTCGTCTTCGGCACCCACAACATCGGCTCGTTGCCGACGTTGCTCGAACGGGCCAGGCACAACAGGGTTGCCCAGGTTGAAATCGCCGAGGCGTTGCAGGAATTTCCGTCCGCATTGCCCGCTGCCCGCGAATCTGCCTACGCTGCTTGGGTTTCCATTTCAGTGGGCTGTAACAACAGCTGCACGTTTTGCATCGTGCCATCCTTGCGGGGCAAGGAAGTCGACCGCAGCCCGAACGACATCCTGACTGAGGTGCGCTCGCTGGTGGACGACGGCGTGCTGGAAGTCACGCTGCTGGGCCAAAACGTCAACGCGTACGGTGTGTCCTTCGCCGACCCGCGGATACCGCGCAACCGCGGCGCATTCGCCGAGTTGCTGACCGAATGCGGACGCATTGAGGGCCTTGAGCGAGTGCGGTTCACCTCGCCGCATCCGGCTGAGTTCACCGACGACGTCATCGAAGCGATGGCGCAGACACCGAACGTCTGCCCGGCGCTGCACATGCCGCTGCAATCTGGGTCGGACCGAATGTTGCGCGCGATGCGGCGGTCCTACCGAGCCGAGCGTTACCTCGGCATCATCGACCGGGTGCGCGCTGCGATGCCGCACGCCGCGATCACCACCGACCTGATCGTCGGATTCCCCGGTGAAACCGAGGACGACTTCGCGGCCACGTTGGATGTCGTTCGGCAAGCCCGGTTCGCCAACGCGTTCACTTTTCAGTACTCCAAACGTCCCGGCACCCCCGCGGCCGAACTGGACGGTCAGCTTCCGAAAGCCGTTGTGCAGGAACGCTATGAGCGGCTGATAGCACTGCAGGATCAGATCGCGCTGGAAGAGAACCGCAACCAGATCGGCCGCACCGTCGAACTGTTGGTGGCCACCGGCGAGGGCCGCAAGGACAGCAGCACCGCACGGATGAGCGGGCGCGCACGAGACGGCCGGCTGGTGCATTTCACACCCGGCGAGCAGCAGGTGCGCGCGGGCGACGTCATCACGACGACGATCACCCGGGCCGCCCCGCATCACCTGATCGCCGACGGCGATGTCATCAGCCACCGCCGCACCCGCGCCGGCGACGCCGCGGGGCAACGTCCATCCGGAGTGGGGCTGGGCATGCCGGGCGTCGGGCAACCCGCGGCGGCGCCAGAGTCACAGGGCTGCACCCGATGAGCCAGAACAACCCTACTCGAGGCGAATTCGACGCCTTCCGTGACGACATCGAAGCCGCCGAACGCCGTATCGCCCGCGAAATAGAGCCGGGCGCACGAGCTTTGGTTGTCGCCATTTTGGTGTTCGTGCTGATCGGGTCGTTCGTCCTGCCGCACACCGGCGACGTCCGCGGATGGGATGTGCTGTTCTCCACCCGGGGCGCCGGCAAAGCGGCAATAGCACTACCCTCACGCGTATTCAGTTGGCTTGCTTTGGTTTTCGGTGTCGGATTTTCGATGCTGGCGCTGTTGACCCGGCGGTGGGCGCTGGCCTGGGTCGCGCTGGCGGGTTCCGCGGTGGCCAGCGCGGCCGGTTTGCTGGCCGTGTGGTCACGACAGACGGTGGCCTCTGGACACCCGGGTCCCGGTATCGGGCTGTTCGTGGCCTGGATCGCCGTCATCCTGTTGACGTTTCACTGGGCGCGGGTGGTGTGGTCACGCACGATCGTGCAGCTCGCTGCCGAAGAACAGCGCCGTCGAGCCGCCGCGCATCTGCAGGCCCGAACGCTGCTGGAAACCCTCGACGACCCTGACCACGCCGAGCCGCCGAAGCCCAACGGCACGGCGCAGCCGCCGGGCTAGCGCTTGCGGGTCAGCGCATCGGCCGCGGCCTCGGCCCATTGCCGCCACTGTTCGGCGTTGGCCTTGGCCTCTTCGGCCTCCTTGGAACGACCTGCCGCCTCGGCCTTTTGGGCCTGGCGCTCGAACTGCTCGGCACGCTCCCGGAACTGCTCGGCACGCGCCTGAGCCTGCGGGTCGGGGCCGGAAGGCTCGGCGGCGTCGCGCACCTTCTTCTCGACCGCACGCAGTCGACGCTCGAGGTCGGCCGAACGCTCCCGGGGAACCTTGCCGATCGCGTCCCATTTGTCGCCGATCGCCCGCAAGGCAGCCCTGGCTGCTTCGTGATTGCTGGTGTCGAGCTTTTCGGCCTCCGACAGCAGGGCCTCCTTGGCGGTGGCGTTCGCGACGAATTCGGCATCCCGCTCGGCAGTCGCGGCATTGCGAGCCTTGAAAAAGGTGTCCTGGGCGGCTTTGAAACGGTGCCACAGGGCGTCGTCGACATCGCGGGCCGCGCGTCCGGTGGCCTTCCAGTCGACCAGCAGCTGGCGGAATTCGGCGCTGGTCGCACCCCAGTCGGTGGAGTCGACGAGTTCTTCGGCTTTGACGCAAAGCTTTTCCTTGGCCTCGCGGGCACCTGCCCGATCGCGATCCAATTCCGCGAAATGCGATCCGCGCCGCCGGTTGAACGTCTCTCGCGCCGCCGAATAGCGCTTCCAGAGCGCGTCGTCGGTTTTGCGATCCAGGCCGGTAATCGTCTTCCACTCGTCCAGGATCGAGCGCAACCGGTCGCCGGCGACCTTCCATTGCGTCGAGGTGTTGGCCGTCTCCTCGGCCTCGACGGCCAGAGCCTCTTTGCGCGCGGTTTGGGCAGCGCGATGCTCGTCGCGACGAGTGCGGTCGGCCGCGGCGGTGGCTTCGGCGTGCTCGGCGATCCCGGCCAGCCGGGCGGCGAGTGCATCGACGTCTCCGAGCACGTTCGCGCTGGGCAACGTCTCGGCCAGGCCCGCGGCGGTGGCTTTGATCTTGCGTGCATCGCCGGTACCGGCGGCCAATCGCTCTTCCAGCAACGCGATTTCGGTGCTCAGGTCGTCGAAGCGACGACCGAAGTGGACGAACGCCGCTTCGGTGTCGCCCGCTTGCCAAGATCCGATGGTTCGCTCGCCGGCAGCGCTGATCAGCCACACCGTTCCGTCATCGTCCACGCGGCCGAATCGGTGTGGGTCACTCGCAGGCGCCGAAGCAACCGGGTGAGGGTTGGGGCGAGGCGTCGGTTTGGGCCCGGGCCGCGGTCCGGGCCGCGGGGTGGGCCGGGGTTCGTTGTGTGGCTCGTCAGGCGTCATGAGCTGCCGTTACCTACCCTTCGCGCGGTTATTGGCCGCGCACCTGCCGCGCATTGCGGCGCCGTCGACACGAGGTGCTTCTGTCAGCACCTCAACCAGTATTGAAGCAGCTTGTTCCACGACGTGGCCCGAGTTGGCAGCGCAGGCCATGGCGTTAGCCGCGATTACTCCTTATTCGTGAACCAATTTATGGCCCGAAGCGGGCAAATCATGGCGATAACGCTGTGGGCGAGCGGTTCGGCGCGGCCGCTGAGCTGTAACCGACGGCCGGTCGCTAGTCGCCCTAGGATGAGGACAAACTGGTCATGAACGGGCGGTGAACGATGTCGAAAGCGGACTATGCGGCGCTGATCGCGCTGTGCGCCGCTCTGGCGTCCGCGATCGGCGACGTGATCCGTCAGCGGTCGGCCCAGGAGATCACCGACAAGGAAGTCGGCCATCTCGAACTCTTCAGGTTGTCGGTACGCGACCCCCGCTGGTGGCTGGGCGGTATGGGGGCTGTCGCCAACTACAGCCTGCAGGCCGCCGCTCTCACCTTGGGATCGGTGATGCTGGTGACCGCATTGCAGGTCACCTCGCTGCTGTTCGCGCTTCCGATCTATGCGCGGTTGGCCCATCACCGTGTGACGCGCTGGGAGTGGTTCTGGGCGGTGACGCTGGCCGGCGCGCTAGCGGTGCTGGTCACGGTCGGTGACCCTGGTACCGGGACTTCGCGCGGCTCGCTCGGAACCTGGGCGGTGGTGGCCGTCGTAATGGGTCCGATCCTGGTGGCGTGCGTGCTGGGTGCGCGGATCTGGGCTGACAGCACGATCGCACCGGTGCTGCTGGCGGTGGTGGCCGGCTCGTCGCTGGCGCTGTTCGCACTGCTGACCAAGGGCGCCATCGGCGCGGTGTCGGGTGGCTTCGGGGCATTTCTGCGCGCGCCTGAGTCCTACTGCCTGATACCGGCCGCGTTGGCGGGAATGATCTTTCAGCAGTCGGCCTTTCGCGCCGGCGCGTTGACCGCCTCGCTGCCGACAGTGACCGTCGCTAAGCCGATGGTGGCATCGATGCTCGGCGTCGTCGTGCTGGGCGAGACGCTGAACACCAGCGGGCCAAGGGTGTTGACGCTGCTCACGGCAGGAGTGCTGGTGGCCGTCGCGACGATCGCCTTGGCCCGCGGCGAGGCGGCCACCATGGCGGCCGGCGCGGGGCACGACGTGGTCCTGCCTGACGAAGCGGTGTCGAATCGCTAGCTGCGACGCGCCGCGCAAGGGGTTTCATAGCG
>DATDLZ010000214.1:0-12448 GCA_036519055.1 Mycobacterium sp.
CACCGCATGGCCCGAACTGCATGCGCTTGGGACAATCGTGGCCGACCAACTATTCACCGCCCGTCACCGGCGTCTCCCCCACGAGCCGATAGCCGGTCAATTACCCGGAATCGAGGGGGCGAAAACACGGTGTCCGTTTCGTCCAATACCGCGCCGGCGCTGTCGCCCTAGCCTTTCGGCATGATCGACCCGAAAGCCATTGCTCCTTCAGCTCGGCTGGCGCCCGCGCAACTGAGTCAGCCGGCGCTCAGCGCCTGCATGAGTCGGTTCATCACCGCACCGGCTTCTTGGCGGGCGTGGTCGTGGTCCTCTGCTCGTGCCACATACAGGGTCGCCTCACGCATCGCCCCGAGCATCGTCAGCGCGGTCGCTTCGACCGGCTGCGGCGGGATCCGCCCGATCTCGATCGCGCCGGCCAGCAGGTCGCGCACGAAGCCGATGTTGTAGCGGTTTCCGATCTCGGTCCACCGTGCCCAGCCCAGCACCGCCGGGGCGTCGACGAGCACGATGCGCTGCACTTCCGGATCGGAGGAGGCATCCAACCAAAAGTCGACGCCGAGCCGCATGATCGTGACCGGGTCAGTCTGATTGGACGCGACGATTGCCTCGCCCATCCGCGCGGCCAGCTCCCCTTCGACCTGCTCGAAAACCGCGGCAAACAGCTCGGTCTTGTCGGCGAAGTGGTGGTACAAGGCCCCGCGGGTCACGCCCGCGGCCCGCACGATCGTCTCGAGCGCGACCTCGGCGAAACCGTGCGCGGCGAACAGCTGACGGGCCGCCGCGGTCAGCGCCTCGCGCGTCCCTGCGGCCCGCTCGGCCTGCGTACGACGGGTAGCTTCCATCAACCGTTGCCTTTCATACATACGGTATGTATCTTCGTACATACCGTATGTAGGTAGTCCAATCGTAATCCGCCCGATCGTAAAACGTGAGTTCCGACGGTCCTATCAGACAGCCCTATCAATCGGAAAGGTTCACCACGATGACAAGTTCAGCACTGAAGGCCATTGAAGCCGACCGCGAAGCGCTGCTGGCGCTCTGCCGGGGAGTCGACGACTCCGTCTGGTCACAGGACAGCGGGTGTCCGGGCTGGACGGTGCAGGATCTGGTGTCCCATATGGCGTGCAGTTTTTGGCTGGCCGTGGACATGTCGAAATTGCCCGACTCGGCGGGACTGCCGGCCGAACGAGCCGCTGACTTATACGTCGAGTCGCGCCGCTCCATGACTCCGGCCGAGATTCTGGCCGACTACGAGTCGGCCAGCGCGAGAGGGCTGGAGCTACTCGCCGCGGTGCAAAGCCAGGACGTTGAGGTGCCGCTCGGCGATGTCGGGACGTACCCGGCGTCAGTCGTGCCGACCGCCTACGCCTTTGAGCACTACGTGCACATCAGGTACGACCTGTTCGCGCCGGATGGGCCGTTTGGCGGCGAACCGCCGGCCTCCGACGAGTTACGCCTTGGGCCCACGCTGGACTGGATCGAGGCAGCGCTGCCACAGCAGAACAGCGAGCTTCTCGGCGGCATCAACAAAGCGGTCGAGGTACGTCTCTCCGGCGTCGACGGGCGGACCGTACACATCGGCGATGGCGACGTGGCTGGCCAGATTGATTGTGATGCAGCGGCGTTCGTCCGTTGGGTCACTCAGCGTGGCAGCTGGGAATCCCTTGGCGTCAACGCACAAGGCGACCAGGCCACCCTTGAGGTTGTTCGGCGGCTGAGCGTGTTCTGACTCCACCGGGCCAGTTGTTGCAGTTGACTGCACTCTTGCGTCTTACTGCAATCATGGTCTACCGTTGCCCAGGTGACAGTCACGCAGAGGACAGCGCAGTCGCTGACCGAATTCATGGACGACCCGATCAACTTCTTCGGCCAGTCCTATACGCAGATGCACAGCATCGACCGCGACGAGCTGGAATCCTTCCAACGGCAGGCCATGGCCATCCGATTTCAGCAGCATTATCAGAGCATCGAGATGCTGCGGAAGCTGGCTGACCGGCTCGGAATCACCGCCGTCAGCGAGTTCAACGACGTTGTCCCGCTGTTCTTTTCGCACACCGCATTCAAGTCGTATCCGGCCACGCTGATCGACAAGAAGCGCTTCGACCTGATGACCAAGTGGCTGGGCAAGCTGACCAGCTACGACTTGTCCGCCGTCGACACCACCGATTGCACCGGGATCGACGACTGGATCGAGCGGCTCGACGCGCAGACCCCACTGGAAGTCATCACCTCCAGCGGCACCACCGGCACCATCTCGATCCTCCCCAAGGACAAGCACGGCGCCGAAGACGGCATGGTGCTGTGGAAGATCTGCCTGTTCCAGACTTTCGGGCACGAGCCCACCGACGAGCAGCTCAACCCGTCGGTCGATGTCGTGTGGCCGAACTTCGCCGACGGCAAGCTGGGCCATCTGCGCATCGCGAACATGATCAAGCGCGGCTTCACCGGCGGCGACGAATCCAGATTTCACGCCCTCTACCCGTTCGCGGTCGACACCGATCTGATGTTCCTTGCGTCCAAGATGCGGGCGGCGGCCTCCCGTGGCGAGCTCGACCGGCTGGAGATCGACCCGGCCCTGGCCGCGCGCAAAGATGAGTTCATCGCCATGCAGGCACGGCAGGCTCAGGATATGGATGCGTTCTTCACCCGGATCACCGAACAACTGCGTGGCAAACGGGTATTCATGCTCGGCACCTATCACCTGATGTATGACATCGCCAAGGCCGGCCTCGAGCGCGGGGTGCGCAATGTCTTCTCGCCCGAGTCGGCGATTCTCACCGGCGGCGGAATGAAAGGCGTTGCGCTGCCGGATGATTTCATGGACGTCATCACGGACTTTCTCGGCGTCGATCGCATCCAGGTCGGATACGGTTTCTCCGAATCCAGCACCTTTCACTGGGGTTGCAGCGAGGGTCGCTATCACGTGGCGCCTTGGGTCATCCCGTTCGTGCTCGATCCCGAGACCAGCGAGCCGCTCCCCCGTACCGGCGTACAGACCGGCCGCGCCGCCGTCTATGACATTCTGCTGCGCGCCCACTGGGGCGGCGTCATCTCCGGCGACGAGGTCACCGTCAACTGGGACCTGCAGTGCCCCTGCGGGCAAGCCAGCGTGGCGTTCGAACCCGGCATCATGCGCTACAGCGAGAAGCAGGGCGTTGAGGACGACCGGATTACCTGCGCCGCAACACAAGAAGTACACAACGAAGCGGTGAACTTCATGAAGGGCGTTGAACTGTGATCGCCTACACGGTTCCACTGTTCCTGCGCGGGCGCGTCATCACCGATGACCTCGTGCCGTTCGATACCCGCGTGGGCGCCGCACAGTTCCAGGCGCCGGACATGAGCAAATACGTCGAGCAACTGCCACTCAAGAGCCCGGCCGACATGAGCGATCTCTACGAGTTGAGCTTCGACGAGATCCTCGACGTACTCGAGGCCCTGGGCAACGCGCTGGATTTCGACTCGAACGCTCACCTGCAGGAGGCCTATGAAGCCTCGTTGGTGGCCAACGTGCTGCCGCCGGAGATGATGCAGAACAGCTATCGCATTCTGCGGCCGCTGTTTTCCCGTGACAACGTCACCGAAATTGCCGACAGCCAGGTTGGTTTGAATTACCTCAATGGATGGGTGCCGCACACCTTGCGGGACGGCCGCGAACTACGGGTGCGCGCGTTCGGATCCCGAGTGCTGCATATCCCGGCCGGCAACGGCGGATTGGTGTCGGCAGTCACCATCCTGCGGTCGGTGATCACCCGATCGGACGTGATCATCAAGGCGCCATCGAACGACCCGCTGACCGCGATCGCCATCGCCCGCACACTCGCCGATGTCGCGCCCAACCACCCGATCACCAAGCACCTGGTGGTCGGATATTGGAAGGGTGGCGACTTAGCTGTCGAGGAGAACCTCTACAAGCCGCACCACATCGAAAAGATTGTGGCGTGGGGCGGTCTTGCGTCGGTCAAGCACGTAACCCGTTACATTCAGCCCGGTTTGGAGCTCATCGCGCTGGATCCCAAGCGCAGCGCGACGATTATCGGCCGCGAGGCGTTCGATGACGACGACACGATGCGCGAAGTGGCCCGCCGCGCCGCGACCGACATCGGCGTCGCGAACCAAGAGGGGTGCGCGAACGCGCGGGTCATCTACGTGCTCAGCGGCACCGACGCCGACGGTCTCGCGAACGCGAACCGGTTGGGCGAATTGATCTATCAAGAGCTGACGTCGCTGCCCGCCGTCATCAGCACCCCGCCGCGCTACCCCAACCGCGAACTGCTCGACCACCTGGAGTCCTCCCGGATGAACGACGACTTCTACCGCGTAATCGGCGGTGAGCAACGCGAGGGCGCAATCGTCGTCTCCCAGCTCGACGAGCCCGTCGACTATTCGCCGATGCTGTCGGGGCGCGTTGCCAACATCGTGCCGGTGGATAGCATCGACAAGGTGACCGCCGCGGTGAACGCATATACCCAGACGATCGGCATCTATCCGGAATCGCTCAAGTGCCAACTCCGAGACACGTTGGCGCTGTTCGGTGCCCAACGACTGACCAGTTTGGGCTACGCATGCAATGTCGCGATCGCCGCACCCCAGGACGCCATCGAGCCGATTCGGCGCATGTGCAAGTGGATCGTCGACGAGGAATGCGAAGCTAGCCTCGTCATCCCGCTGTGGAAGCTCGCGCCGGCATGACCGAGTCGCGCAGCGCCCTGGACGTCGTCGAGGGTATCGACCTGTCGGGCAAGACGTGTGTGATCACCGGGGCGTCGTCGGGACTTGGCCGCGAGTCGGCTCGGGCGCTGGCCGCAGCGGGTGCGCGGGTGATTCTGGCCGCCCGCAACGCCGACGCCCTGGGCGAGGCGGACCGGTGGATACATGCCGAGGTGACCGACGCGAAGACCGCGACGGTGCAACTTGATCTGACCTCGCTGACCAGCGTGCGCACGGCGGCCGGGAAGATCCGCGAGGCCACGCCGGTCATCGATATCTTGATGAACAATGCGGGCGTCATGTTCACGCCGTTCAGCCGCACCCAGGATGGCTTCGAAATCCAGTTGGGCACAAATCATCTCGGACACTTCGAATTCACTCGGCTGCTGACACCGCAACTCACCGCCGCGGCGGGCGCCCGGATCGTCATCCTCTCCTCCGGTGGCCACGTCATGGGTGACGTCGACATCGACGATCCGAACTGGGAGCATCGCGAATACGACAAGTTCGCCGCCTACGGCGCGTCCAAGACGGCCAACATCCTGCACGCGAAGGAAGCCGACCGCCGATTGTGCGAGTTGGGAATCCGCGCCTACGCCGTGCATCCCGGAACCGTGGCCACGTCGCTGGCACGGTACATGTCCAAGTCCGACTTCTCGCAGTTGCGCAAATATGCCGTCGCGAGCGGAGCCGCACGTGGCGAACGCACCGATGGCTACCTCGACTTCACCACGCCGGAGTACGGCTCGGCCACCCAGGTGTGGGCCGCGGTGAGCCCTGAATTGGCCGATCGGGGCGGGGAGTACCTGGAAAGCTGCGGTGTCAGCGACGCGGTCGCACCCTACGCGGACGACGCCGAGCACGCTGCGGAGCTATGGACGCTCTCCGAGAAGTTGTGTGCAACAACGTGACCAGAACGCAACGGCGTAAGCAGGAGGTTCGCGAGAAGATTCTCGCGGCCGCGTTCGACCTCTTCCTCGCCCAGGGTGTCAATGCGACCAAGATCGAGGAGATCTGCGAGCGCGCCGACGTGGCCAACCGGACCTTCTTCAACCACTTCGCCACTCGTCAAGACATGATGCGCGCGTTGGCGGAGCGACGACTGGTCAACCTGCACGATGTTTTCTTCGATCGCGGCGACGAGGCGATCCCGGTGCGGCTTATCGGTGTGTTCGACGACATTGCCATCGCACTGGTCAAATCCGGTGCCACCTACCGGGAGATGATCGGGGAAATGCTGGCCGCCAGTGGCTATGGCATCCAGCGTGGGTTCAACCTGCACGACACCTTCGTCGAGCTCGTCAAAGAGGGCGTGGCCCGCGGCGAGGTCAGCGAGCGACACGACGCGGAAACGTTGGCCGACATCATCGTTGGTGCGCTATCCGGCGGCATCGTCAACTGGACCGTCGACGGGACCTACTCGCTGGAAACCAATCTGCACAACCTGGGCGTAGCGCTGGCCGAACTACTCACGTCCTGAGCCGGGCGCCCTCTGGGTCGTTGTCGTCGAACCGAATTCGTAGCAGCGACTGGCTTTGCGCGGCGGTGACGAAGAGTTCGTCGGACTGCTGTCCGCCGATGCAGATGTTGGTGGCCAACGATCCGGCCGGTAGCCCGATCTCCCCGGCCCGCTGGCCAGAATCTCCGTCGACGATGCCGATCTTGTCGCCGGCGGTCAGCGCCACCCAGTAGTCACCGCGGGCGCTGACCGTCATCCCGTCCGGCCAGCCGTCGGTAAACGTGTGCACAAGTTCGGGCGAACCGTTTGCGCCAACCTCATAGGACAGCAGCTGTGACGACAATGTCGCTGTCACAAGCAATCTGGAGCCATCGCGGGTGAACCCCAGCCCGTTGATGAATACCGGTCCGTCATCGACGATCTGTCGGGTTTCACCGGAGTCGATGTCGGTCGCGTACACGTGGCCTGGCAGTCCGGCGTCGGGGGTACCGATGTCGAACTCGCCGCGGGTGTCGGTGATCCATAGTCGCCCGTCCGGGCCGAACATCAGATCGTTGGGTGCGCCCAATCCTTCGACGAGGTATTCGACGTCGGTGCCGGTGATCACCTGTACGCCCGCCTCGGCGGGACCACTTGCGCCCCAGGCTCCGCCGTTCTGCGCGACGTACAACGTGCCGTCGGCACTGCATGCCAAGCCGTTGGGCCCGCCGCCGGTGTCGATGCGCTCATGAGGGCCCCCGGACGGGTCGACGACATAGACGCAGCCGTGGCTGATGGACGTGAGGGCCACCCGACCGTCGGGTAGCCACACCGGGCCTTCGGTGAACCCGAGGCCGTCGGCGATCACGTCGATGTGCACGCTCACAGCTCCGGCTCGGGCAGCGGAGCCCAGTCGGCCGAAAGCTGCGCGCTGAACCGCGGCGCCCGCCGCTCCAGGAAGGCGGTGACGCCTTCGCGAGCATCGTCGGTTCCCATCACCCGGTGGTGCAGCTGGGTTTCCAGCGACGCGACCTGGCGCGGTGTGTAGCCGTTGATGGCGCTGTCCCACAGCAGCCGCTTGCACAGTGCCGCCGACATCGGCGCGACGTTGGTCGCGATATCGCGGGCAATGTCCATCGCCAGGTCGAGAACCTCCGCGGCGGGTAGCGCTCGGTTGGCGATACCCCATCCGACGGCCTCGCCGCCGCTGAAGGTTCGTCCGGTGAGCAACACCTCGGCGGCCACACCGAGGTTGGTCAGCTGCGCCAGTGTCCAATGCGACATGCAGTCAGGTATCACGCCCCGTCGGACCTGAACCACACCGTATTTGGCGTCGTCGGCGACGATCCGCATGTCGGCCTGCAGCGCGATGGTCAAACCGATCCCGATCGCGTGACCGTTGACGGCGGCGATCACCGGTTTGCGCAATTCAAAGGCGGCCGGGTCGATCGGCGACGCCGAAAACGCGCTGTCGTCGGGTGGGGAGTCGAGCGGTGAGCTGCTGCCCGAGAAATCCGCTCCAGCGCAAAATGCCCGTCCGGCGCCGGTGACCACGATGGCACGGACATTGTCGTCATTGTCGCAGTCCCGGTATGCCGCGCTCAGCAGGGCGCCCATCTCGGCGGTGTAGGCGTTGAGATGTTCGGGCCTGTTCAGCGTGATCACAGCCACGCCCGCATTGACATCCACTGCTACATCGGTGCTCATCGCACTCGAAGTACATCACGCCCATCGGCGGCCCAGCGGATGGTTGGCAATTTCATTAGCCTGGGTTGTACCGGACAGCGTAGTCGCCGCATTCAGTACTGCCCCCAAAAGTGGAATGGACATTGGTCATGGTGCGAACCGACGACGACAGCTGGGACATCACCGAGAGCGTCGGCGCGACGGCGCTGGGCGTGGCCATGGCGCGGGCCGCTGAATCCGATTGCGATTGCCCGCTGTTCACCGACAGGTATGCGGAACCCTTCGTCGACGCCGCCGTCAAGCGCGGCTGGGATTCCTCGGTAATCGGCGCGCGACTGCCGATGATCAAGGACTACGCCGCTGTGCGCACCAAATGGTTCGACGAGTACTTCATCGCCGCCGGCGCCAACGGTATCGACCAGGCCGTGATTCTGGCCGCGGGTCTGGACGCCCGTGCCTGGCGGCTGCCGTGGGTCACGGGCAGCGCCATCTACGAGATCGACCAGCCGCGGGTATTGGCGTTCAAGGCTGACGTGCTGACTGCGCGTGGCGCTCAACCGGCGGGCAGTTATCAGGCTGTGCCGATTGATCTGCGGGCCGATTGGCCGACAGCCTTGCGCGACGCAGGGTTTGATCCGTCGACGCCCACCGCATGGTCCGCCGAGGGGCTGCTGCCCTACTTGTCGGCAGCCGGCCAGGATCTGCTGTTCGAGCGGATCGTAGAACTCAGCGCCACCGGCAGCCGCATCGCGGTCGAGGCCCTGAGCCCGAGCTACTTCGACCCGGATTACCTCGAGCGTCGTCGTCAATATCTGCGCGGTGTCCAAGAAGACACCGCACCGGACATTCCTGAACTGTGGTTCATCGAGGAGCGCACGGATCTTCGCCACTGGCTGACTGAACGCGGTTGGGCGGTCACGGCGATCGAGGCGCTGAACCTGATGCAGCGTTACGACCGGCCGCCGGATGGCGACCTCAAGGATGTGGCTCCGCGCAGTGTATTCATCGAAGGACGGCTGCACACCGCGCGCCGGCCCACCTGACGGCTACTGCGGAAGCTGGAACTCGATCACCGCGGCGACGGAATCCACCGCCTCGCTCAGCGCCGCCAACCGGTCGGCGGCCGTTGGCGCAGCCAGTACGGAGTAGCGGTCGGCCGGCCCGATCGGAATGCGAGATGCCAACGCGTACAGCCGTTCTCCGGGATCATCGGTGTCAGTGCGGACGCCGAGCACTTCTTCTCGATCCGGCACTGGGAAATCGCGGGCGTTGGCGATGCGCTCGAACAGGCCCATCATCCGGTCTTCGAGCTCCTCCAATTGGCCGGCGCTCACCGGCTTTCCGGGTTCGTCCGGCCACTCCTCGACGACCGCCCGCGGGTATGGGTTGTCGGGCAGCCACTCGCATACCTTGATCCGTTCGGACGTCCGGCAGCGCAGCATGAACCTGCCCGAGTCGGCGCTCTCGACGCATTCGGTGATCCTGGCCACCGTCCCGACATCGCAGCGCACGTCGCCCCCACCGACCTCGCGACCCTGCGAGATCAGCACCACACCGAACCTAGGGTTGTTGTCGCGCATACAGTCCCGCACCAACTCGGCATAACGGGGCTCGAAGATCTGCAGCGGCAAATCCTCGCCGGGCAGGAATGCCGATTGCAGCGGAAACATTGCCAGACGGCCGAATTCGGGTGTGGTTTCCATCAGATCTCCAATTCGCCGACTAGCGCGTCGACCACCGCGCGCAGATCTCCGTCGTGTTCCTCGGCAACCCGTCGCTGCCGTTGATACGACGCTCCGCGCTTGGGAATGTCGGCCACCGCGGCCAGCTCGTCGGCGCAATCCAGGGATTTGGCAACGGGTTCCAGTCGGGTCAGCACATCGTCGAGGTCGTCGGTGACCAACCGTTCGTTGCTGTCGGCGTCCAGGATGATGATCGCGTCCAACCCGTAGCGGGCAGCACGCCATTTGTTTTCCTGGTTGTGCCACGGCGGAATGCTCGGCAAGTCTTCACCGGCATCGAGTCGACGCTCGAGATCGACCACCAGGCAATGGGTCAACGCGACCAGCGCGCCGAGCTCGCGAACATTGGACACGCCGTCGCAGATCCGCACCTCGAGGGTTCCGTTGTGCGGTGAAGGCCGCACGTCCCAACGCACCTCGTTGACGTCCTCGATAATGCCCGTCTTTTTCTGATCGTGGACGAAACCCTCGAATTGACTCCACTTTTGGAACTGAAACGGCAGTCCGGCGGTAGGCAGCTGCTGGAACATCATCGCCCTGTTGCTGGCGTACCCGGTGTCATCGCCCACCCACCACGGCGACGACCCGGACAGCGCCAGCAGATGCGGATACCAGTTGAGCAACGACGACATGACCGGCATCACCTTGTCCGGCGACGAAACCCCCACATGCACGTGCACTCCCCAGATGAGCATCTGGCGGCCCCACCACTGGGTGCGCTTGATCAACTCGGCGTATCTCGGTGCATCGGTCAGTTTCTGCGATGACCAACTCGCGAACGGATGGGCGCCCGCGCCGAACAACTCCATGCCCCGTTGCCGAACGATCGGTAGGACGGCGCTCAGAGTGGATTGCAGATCCTCCATCGCCTGCGCCGTGCAGTCGCAGATGCCGGTGACGACTTCGACGGTGTTGCGCAGCAATTCCTTGTGCACACGGGGGTTTTCGCCGATCTCGGCGAACACTGCGGTGGCTTCGTTACTCAGGTCGCGCGTCTGGGCGTCGACAAGCGCGAACTCCCATTCGACTCCAAGTGTCGGGCGGGGTGAGGAAGCGAAGTTCACCCTGATAGCGGTACCCCTGTCCGACGAGTAATTAACCGGATCCGATCACACCGCACGCCACCCGCTTGCCGGCGTCACCGGTCATCATGGTCGTCTGGTCGGGCCCTGGCGCACCGTTGACCTGGTTGTAGCGATCCGCCGGGATGTTGCCGAAATTGTCGGCGCCGGCGTGGATGACTATCGCGGTGCCCGCGCCGGCCAACAGGTCAGCCTTGGTGAACCCGTCGGTGGTGGTCTCGAGCAACGCCCCACCATCCTTGCGGACCTCCAGCGAGGTCAGGTCACCGCTTCCGTGCTCATGACCAGGCGCCACGAAGTGCCCGCCGGCGGATAAGAAGTCGCCGGGCTCTCCCCCGGTCGGCGCGACCGAGTTGGCCTCGCACTTGCCCACCGAGTGAACGTGGACACCGTGGAAACCGGGGCTCAGCGCGCCGGTCCCGCTCGTCTCGATGGTGATCGTCACGTAGCCCTGGTTGAACTCGAACTTGGCCGTGGCGACCTTCGTGCCGTTGGGCGCGATCAGCTGCGTGGTCAGGCTGTCTGTTCCGCCCTGCTGACCGGTCGGCTCGGCACTCGACGGCGCCGGTGAGCCAGTCCAGATCGGCGGTTGCGTGCCGGGCGAAGTCGCCGGCGGTTGATTCGGCTTGCACGCGCTCGTCAGCGCGACGGAAGCGACCAGCGGAACCAGTGCGGTGGCGGCGGCAAATTTGCGGCCGCTGGCGGACTTAAGCATGGGGAGAGCCTATCCCGACGACGATGTCGGTCGGAACGACCCGCGGAGGAGCGGATCGACCGGCGGAGGAGTGGGATCGACAGGCGGTCGTGGTTGTCGGACCTCTTTGACATAATCGAATACATGTTCGACTCGGGTCCGTCGTATGCGTCGCCGCCGGAGGTGATCGCTCGTTTTGATGAGCTGTTCGAGCGACGTTATCCCAGCCGCACGACGGAATCGGTTGCCTTCCTGGATCGGATCGGTGCGTCGTGGCGCGCACAGAATCGGGCGGCTGCGTCGGCATTGGTGGCGATCGGCGAGTTGTTCGCTTACCGATTGACGCGCTGCTCTGATACCGAAGACTGGGCCGTTGACACCGAGGCGGCGGTGAGCGCCGAGGTGGCCGCGGCGCTGCGCATGAGCCAAGGCCTAGCGGCGAGCCAATTGCGCTATGCCCGCGCGATGCGCGAGCGACTGCCGCAGCTGGCCGAAGTCTTCAAAGCCGGTGATATCGACCAGCGGACATTCGCCACCATCGTCTATCGCACCGATCTGATCACCGACCGCGACGTGCTCGCGACCGTCGACGGGCAGCTGGCCCTCACCGTGGTGCGCTGGCCATCGATGACTCGCGGCCGGCTCGCCGGACAAATCGACAAAATCGTCGCCAAGGCTGACGCCGACGCAGTGCGCCGTCGCACGGAGCGACGCGCTGAACGCGAGGTCTGGTTCGCCGACCTCGGGAGCGGTCTGTCGGAAATGCACGGCAGCCTGTTGAGCCCCGACGCGCATGCCCTTGACAAGCGGCTCAATGCGTTGGCCGGCACGGTGTGCGAACACGATCCACGAACTCGCGAGCAACGCCGGGCTGACGCGCTGGCTGCGCTCGCGGCGGGCGCCGATCGAATGGGCTGTCGCTGCGGACTCCGCGACTGTGCCGCGGGAAAACGGCCCGCCGGCACGCCTGTGGTGATCTATGTGATCGCCGAACAAGCCACGATCGACGGCCGCAGCGGCGCAACGGCATCCGAGGTGTGCGCTGACGGGCTCGTCTCACCCGAACTCGTTGCCGAATTGGCCGCCGAGGCCAAGC
>DATDLZ010000215.1:0-4623 GCA_036519055.1 Mycobacterium sp.
GAGGTGGGTCCGACGAGTTCGGTCAACAGGTCGGGAATGTCCAGGCGCGGCACGACCGCCTCGATCAACACCATCCGATCACGGTGATCGGCCGCCGCGACGAACGCGTCGTCGAGTTCGCCGTAGTTTTCGGCCCGAAATATCAGGTGGTCGGTCACACCGAGCGCGGTGGGAATGTCGGCCCAGCGCCACGCGACAATGTCGTTGTAGTGCGCGGTCTCTCCGTGAATCGCCCGCTCGATGGTGTAGCCGTCGTTGTTGACCACGACAATGACCGGCGACAGTCCCTCGCGCGAAAAAGAGCCCAGCTCCTGCACGGTCAGCTGCGCGGCGCCGTCGCCGATCAGCAGCACCGGTCTGCGGTCTCGTTCGGCAAGGCCCGCGCCGAGCGTGGCCGGCAGTGTGTATCCGATTGAGCCCCAGAGGGGTTGGCCGATGAAGGTGACGCCTTGGGGCAGTCGGTGCGTGGCCATGCCGTAGAACGAGGTGCCCTGATCCGCGAGCACGATATTGCCGGGAGTGAGCGCGTCGCAGAACCTGTTCCACAACATCTTTTGGCTTACTGGCTCGTCGCGTCCGGGTTTTTCCACCCGGGCGTCGTCGGTCGACGATACGACCGCAGGTGAGGTGATGCCACGTTCGGTGAGAATCGCGGTGACCGCGTCCAGCGCCGCCGTCATGTCCAGCGGCGCGAAAACCTCTATGCCGACGGTGCTCTGCTGCGGCCCGATGTCGATGGTCCGGGCCGGGTCGATGCGCTGGCTGAAGAAGCCGCTGACCATGTCGGTGAACACGACTCCCGCCGTCACGAGCACCGGCGACTCTTCGATCGACCGGCGTACCGACTCGGCGCTGGCGGAGCCCGCGTAGATACCCAGGTATTCCGGTGCGCTCTCGTCGACCAGGCTTTTGCCCCACATCAGCGTCGCGTGCGGCACCACGTCGGCTGCCAGCAGCGCCTCGAGATTGCCGACGGCATTCAACCGGTGAACCAATAAATCGGCCAGCACGGTGAGCTGGTGGTCGGCGATGAGTGTGGTTGCGGCTTCTTTGAATAGCGCAAGCGCCCTTGGGCTGGTGCCGCCCGTATAACGCGGTAACGGCGCGGTCGGCGGTTCGGTCTCGAAGCGCGCCACGTCAGTGGGCAACAGTAGATACCCGGGGCGTCGCTGCTCTCGGACTTCGCTGAGCACCCGGTCGATTTCCCTGGTGGCCGTCGCCGGCATGAGATTGGCTTGGGCGCAGGTGATTTCCCGGCTCACCCGCAGGAAGTGCTCGAAATCGCCGTCGCCCAACGAATGGTGCAGAGCCCGACGGGTGCCCTGCGCGTCCTTCGACGGCCCGCCGACGATGTGCACAACCGGCACGTGCTCGGCGTAGCTACCCGCGATCGCGTTGGCGGCGGAGAGTTCGCCGACTCCGAATGTCGTTACCACGGCCGACATTCCGCGCAGGCGACCGTATCCGTCGGCGGCGTATCCAGCGTTAAGCTCGTTGGCGTTGCCGACCCACCGCAGCTGAGGATGGGCGACGATGTGATCGAGGAACTCCAGGTTGTAGTCGCCGGGTACACCGAATACCTCGGTCACACCGAGTTCTGCGAGGCGGTCCAGCAGGTAGTCACCGACGGTGTAGGCGTATTCACTAGCAGCGCTCACGGGGATGACGGTACGCGTCTACGCTCGAAAACGCCCTCCACCGGCTGCTGCCTCGCTATCGTCCGGACATGGCAATCAACGAGACCCGCGAAATAGTCATCGAGGCAACGCCGGAAGAGATCCTCGACGTCATCGGCGATTTCGACGCGGTCACCGAATGGTCGCCGCCGCATCAGAGCGCCGAGGTCCTGGAGAGACACAAGGACGGGCGGCCCGCCAAAGTGAAGATGAAGGTGAAGGCCGCGGGGATTACCGACGAACAGGTGGTGGCCTACACCTGGAGCAAGAACAAAGTCAGCTGGACGCTGATCAGCTCCGGTCAGCAGCGATCGCAGGATGCGTCGTACACGCTGACGCCCGACGGCGACAAAACGAAGGTCAAGTTCGAACTCAGCGTTGACCCGGTGGTGCCGCTACCCGGCTTTGTCCTGAAGCGTGCCATCAAAGGAACGGTCGACACGGGTACCAAAGGCCTACGCGACCGGGTGCTGGAAGTGAAGAAGGGACAGTAATCACCTTGACCACCCGCGGACCCCTGGACGGGGTACGAGTGATCGAACTCGGCGGCATCGGGCCGGGCCCGCACGCGGCAATGATGCTCGCGGACCTGGGGGCCGACGTAGTGCGGGTCCGCCGGCCCGGTGGACTGACGATGCCGGCCGAGAACCTTGACCTACTGCACCGCGGGAAGCGGATCGTGGACCTGGACGTCAAAGCCGATCCGCAACAGCTGCTGGACCTCGTTGCCAAAGCCGACGTGTTGCTGGACTGCTTTCGGCCCGGAACCTGCGAGCGCCTGGGCATCGGCCCCGACGAGTGCGCGGCGGTCAACCCGCGACTGATCTTCGCGCGGATCACCGGCTGGGGTCAGGACGGGCCGCGGGCCAGCACGGCGGGCCACGACATCAACTACCTGTCGCAGACCGGGGCGCTCTCGGCGCTGGGCTACCGCGACCGGCCACCGATGCCGCCGCTGAACCTGGTCGCCGACTTCGGCGGCGGCTCGATGTTCGTGCTGGTGGGCATCGTCGCCGCCCTCTACGAGCGAGAGCGGTCAGGGAGCGGTCAGGAGGTCGACGCCGCGATGGTCGACGGGGTCAGTGTGCTGGCGCAGATGATGTGGACGATGAAGTCGACCGGGGCGCTGCGTGACGAGCGCGAGTCGTTTCTGCTCGACGGCGGCGCGCCGTTCTATCGCTGCTATGAAACGGCCGACGGCAAATACATGGCGGTGGGAGCGATCGAGCCGCAGTTCTTCGCGGCATTGCTCGCCGGATTGGGTCTGTCAGCCGACGAGGTGCCGGGCCAGTTCGAAATCGGTTCGTACCCAAAGATGTTCGAGGCGTTCACCGCCCGATTCGCCGACAAGACCCGCGACGAGTGGGCGGAGATCTTTGACGGCACCGATGCGTGCGTCACGCCGGTGCTGACGTGGAGCGAAGCCGCCACCGACCCGCACCTGGCCGCACGCTCGACGGTGGTCAATGCAGGCGGCGTCGACCAGGCGGCGCCTGCCCCGCGGTTCTCCCGGTCAGCGTCCGCGCCCGTCGGGCCGATACCGCAGGCAACCACACCACTCGACCAAATCGGCTGGTGATCAAGCGCAATTAATGTGCCGCCTTGCTAGCTTGGTTAGTAGTGGCCGTACAAGCATCGAGAGAGATCGTCATCGACGCGCCGCCGGGGGTGATCCTGGAGGCGTTGGCCGATGTCGGGTCACTGTCGTCGTGGTCGCCGGTGCACAAGCGGATTCAGGTGCTCGACTGGTACTCCGATGGTCGGCCGCACCATGTGAAGGCCACGATCAAGATTTTCGGGCTCGTCGATAACGAGATCCTGGAATACCACTGGGGTCCCAACTGGGTGGTCTGGGATGCCGGCGATACGTTTCAGCAGCGCGGGCAACACGTCGAGTACAACCTGCAGCCGGTCGGCATCGACAAGACCCGAGTGCGTTTTGACATCACCGTCGAGCCGGCCGGACCTGTTCCCGCCTTCGTCGTCAGGCGGGCCAGCGAGATCGTGCTGGACGCCGCGACCAAGGGGTTGCGCGACCAGGTAATGGCCGCCTTCGGTTCAGAACAACCGAGATAGCGATCGCGTCGAGCAAAACGGTGGCCCGCCGGTGGTCGGCGATGGCACGGTAGGTCCTCATGCGGGTGTGGCTGAGCGGCTAGGCAGCGGCCTGCAAAGCCGTACACACGGGTTCGAATCCCGTCACTCGCTCGCATGCATGCTTTTGTTAGACGCTGGTCAGGGTCGCGACAACCTCGTTGAGGCTCCAATAACATTCGCGACGGCTGCCGACGCCCGCCGACTAGTAGTGTGTACCGGATTCATACCGGACCCCGTGCGCGCCTCCGGTTTACCAGCAGCACACGAATCGTGGTGATGTGCAGGATGATCGAGAAGGGCACCATGTATGCCGGAAAGAGGACCATCGGCCATTGGGTGAACACCGACGTCGGTGGGTCGGTATGCACGACGGCGAGAGCTTGGGATGCCAAGAACCCGGTTCCTATCGCGCCGACGAAATCAAGCAGGCCAAGCACCGACCATGCAACGGGAATAGCGGTCGACGTCGACCAGATCAGGGCGATCACGGCGACGCAGGCAGTGACACCGACTGCGATGTCGCCGAACGCGGCTGTGTAGGCGAAGAAGCCGGGAAGCTGACCGCCGACCTCCAAGACCAGGAACACGCATCCCAACCAACGAGCTGTCTGTGTGATGAGCAGCTCGGCGAGCGTTCGCCGGTCGGCCAACAGCTCATCCAGCGATGACCAGCGTGCCACCCCAATCGGTCCTATAACGATGAGCGCGAAGAACAAGTAGACGAGCCACGGTGGCCGGTCCGGACCATCGTGAAAAGCCTCCACCTGGGTGTATCCCGCTGACAGGCCGAACCAGACGGCGAACACAACCAGAAGGGCACCCGCCAGCCTTAGCGACTCACGGGTCGAAC
>DATDLZ010000216.1:0-13167 GCA_036519055.1 Mycobacterium sp.
GAGCGCCAACTCGCGGACGATCAGCAGTGCCCAACGTTCCCCGACCACATCCAGCGCGGCGGCGATGGGACAAGGCCGGCCCGGCAGGTCGGCCAGCGTGATCGCCGGCATGCGGACCAGCATGTCAGCATCGAGTTTGAAAATCAAACTCTCTATCCGCCGCGAAGCGCACATCACACCAAGTAGCGCTGTGTGTTACCAACGACTCGTGACCGCAACGGCATTCGACAACCTCGACGACTACCTCGCACTGCCACGCGTTGCCGGCCTGGCCGTGTCGGCCGACGGCTCGCGGGTGGTGACCACGGTGGCCGAACTCAACGACAAGCGCACCGACTATGTCAGCGCCATCTGGGAAGTCGACCCTGGCGGCGCAAAACCCGCACGCCGACTTACCCGTGGATCAAACGGAGACTCCGCACCGGCGTTCACCGTCGACGGTGACCTGCTGTTCGTGTCTTCGCGACCCACTGGCGAGAACGCCGATGGCGCCGACAAACCGCCGGCCTCGCTGTGGCGGCTACCCGCGGGCGGCGGCGAGGCTATCGAAATGCGGAGCATGCCCGGTGGTGTGAGCCTGGTCCGCACCGCCCGTGGCGCCGACGCCACCGTGATCGGCGCGCCATTGCTGGCTTCGGCGCGCCACGTCGAAGATGACCGGCGCCTACGCGGTTTGCGTAAGGCCAACAATGTCAGCGCGATCCTGCACTCCGGGTATCCGGTTCGCTTCTGGGACCAGGACATTGGCCCCGACGAGCCGCATCTGTTCGACGCGACGAATCTGCGCGATCTCACGCCACAGCCCGGCGAAGCGCTGCGCGAAGCCGGATTCGATGACGCCGCATTCGACATCAGCGCTGACGGCCGATTCCTGGTGACGACGTGGCGGGTGACAGGACCCGGAGCCACCGAACGCTCGGTGCTGCTGCGCGTCGACATGGCCTCCGGGGAACGCCGCGTGATCGCTGACGATCCGGACGCCGAACTGCAACGCCCCGCAATTTCGCCGGACGGGTCAGCGATCGCGTTCAGCCGGGAAACCATCTCCACGCCGGAATGTGCTCCGCGAATGACGCTGCAATACCTGCGATTCGGCGACCAACCGCGATCGGTCGCCGATACATGGGATCGCCGGCCGGCCTCGCTGACCTGGTCCGACGACGGCGCGTCATTGATCGTCACCGCCGACCAGAACGGACGCGCACCGATCTTCGCCGTTGAACTGTCCACATCGGCGGTCACCCAACTCACCGACGACGACTACGCCTACACCGACGTCGTCGCCACGCCGGGCGGTGTGCTGTTTGCGTTGCGAAGCTCGTATGCGGCACCGCCACATCCGGTGCGGATCGATCCCGGTGGCATTATCACCGTGCTGCCATGCATCGACTTGCCAAGCCTGCCAGGAACATTGACCGAGGTCACCACGACCGTCGCAGATGGCACAACGGTCCGGTCCTGGTTGGTGCTGCCAGAAGACCGGACGCCGGCCCCGCTGCTGTTGTGGGTGCACGGTGGCCCGCTGGGCAGCTGGAACGACTGGGCCTGGCGATGGAATCCGTGGCTGATGGCTGCCAAGGGCTACGCGGTGCTGCTGCCCGATCCCGCACTATCGACCGGCTACGGCCAAGACTTCATCCAGCGGGGCTGGGGAGCGTGGGGCGGACCGCCGTTCGACGACTTGATGACGGCGACCGATGCGGCGTGTGCCCATCCGCGCATCGATGCGACCCGGATCGCGGCGATGGGCGGCTCGTTCGGCGGATACATGGCCAACTGGATCGCCGGTCACACCAACCGTTTCGCCGCGATCGTGACCCACGCCAGCCTGTGGGCGCTGGACCAATTCAGTCCGACAACCGATCACGCCTACTACTGGCGCCGGGAGATGACGCCAGAGATGACCGCTGCCAACTCACCACACCACTTCGTCGACCGGATCAGCACGCCGATGCTTGTGATCCACGGCGACAAGGACTATCGCGTGCCGATCGGTGAAGGCCTGCGGCTGTGGTACGAGCTGTTGGCCTCCTCGGCGCTGCCGGCCGGCGAAGACGGCAGCAGTCCGCATCGATTCCTCTATTTCCCGTCCGAGGACCACTGGGTCGTTGCGCCGCAACACGCCAAGATCTGGTACCAGGTGGTGTTCGCTTTCCTGGCCGAACACGTGCTGGGGGAGAGCGCCGAATTGCCGGAGGTACTCGGAGTAGCGTCGCGCCCGTGACTGCAACGCGCGAATTCGACATCGTCTTGTATGGGGCAACCGGCTTCGTGGGCAAGTTGACCGCTGAATACCTGGCCCGGGCGGGCGGGAAGGCGCGGATCGCGTTGGCCGGCCGCTCCGCCGATCGTCTGCTGGCGATCCGCGAAACGCTCGGCGAGTCGGCGCAGTCCTGGCCGGTGTTGACCGCGGATGCGTCGTCGCCGTCAACGCTGGACGCGATGGCCGCCCGGACGCAGGTCGTCATCACCACCGTCGGCCCGTACAGCCGCTACGGTCTGCCGTTGGTCGCCGCGTGCGCGGCCGCGGGCACCGATTACGCCGACCTGACCGGCGAGCCGCCATTCGTCCGTGACAGCATCGACCTGTATCACAAGCAGGCTCAGGACACCGGTGCACGGATCGTGCATGCGTGTGGATTCGACTCCATCCCTTCGGATCTCACCGTGTACGCGCTGTATCGCCGGGCCCGCGAAGACGGCAGCGGTGAGCTAGCCGGCACCGACTTCGTCGTTCGCGCGATGTCGGGCGGGCTCTCCGGCGGCACGATCGCTTCCGGGGTCGAGGTGCTCACCGCCGTCTCCAGCGACGCCGATGCGCGCCGCCAATTCGTCGATCCCTACACGCTGAGCCCCGACCGCGGTGCGGAACCCGAACTCGGCGCACAGCCCGACCTCCGTCGGCGCCGCGGCCGGCAGATCGCACCGGAACTCACCGGCCTGTGGACAGCCGGCTTCATGATGGCACCGTCCAACACGCGAATTGTCCGGCGCAGCAACGCATTACAAGACTGGGCCTATGGCAGAAGGTTCAAGTACAGCGAACACATGAGTGTGGGGTCTTCGGCCGTCGCGCCGGTGACCTCCGCGGTCATCAACGGGGTCGGCAACGCGGCGACGGCACTGGGCAGCCGCTACTTCCGGCTGCTGCCACGCCGACTGGTTGAGCGTGTGCTGCCCAAACCCGGCACCGGCCCCAGTGACGCGGTCCGAGAGCGCGGCTTCTACAAGGCCGAGACGTACACGACGACAACTTCCGGCGCCCGTTATGTGGCCACCATGGCTCAACGCGGCGACCCGGGATACAAAGCGACCTCGGTGCTGCTGGGCGAGAGCGGTCTGGCGCTGGCGATGGATCGCGATGCGCTCTCGGAGCTGCGCGGCGTCCTGACCCCGGCGGCCGCAATGGGCGACGCGTTACTGGCTCGATTACCTGCCGCCGATGTGTCACTGCAGACTGCGCGGTTGATGCACCGCTGACGGTAGGGCCGGCGCTCGATCTGCTCTGTAAAGAACCGCTGTCGGACAAGATCGGCTGGGGCTAGGGTCAACAGTGAACCAAAGCATCCCAGCAACGTTAGGTGGACGGGTCCATGTCTGGCCTTGAAGATCTTCTGTCTCAGATTCCCACGAGTGACATTGCAAGCAAGATCGGCGTCGACGAAGCCGAGGTGAACAAAGCGGTCCAGTTGCTGGTACCGGTGCTGGTTGGCGGCCTGTCCGAAAACGCACAGGATCCCGAGCACGCCAGCAAGATCGAGTCCGCGGCCGACAGCCACGCCGGCTTGCTCGACGGCGGCGTGAATGTCGACCAGGTCGACCAGAACGAAGGCCAGCAGGCGATCGCGAGAATCTTCGGCGGCAACGACGCGGACCAGGTCGCCAGCGCGCTGGCCGGCGGTGGCGGCGGCAACAGCGCTCTGCTCAAGCAGCTGCTGCCGATCTTGGCTCCGATCGTTCTGGCCTATATCGGAAAGCAGCTCGGCCAAAAGAGCGAGCCGGCCAAGGAAGAGGCGTCCTCCGGAGGCGGCCTGAACGACGTGCTGGGCAGCATCCTCGGCGGCATGGCCGGCGGCAACAAGTCGCTGGGCACTGTGTTGGGCAACGCGCTGGGCTCCAAGGCGGGCGACATTCTCGGCGGATTGCTGGGCGGCAAGAAGTAACCAACGCCGTCCGACATGGGCTGTGTTCGTAACGGCCGGCGGCGCTTTCTAGACTTGAAACGTGACCGCAAGCCCAGAACGCGCCGCAGACACGCGGGCTGAAGACCTGCCCAAGGCGTGGGATCCGGGCGCGGCCGAAAGCGCGACATATCAGCGCTGGGTGGATGCGGGTTATTTCACCGCCGATCCGGCCAGCACCAAACCCGGTTATTCGATCGTGCTGCCGCCGCCCAACGTCACCGGCAGCCTGCACATGGGTCACGCGCTCGAGCACACCATGATGGATGCCCTGACCCGTCGCAAGCGCATGCAGGGTTACGAGGTGCTGTGGCAGCCGGGCATGGACCACGCGGGCATCGCCACCCAGAGCGTGGTGGAGAAGCAGTTCGCCGTCGACGGCAAGACCAAAGAAGATTTCGGCCGAGCGCTGTTCATCGACAAGGTCTGGGACTGGAAGCGCGAATCGGGCGGCGCCATCGGCGGTCAGATGCGCCGCCTCGGCGACGGGGTGGACTGGAACCGCGAACGCTTCACCATGGACGACGGGCTGTCCCGGGCAGTGCGCACGATCTTCAAGCGACTCTATGACGGCGGCCTGATCTATCGGGCCGAGCGGCTGGTCAACTGGTCGCCGGTGCTGGAAACGGCGATATCGGATCTCGAGGTCCGTTACGAGGACGTCGAAGGCGAACTGGTGTCGTTCCGTTACGGTTCGCTCGACGACTCCGAGCCACACATCGTGGTGGCCACCACCCGGGTGGAGACGATGTTGGGTGACACTGCGATCGCCGTGCATCCCGACGACGACCGCTACCGAGGGCTGGTCGGCTCGACACTGGCGCACCCGTTCCTGGACCGCCAGATCATCATCGTCGCCGACGATCACGTCGACCCTGAATTCGGTACCGGCGCAGTCAAAGTCACCCCGGCTCATGACCCGAACGACTTCGAGATCGGGCTGCGTCATCAACTCCCCATGCCGTCGATCATGGACACGAAAGGTCGGATCGCCGACACCGGAACGCAATTCGACGGCATGGACCGATTCGACGCCCGTGTCGCGGTGCGCGAAGCCTTGGCGGCGCAGGGCAGGATCGTCGCCGAGAAGCGGCCCTACCTGCACAGCGTCGGGCACTCGGAGCGCAGCGGTGAGCCGATCGAACCACGGCTGTCGCTGCAGTGGTGGGTGCGAGTCGAATCGCTGGCCAAGGCGTCCGGCGACGCGGTGCGCAACGGCGACACCGTGATTCACCCGGCCAGGCTGGAGCCACGCTGGTTCGCCTGGGTCGACGACATGCACGACTGGTGCATCTCACGTCAGCTGTGGTGGGGCCACCGAATCCCGATCTGGTACGGCCCGGACGGCCAGCAGATCTGCGTGGGTCCGGGCGAGACACCGCCCGACGGTTGGGAGCAGGATCCCGACGTCCTGGACACCTGGTTCTCCTCGGCGCTGTGGCCGTTCTCCACCCTGGGCTGGCCAGACAAGACGCCGGACTTGGAAAAGTTCTATCCGACAAGCGTTCTGGTGACCGGCTACGACATTCTGTTCTTCTGGGTGGCCCGGATGATGATGTTCGGCACCTTCGTCGGCGGTGACGACGCCATCACCCTGGACGGCGCCCGAGGCCCGCAGGTGCCGTTCACCGACGTCTTTCTGCACGGGTTGATCCGTGACGAGTCCGGCCGAAAGATGAGCAAATCCAAGGGCAATGTCATCGATCCGCTGGACTGGCTGGATGTCTACGGCGCGGACGCCTTGCGATTCACCCTGGCTCGCGGATCCAGTCCCGGCAGCGATCTGAGCGTCGGCGAGGACGATGTCCGGGCGTCGCGCAACTTCGTCACCAAGCTGTTCAACGCCACCCGATTCGCGTTGATGAACGGCGCCGCGCCGGCGCCGCTGCCGGGTCTCGACGAGCTCACCGACGCCGACCGGTGGATCTTGGGCCGACTCGAAGAGGTTCGCGCCGAAGTCGATTCGGCCTTCGACGGCTACGAGTTCAGCCGGGCGTGTGAATCGCTGTACCACTTCACCTGGGACGAGTTCTGCGACTGGTACCTCGAGCTGGCCAAGACCCAGGTTGCCGACGGGCTCTCGCACACCACTGCCGTGCTGGCCGCCGCGCTGGACACGCTGCTGCGGTTGCTGCACCCGGTGATCCCGTTCGTCACCGAGACGCTGTGGAAGAACCTGACCGGCGGGGAGTCCGTCGTGATCGCCGAATGGCCGCAAACCTCCGGCATCGCGCTAAACAGCGTTGCCGCGCAACGGATCACCGATATGCAGAAATTGGTGACCGAGATTCGCCGGTTCCGTAGCGATCAGGGTGTGGCCGATCGGCAGAAGGTGTCGGCGCGGCTGTCGGGCATCGACACCGCCGACCTGAGCACCCAGATCGGCGCCGTTTCCTCGTTGGCGTGGCTGACCGAGCCGGGCCCGGATTTCAGCCCTTCGGCGTCCCTGGAGGTCGGGCTCAAGGGCGGCACGGTCGTCGTCGAACTCGACACCTCGGGCACCATCGACGTGGCCGCCGAGCGTCGCCGCCTGGAGAAGGACCTGGCCGCCGCGCACAAGGAACTAGCTTCGACCACAGCAAAATTGGGTAATGCGGACTTCATGGCCAAGGCCCCGGAAGCTGTCGTCGACAAGCAACGCGAGCGTCAACGCGTGGCGCGCGAGGAAGCTGACCGGATCACGGCCAGGCTGGCCGGGCTGCAGTGACATTGGATCCCGACGACGCAGAACCAACCGAGGTGGTTCCTACCCCGGATGAAATCGCGGCACTGCTACAGGTCGAGCATTTACTCGACCAGCGTTGGCCGGAAACCAAGATCGAACCCAGCCTTTCCCGCATCGCGGCGCTGATGGACCTGCTCGGCTCACCGCAACGCAGCTACCCGTCGATCCACATCGCCGGAACCAACGGCAAAACCTCGGTGGCGCGGATGGTTGATGCGCTGCTGACCGCTCTGCAGCGGCGCACCGGGCGCACCACCAGCCCGCACCTGCAGTCGGCGGTCGAGCGTATCGCGATCGACGGAAGGCCGATCAGCCCAGCGACATACGTGGCGACCTACGCCGAACTCGAGCCGTTCGTGCAGATGATCGACCAGCAGTCGCAAGACAGCGGCGGCCCGGCGATGAGCAAGTTCGAGGTCCTGACCGCGATGGCATTCGCGGCGTTCGCCGATGCCCCGATCGACGTGGGGATCATCGAGGTCGGTCTGGGCGGACGTTGGGACGCCACCAATGTCATCGACGCGCCGGTCGCGGTGATCACGCCGATCAGCATCGACCACGTCGAGTACCTCGGCGACGACATCGCCGGCATCGCCGGTGAGAAAGCCGGCATCATCCACCAAGCCGAAGATGGAGCGCCGGACACGGTGGCGGTCATCGGCCGTCAGGTACCGGAGGCGATGGAGGTTGTGCTGGCGCAGACCGTCCACGCTGATGCCGCTGTAGCACGCGAAGATTCGGAGTTCGCGGTGTTGAGCCGCCAGGTCGCAATCGGCGGACAGATGCTGGAGCTACAGGGCCTCGGCGGGGTGTACTCCGAGATCTTTCTCCCGCTGCACGGCGAACATCAGGCGCACAACGCCGCTATCGCGCTGGCTGCCGTCGAGGCGTTCTTCGGTGCCGGTGCGCAGCGTCAACTCGACATCGACGCCGTCAGGGCCGGATTCGCCGCCGCGATCAGTCCCGGCCGGTTGGAGCGGATGCGCAGTACGCCAACGGTATTCATCGACGCCGCACACAACCCGGCGGGCGCCGCGGCGCTGGCCCAGACGCTGGCTGAGGAGTTCGATTTCCGATTCCTGGTCGGCGTCATCAGCGTGATGGGCGACAAGGATGTCGGGGGCATCCTGGCCGCACTCGAGCCCGTATTCGATCGAATCGTGGTCACCCACAACGGATCACCGCGAGCGTTGGACGTGGAGTCGCTGGCGTTGGTCGCGCAGCAGTACTTCGGACCCGATCGCGTGATCACCGCCGAAAGCCTGCGCGACGCCATCGATACCGCCACCGCGCTGGTCGACGACGCCGATGCCGAGGGCGTTGCCTTCTCCGGAACGGGCATCGTCATCACCGGTTCGGTAGTCACCGCAGGCGCCGCGCGCTCCTTGTTCGGTCGTGATCCCTCGTGACGGCGCCCGCCCAACCACCCGGAGCGTCGAAACCCGATCCGTGGAAAAGCTTTCGCGGTGTCACCGCCGGCACGCTGATCCTGGAGGCGATCGTGGTGCTGCTGGCGCTGCCGGTGGTCGACGCGGTCGGTGGCGGGCTGACTGCGGGCCCTCTCACGTACCTGCTGGGATTGGCGGCGTTGCTGATCCTTCTCGCCGGCTTGCAGGGCCGCTCGTGGGCCATCTGGGCGGACCTGGCGGTGCAGCTGTTACCGATCGCAGGCTTTGCCGTGTACCCGGGCGTGGGTTTCATCGGCCTGCTGTTCGCCGCGGTGTGGGCGCTGATCCTCTACGTCCGCTCTGAAGTGCTGCGCCGGGAGCGACTCGGGTTGCTCCCAGGTCAAGACGGGCCGCCGGACTGATCCACCGCGCTGGGCCCGCCGGATTGGTTCGGTACGCTGTGCGCCGTGACTGAGCGGACGCTTCTGTTGATCAAGCCCGATGGGGTCGAGCGGCGGCTGGTGGGCGAGATCCTCAGCCGCATCGAGCGCAAAGGCCTGACCATCGCGGCGCTGGAAATGCGGATCGTCAGCGACAAGCTGGCCCGTAGTCACTACGCCGAGCACGACGGCAAGCCGTTCTTCGATTCCCTGGTGGAGTTCATCACGTCATCACCGCTGGTCGCGGCGATTGTCGAGGGCCCGCGGGCGATAGCAGCAGTCCGACAACTCGCGGGTGGGACCGACCCGGTGGAGAAGGCGACGCCGGGCACCATCCGCGGCGATTTCGGCCTTGAAACGCAGTTCAACCTGGTCCACGGCTCCGATTCACCGGAGTCGGCAGAGCGCGAGCTCGCGCTTTGGTTCAGCAAGGCTTAGTAACGGGTCGGCACACTTGGTCCGACCCGGCACATCGATATGGGATACTGGTAACCGGGTGAACGTCGCCGGACCGGCTTCCGACGCCCGGATGAAGACTTCGACAAGGGCGACCACCGCGATCCGCGATGCGGCGCCGACCGTCCAGCCATCATTCAGACCGGCACTGAGTGCGTTCGTCCCGAACCGCTTGGAGCAAGACCATCATAAGTCCGGGAGGAAGTGACCCGGGCCCATAGCGAAGCCCTCGCGTGGCCGCGTCGAAAGGACGCGCCCGGGGGCTTGAGGAGAATACGTGATAGACGGTGGCCCATCCTCAGAGGTTCCGGAAGACTCGTCGCAGCACGAGGAGCTGCCAGATCGGCTCAGGGTTCACTCCCTGGCGCGGGCGCTGGGGACGACCAGCCGCCAGGTACTCGACGCGCTGACTGAGCTCGACGGCCGGATCCGCAGCGCGCACTCCACCGTGGAACGCGTCGACGCAGTTCGCGTTCGCGACCTGCTGGCCAGCGCGCCCGCGACGGTCACTACAACGGTCGTCGCGACCGAGGCCAGCGCCCCCGGCGACGCGGATGAACCGGAGTCGCGGACGATGCTGGAAACCACGACCGTCGAGCGGCCCGAGTACATGCCGCTCTTCGTCGCGCCGCAGCCGGTTGAGCGACCCAAGGACTCGGCTGTGGCCGAGGACCCCGCGGATTCCGACGACGACGACGACTTCGACGGCGACAGCGACGCCGACGGCGACGACGACGAGCAGGCCGATCGCCCGGCCAACCGGCGGCGGCGCCGCGGGCGTCGCGGGCGGGGCCGTGGCCGCGGCGAGCAGAACGGAGCCGACGGCGGCGAGAACGGCGCCAAATCGGACGCTGCATCGGGTGACACCGCGGACGACGACGACGACTCCGATGACGACGCGGAGGACTCCGATGCCGACGACAACGGCTCCGGCGACGGCGCCACCAAGCGTCGCCGACGCCGTCGTCGCCGCAAGTCCGGCTCCGCCGACGACTCCGACGACAGCCCGTCACCGGACGACCCGCCGAACACCGTGGTGCACGAGCGGGCGCCCCGCGCCAAGGACAAGCCCGCGTCCAGCAACAACGAGATTCAGGGCATCGACGGCTCGACCCGGCTGGAGGCCAAACGCCAGCGTCGTCGTGATGGTCGCGACGCCGGACGCCGCCGCCCACCGGTCCTGAGCGAGGCCGAGTTCCTGGCCCGCCGCGAGGCAGTCGAGCGGGTGATGGTGGTGCGTGACACGGTCCGCACCGAACCACCGCATCCCGGCAGCCGCTACACCCAGATCGCCGTGCTCGAGGACGGCATCGTCGTGGAGCACTTCGTCACCAGCGCGGCCTCGGCGTCGCTGGTGGGCAACATCTACCTGGGCATCGTGCAGAACGTGCTGCCGTCGATGGAAGCGGCATTCGTCGACATCGGCCGCGGCCGAAACGGCGTGCTCTACGCCGGCGAGGTGAACTGGGAGGCCGCCGGCCTGGGCGGGTCCAACCGGAAGATCGAACAGGCACTCAAGCCCGGTGACTACGTCGTCGTTCAGGTCAGCAAGGACCCCGTCGGCCACAAGGGCGCCCGGCTGACCACGCAGGTGTCGCTGGCCGGTCGCTACCTGGTGTACGTGCCGGGCGCATCGTCGACCGGGATCAGCCGCAAACTTCCCGACACCGAACGCCAGCGGCTCAAGGAGATCTTGCGCGAGGTCGTGCCGTCGGACGCCGGGGTGATCATCCGGACCGCCTCCGAGGGCGTCAAAGAGGACGACATCCGCGCCGACGTCAACCGGCTGCAGGAGCGTTGGACGCAGATCGCCGAGCGAGCGCAGGAGACCAAGGAGAAGGCGGCCGGCGCCGCGGTCGCGCTCTACGAGGAGCCCGATGTCCTGGTCAAGGTCATTCGCGACCTGTTCAACGAAGACTTCGGTCAGCTGATCGTCTCTGGCGACGACGCCTGGACCACCATCAACGAATACGTGAGTTCGGTTGCGCCCGAGCTGGTTTCGAAGCTCAACAAGTATGAGTCCGCGGAATCCGCCGAGGGAGTGGCAGGCCCCGACATCTTCGCCGTGCACCGCATCGACGAGCAACTGGCCAAGGCGATGGACCGCAAGGTCTGGCTGCCCTCCGGTGGCACGCTGGTGATCGACCGAACCGAGGCGATGACCGTCGTCGACGTCAACACCGGCAAGTTCACCGGGTCCGGTGGCAACCTCGAGCAAACCGTCACCAAGAACAACCTGGAGGCGGCCGAGGAGATCGTGCGTCAGCTGCGACTACGCGACATCGGCGGCATCATCGTCATCGACTTCATCGACATGGTGCTCGAATCCAACCGTGACCTGGTGTTGCGCCGGATGACCGAGGCGCTGGCCCGCGATCGCACCCGCCACCAGGTGTCCGAGGTGACCTCACTGGGGTTGGTGCAGCTGACCCGCAAGAAGCTCGGAACCGGGCTGATCGAGGCCTTCTCGACGACGTGTCCGCACTGCAGCGGCCGCGGGATCATGCTGCACGCCGATCCCGTCGACTCCGCACCGGCGACCGGCCGCAAATCGGAGTCGGGCGGCGGCCGGCGGGGCCGTCGGTCCAAGAAGGGCAAGGCCGAAGAGCCGGCGGTCGTCAAGGTGCCCAGCCACACGGCCGAGCACCCGATGTTCAAGGCCATGGCCGCGGCCAACGGTCGCCATGACGACGACACCGACGAGTCTGCGCACACCGATCACGAGGAAGAAGCGATCGGTGATCAGGGCCGGGAGGACGCCGAGTCCGACGAGCAGCTGCAGAAGCAGGTCGCGCGGGAGGTAGTGGAAGCAGACCTGGAGGACGACGACTTCGAGGACAGCGACGACGACGCTGACGACGAAGACGATGACGACGACGACGATGCTGACGACGACACCGAACAGGTCGATCTCGACGACGAAGACCTCGACGATGAAGACGACCTCGACGACGATGATGAAGACGACAGCGACGACGAAGACGACGACGAGGATGACGAGGACGACGAAGACGACGAGGACGAGGACGACGACGAGGACTCTGACGAGACACCCGAGTCTTATGTCGCCGTTGTCGCCGCGCCCGATGAGCGACCCCGTCGACGCCGTGCGGCGGCACGACCGGCCGGTCCGCCGGCCCACGAGGAATGACTGGCCGGTTTGACCCTGTAGCCGCTGGTCACGTACCCTGGACCAGTTGTCGTCAGGCCCGCTGACCGGTTTTGGCCGACACTCCCAGACCAGCCCGCGCACCTTTTGGCTGCGCGACGCCCGCACGAACCAGTACGAACCAGCAGAACCAGAAGATGAGGAAGACGTGACCATGGCGACCTACGCAATCGTCAAGACCGGCGGCAAGCAGTACAAAGTTGCCGTCGGCGACGTCGTCAAGGTTGAGAAGCTCGAGTCCGAGCCCGGCGCCAAGGTATCGCTGCCGGTCGCGCTGGTGGTGGACGGCGCCACCGTCACCTCCGACGCCGCCGCGCTGGCCAAGGTCGCGGTGACCGGTGAGGTGCTCGAGCACACCAAAGGCCCCAAGATCCGTATCCACAAGTTCAAGAACAAGACCGGCTATCACAAGCGTCAGGGTCACCGTCAGCAGCTGACGGTCCTGAAGGTCACCGGCATCAAGTAGCGGAGGCGACAAGACATGGCACACAAGAAGGGCGCTTCCAGCTCACGTAACGGCCGCGATTCAAACTCTCAGCGACTGGGCGTCAAGCGGTTCGGCGGTCAGATCGTCAAGGCCGGCGAGATCCTGGTCCGCCAGCGCGGCACGCACTTCCACCCGGGAGTGAACGTGGGCCGTGGTGGCGATGACACGTTGTTCGCCAAGGCAGCCGGCGCCGTCGAGTTCGGTGTCAAGCGCGGACGTAAGACGATCAACATCGTCTCGACCGCGTCTTCGACCGACTGAGCACCGCGAGTGTGAGGCCGCACTAGCTTCACCCTCGACGAGTAAGAGGAATTCCGATGC
>DATDLZ010000217.1:0-13994 GCA_036519055.1 Mycobacterium sp.
CGGGTCCAACCCTGGATGCAGGCCATCGCCGACGCCACCGGCCGACCGGTGCAGGTGTCCGGCGTGGCCGAAGGCGCAGCGCTGGGCGCAGCGTTCCTGGGCCGGATGGCAGTGGGCAGGGAGTCGGCGATCACCGATGCCGCCCGCTGGGCCGGCACCGAGCGGGTGGTCGAGCCCAGCCCGGCGTGGGTGAATCCGGTGCAGGAGCGCTACCTCCGATTCCTCGAGCTGGCGTCGTTACGGTAGTTCGGCCGAGACATACCTGATGTCGCCGAAGGCGACCATCGAGGGAGCCTCCGGAAACTCGAAACCGTTGGTGGCGTACAGCTCTGGGGTGGTGTGTACGGTCGTCTGCCAACCGCGATCCGCCAGGTATTCGACGGCGTCGTTACGCTCGCCGTCGTACACCAGATCGGCCCAGTTCACGTTCAGTCCGAGTCGACGCCAGCGTTCGCTGATCTCGTTGCCACGCTGGGCGATTCGATCGCGGATGTCGGGAACATAGCCGGTGCCGATTCTGCTGCCGCTGAAACTGAGCGTGGTGATGGTGTCGAACAACCGATCCTGCGCGTCCGGCGGCAAGTAACCCAACAGTCCTTCGGCGATCCAGGCCGTCGGCCGCTCGGTGCTGAACCCGATGTTGCTCAAGGCGCCTACCCAGTCGTCGCGCAGGTCGACGGCCACCGCTTTGCGGTCGGCGGTCGGAGCCGCCCCAAGATCGGCCAGTGTGCGCGTCTTGAATTCGATTACCTGCGGCTGGTCGATCTCGTAGACCACCGTTCCCGACGGCCACGGCAGTCGGTAGGCACGTGTGTCGAGCCCGGCGGCCAGGATGACGGCTTGGCGCACACCGGCTTTGGAGGCGCCGGTGAAGAAGCTGTCGAAGAACCGGGTCCGAACCGCCATCCCCTCGGCGAGCCGCTGTGAGGTGAAGGCCGGATCGTCGTCGGTGAGCTCGATGTCGCCGTTCATCATCTTGATGAAGGCTTCGACGCCGACCGCCTTGACCAATGGCTCGGCGAAGGGGTCGTCGATCAGGGGGTTGGGGCCTTTGGACGCCATCGCGCGTCGCGCGGCTACGGCGGTAGCCGTGGCGCCCACGCTGGACGCCAGGTCCCAGCTGTCGCCGTCGTGGCGTCCGGTGTCGCTTGCGGTCATCTGGAAACCTCCTATCTGCGAGTTGCGATGACGGAGACGATGTTTCGGAATGCGGCCAGCGCGTCGTCGTCGGGGAAGACGCGACCGTACTCACCGAAGAGCTCTCGACGAGTGCGGGAGGACACGTCCCAGCCGCGGTCGGTGAGATAGTCCGCGACGTTGTTGCGCTCGCCCTCGTAGAACAACCCCGACAAGTCGACATCGCAGCCGATGTCGGCCCATCGATCGCTCATCGCCTGGCCGCGCTCGGCCATCGTCGGACCGCTGTCCGGGTGGTACTCGGTGGCGATCTGACTGCCCGGGGCGCTGAGCGCCGTAATGTGGTCGAACAGCCGGTCTTGCGCTTCCGGCGGCAGGTACATCAATAGCCCCTCGGCGCTCCAGGCCGACGGCTCGGTGTCGTCGAAACCGCTGTCGCGCAACGCTGTCGGCCAATCCTCGCGCAGGTCGATGCTGACCGTGCGGCGTTGTGCCGTCGGTTCGGCGCCCAGTTCTGCCATGGTCTCCGTTTTGAACATCACGACCTGAGGTTGATCGACTTCGTAGACGACGCTGCCGGCCGGCCAGTTCAGCCGGTAGGCCCTGGAGTCCAGGCCGGCGGCCAGGATCACGGCCTGATGAATGCCCGCCGCGGCGGCATCGACGAAGAACTCGTCGAAAAACCGGGTGCGAACCGCTATCGAGTCGGTCTCGGTCTGCAGTTCCGTAGCGCCGTTCTCCCCGGCGTCGGCCGGCGCGATGTCCCCGTCGACCACCCGGGTGAAGAAATCAATGCCCACCGCCCGTACCAGGGGAGCGGCGAACGGGTCGCTAATGATCGGGTCGGTGTCCTCGGAGGCCAGCGCCCGGGCCGCCGCGACCATCGTGGCCGTGGCGCCCACGCTCGAGGCCAGATCCCAACTGTCGGTGTCACTGCGCGTCATAATTACCCTTCCGTCAACACTCAGCTGTAGTCCTTTGATATTTAGCCAAGGTAAAGAGCCAATGAAACCTTACGCCTCGTTGCTGTGTGCTGGCTGGCGTGCAGCCCACCCGTTTGCAGGACGGCGCTGCGTGCGCTGTTAGTCTCGTAGACTGTCTGACGCGCGCCTGAACACGTCGTGGCCTGCATGTGCTCGGCGCGCGACGCAGGACCATCCAGGACAGTTCAGTGCTGGATACGCCAGCCAGTAGGCATGCCGCGACCAGAGACCGGCTGCGCAGGAGGATAGAGTGCTTTCGGCTTTCATCTCATCGCTGCGAACAGTCGACCTGAGACGGAAGATCCTGTTCACCCTGGGCATCGTCGTGCTCTATCGCTTGGGTGCGACGGTCCCGTCGCCCGGCGTGAACTACCCCAACGTGCAGAAGTGCATCGCGCAGATCAGCGGTGGCGACTCGGCACAGATCTACTCGCTGATCAACCTGTTCTCCGGTGGCGCGCTGTTGCAGCTGACCGTGTTCGCGGTCGGCGTGATGCCCTACATCACCGCGAGCATCATCGTGCAGCTGCTCACCGTGGTCATTCCGCGGTTTGAGGAGCTGCGAAAAGAAGGCCAGGCCGGCCAGGCCAAGATGACGCAGTACACGCGTTATCTGGCCATCGCGCTGGCCATCCTGCAGGCCACCAGCATCGTGGCGCTGGCAGCCAACGGCGGCCTGCTGCAGGGCTGCAGCCTGGACATCATCGCCAACCAGAGCATCTTCTCCCTGGTCGTCATCGTGCTGGTGATGACCGCGGGCGCGGCGCTGGTGATGTGGATGGGTGAGCTGGTCACCGAGCGCGGCATCGGTAATGGCATGTCGATGCTGATCTTCGCGGGTATCGCCGCCCGAATCCCGGGCGAAGGCAAGAGCATCCTGGACAGCCGCGGTGGCGTGGTGTTCACCACGGTCTTGGTGGCCGCGCTGATCATCGTCGTCGGCGTGGTGTTCGTCGAGCAGGGGCAGCGCCGCATCCCGGTGCAGTACGCCAAGCGCATGGTGGGCCGGCGGATGTACGGCGGAAGCTCGACCTATCTGCCGTTGAAGGTCAACCAGGCCGGTGTTATCCCGGTGATCTTCGCGTCCTCACTGATCTACATCCCGCACCTGATCACCCAGTTGGTCCGCAGCGGCAGCGGCGGCCTGGGCAACAGTTGGTGGGACAAGTTCGTCGGCAACTATTTGTCGAACCCAGCCAGTCCGGTCTACATCGGTATCTACTTCGGGCTGATCATCTTCTTCACGTATTTCTACGTCTCGATCACGTTCAACCCCGACGAACGTGCTGACGAGATGAAGAAGTTCGGCGGCTTCATCCCCGGTATTCGGCCGGGTAAACCGACCGCCGACTACCTGCGCTACGTGCTGAGCAGGATCACGCTGCCGGGGTCGATCTACCTCGGTGTCATCGCCGTGCTGCCCAACCTCTTCCTGAAGATCGGTAGCACCGGGACCGTGCAAAACTTGCCGTTCGGCGGCACTGCGGTTTTGATCATGATTGGTGTCGGGTTGGATACCGTCAAACAGATCGAGAGTCAGCTCATGCAACGCAATTACGAAGGGTTCCTCAAGTGAGAGTTGTGTTGCTGGGCCCGCCTGGAGCGGGGAAGGGTACGCAGGCCGTGCAGTTGGCCGAGAAGCTCGAGGTACCGCACCTGTCCACCGGTGACCTTTTTCGGGAGAACATCGGCAACGGCACCAAGCTGGGTTTGGAAGCCAAGCGCTACTTGGACGCCGGCGATCTGGTTCCGTCTGAGTTGACCAACGAACTCGTCGACGATCGTCTGAGCAACCCGGACACCGACCGAGGATTCATCCTCGACGGTTACCCGCGCTCGGTACAGCAGGCCAAAGCGCTACACGAAATGCTCGAGCGCCGCGGAACCGCGCTTGATGCTGTCCTGGAGCTCCGGGTGCCCGAAGACGTTTTGTTCGAGCGGCTCCGATCGCGTGGCCGCGCCGACGACACTGACGAGGTGATCCACAACCGGATGAACGTCTACCGCGACGAGACCGCGCCGCTGATCGAGTACTACAGCAGCGAGCTGAGAACCGTGGACGCCGTCGGCTCCGTGGACGAGGTGTTCGCCCGCGCGCTGAAGGCCCTCGGGAAGTAATGGTGATCGGCCTGGCTGGCCTGCGCAGTCGCAAAGTGTTGCCACAACGCAGCCCCGCTGAACTCGACGCGATGGCCGCCGCCGGGGCCGTGGTCGCCGCCGCACTGGGTGCGGTGCGCGAGGCCGCAGTTCCCGGGGTTTCGACGCACGAACTCGACCAGATCGCCGAATCGGTGATCCGTGACGCCGGTGCCACGCCGTCGTTCCTCGGCTACCACGGCTATCCGGCGTCGATCTGCTCCTCGGTCAATGACCGTGTCGTGCACGGCATCCCCTCGGCCAGAGAGAAACTCGCGGCCGGTGACCTGGTCTCCATCGATTGCGGGGCAATCCTTCAGGGCTGGCACGGCGATGCCGCGATCACGTTCGGTGTCGGCCAGATCATCCCTGCCGACGAACTGCTGTCGCAGGCGACCAAGGAGTCAATGGAGGCCGGGATCGCGGCGATGATTCCCGGCAACCGGCTGACCGACGTATCGCACGCCATCGAAACCGGCACGCACGCGGCCGAGGCCCGCTACGGGCGCAAGTTCGGGATCGTCGAGGGCTACGGCGGACACGGCATCGGCAGGCAGATGCACATGGATCCGTTTTTGCCCAACGAAGGATCACCTGGCCGCGGCCCCACGCTTGCCGTCGGATCGGTGCTGGCGATCGAGCCGATGCTGACCCTGGGAACACGCAAAACCGTGGTGCTCGACGACGAGTGGACGGTCACTACCGCCGACGGCTCGCGTGCCGCACACTGGGAGCACACCGTCGCTGCGACCGAGGACGGGCCACGCATTTTGACCCTCGGCTAACTTCGTCCCCGGACCGAGTGAACCAAACGGACACCTAGACCGTGTCGTCACCGAGAGGCTGGTGATGGACATACCGGGCACCGGCGCGGAAGCGATCGCTCTGAAGCGGCTGTGCGACCAACACGCCGCCGCTTTGTGGCGCTATGCGTGGCGGTTGACCGGTGATCATGCCCATGCCCAGGACGTGGTGCAAGAGACCTTGCTGAAGGCGTGGCAACACCCGCATGTCCTCAACAACGGGCAGTCCCCGCGCGGCTGGCTGTTCACCGTTGCCAGAAACATGGTCATCGACGACCGACGCAGCGCCCGATTCCGCCATGAGGTCATTCCGGCGGACGGCGCGGGCCCACCGGAACCGGCAGGTCCTGATGAGTCGACCGGGGTGCTGAACCGAGCATTGATCGGCGACGCGATGGCACAACTGTCCGCAGAACACCGGGCGGTGGTCCGCCGGTCCTACTACCAGGGCTGGACGACCGCCCAGATCGCCGCCGATCTGGGGATCGCTGAGGGCACGGTCAAGTCGCGGCTGCATTACGCGCTGCGAGGACTTCGCCAGGCACTGGTGGAGATGGGTGTGACGCAATGACGGAATCGCGGAACGGCAATGTGCCGCAGGGCGGCCACGAATACGAGATGTGGGACGCCGCCTACGTGCTGGGTGCGCTGTCGGATACCGACCGGCGCGAATTCGAGATGCACATGGCCGGCTGCAGTTCATGCCGGCAAGCCGTGGCAGAGTTCGAGGCCATCGCGCCGATGCTGTCGCTGCTCGACGAAGAGCCCGTCCCGGTGCCGCCATGCCCCGATCTGCTGCCCTCGCTGCTGGCGAAGGCCGACCAGCGGTTGGCCGCGAACCGGGTGGAGCTGCAGCCGGCGCTGGTGACGTCGACGGCGGTGGCGGCGGAGACGGTTTTCCCGGTCTTCCGCACTGGCAACTATGCCCCCGTCCACGACGAGCTGACCGCATTCGACCTGCCGGTCGAGGGCCGCATTCCCGCCGAGCTGAACGGCTGGTATCTGCGCAACGGTCCCAATTCGCGTACCGGCGAAGGCCATTGGTGTGTCGGCGACGGCATGGTTCACGGAATCCGGTTGGAAAACGGTCGCGCCGCCTGGTACCGCAACCGCTGGGTGCGTACCGAGAGCTTCGATAATCCCGCCCCGCTCTACAACGACGACGGCAGCCGAAACCTGCACTCCAGCATCGCCAATACCCATGTCGTGCGCCATGCCGGCAAGACGCTCGCGTTGATGGAATTCTCGCTGCCCTACGAAATCAGCAATGACTTGAAAACACTGGGTGCCTACGACTTCGGCGGCATGCTGACCGACTCGATGACCGCGCATCCCAAGATCTGCCCGAACACCGGTGAACTGCATTTCTTTGGCTGCGGCAACATCTTAGAACCGCATGTCAGCTATCACCGCGCCGATGCCGACGGGCGGTTGACGATCAGTCGGCCCATCGACGTGCCCGCGCTGACCTTGATGCACGACTTCGCGCTGACCGCCGAACATGTCGTTTTTCTGGATTTGCCGCTGCTGTTCAACCTGCAGGCGGCGCTTACCGGTTCCTTCGAAAGGGATTTGCCGTACCGCTGGGACGACCAGTACCGCGCCCGCCTCGGTGTGCTGCGCCGCGACGACCCCTATGGCCAGTTGCGGTGGTTCGACATCGATCCGTGCTTCGTGTTCCACGTTGTCAACGCCCACGACGTGACGACGCCCGGCGAGAACGCCATCGCGTTGGAGGTGCTCCGGTATGACGAAATGTGGCGGAATAACAGTGAATTCGGGACCGATGCGGCATTGTGGCGATGGACGATCAACCTGGACACCGGGGTGGTCGAAGAGCGTCAGCTCGATGACCGCGGAGTGGAATTCCCGCGGATCGACGATCGGCTCGCCGGCACGCCGGCGCGCTACTCCGTGGCGGTCGGCAGCGGCGCGCTCATCCGCTACGACCTGCAATGTGATACCGCGGTCGAACACCGATTCGACGGCGCCGGCGAAGCCGGGGCGCCCGGTGAGGCGGTGTTCGCGCCCGCGGCCGGTCGGCCGGACGAACTCGCCGGTTGGTATTTGACATACGTGTACAACTCGGTGACCGACAGCAGCGATCTGCTGGTCATCGACGCTTCAGACTTCGAGGGCGAGCCAGTGGCCCGGATCCGGATGCCGCGCCGTGTGCCACACGGATTCCACGGCAACTGGATGCCCGAGTGAGCGAGATCACGTTGGGAGAATTGCCACGGTGAACTGGAAAGGCGTGCAGCTCGTATCACATATCAGGAGGTGATCGAGTGAGTCGATTCACCGGCGCCGACAACGACGAAGCCGCGTTGATGAAGGCGCTCTATGACGAGCACGCCGCACCGTTGTGGCGTTATGCGCTTCGGTTGACCAGTGACGCCAGTCGCGCCGAAGACGTGGTCCAGGAGACGCTGCTGCGGGCCTGGCAGCATCCCGAGGTGATCGGCGACACCGAGCGCTCGGCGCGCGCATGGTTGTTCACCGTTGCGCGCAACATGATCATCGATGAACGCCGCAGTCCAAAGTTCCGCAATGTAGTTGCTTCGCTGGAAGATTCGGGCGTACCGGAGCGATCCACCTCCGACGAGGTGGACTCGACGCTGGACAAGATGCTGATCGCCGATGCGATGGCCCAGATGTCGGCGGACCATCGAGCCGTGATCGAGCGGTCCTACTACCGGGGATGGACCACCGCCCAGATCGCCGCTGACCTTGACATCGCCGAAGGGACGGTCAAATCGCGGCTACACTATGCGGTACGGGCACTTCGACTCTCCCTACAGGAGATGGGGGTGACCCGATGACTATATTCCGGGCCATCCGGGGGGCCTACGGCTACGAATGCCTGTTCATGGCGGCAATTGAGGTGACACGATGAGGGTGATCCGAGGTTTCGGGCATCCCGGTGACAGCGACGTTCCAGCCGGCGACACCCACGACTATGCGACGTGGGACGCCGCCTACGTGCTTGGATCGCTCTCGCCCACCGATCGGCGCGAGTACGAGGCGCACCTGAGCGTATGCCCGTTCTGCAATCAGGCCGTCAGCGAGCTCAGTGGCATGCCGGCGCTGCTGTCGAAGCTCGACGGCGGCACCGTGGCCGCGATGGGTGCCGACGACCTCACCGCAGCGCCGGACATGGCGCCCAATCTGCTGCCGTCATTGCTGTCCGAGGTTCACCGGCGCCGTCGGCGCGTACGCATGGCGACGTGGACCTCAGGGGCCGCTGCGGCCGTGCTGCTGGCGATCGGTCTGTTCGTGAGCATCTCGTGGCAGCACCCGACGTCGTCGCCGCCGCAGGCCAGCGTGTCCGCGCTGCCGATGGCCCAGGTCGGTACCCATGCGCTGGCCTCGACGGTGTCGATCAGCGGCCAGCACTGGGGCACCTACATCGACCTCAACTGTGTTTGCCTGGCCCCGGTAACTGCCCATCACGACAGGCTGGCGATGGTCGTGGTGAGTCGCGACGGTGCGCATACTCAGCTGGCCACCTGGGTCGCCGACCCGGGCCACACGGCGAACCCGGCCGGCAGTATCTCGACGCCCGTCGAACAGATCGCCGCGGTGCAAATCGTTTCCGCCGACAGCGGACAGGTACTGCTGCAGCACTCACTGTGAAACAGCTTGTAGCGCGCGAGATCTAACCGCTTGCCATCCAGGTGTGGAACATGCCACTCGGGTCGTAGGCGGCGCGTACCTGATCCAGGCGTGCCATGTTCGGTTCGGTGATGAACGTCGCGGAACGCCGTGCCAGATTCTCGTCGGCCAGCGAGATGCCGGTTGCCAGATGCGACATCGCGGCCATGTTGGACGGGGCCCAGTCGCCGTAGCGTGCGTCGTCGGCAGCATCGTGCCAGGCGGTGTAGAGCCCCAGGTAAATCTCGTCTTCCACGCCGTAGACCATCTCGGTGCGATCCGCGGACGGTTTCCAGCCCGCGAAGACGAAGTGCGACGGGTGCGGCGGCAAGGTCTCGATGATCTTGCGGATTCCCGGTAGAAGGTCGTCGACCGGGGCCGACGTGAACATGTTGTCGACGCTATACCGATGGCCCTCAGGGTATTTCGCCATCACTGCCGAATACCAGTTGGCCAGGGTCGTCGGCATGTACGGAAGGGCGGCGGTTGCCCGGTCGATCACCGGGCACGTGCCAAGGATCGCCAGCGCCTTCGCGGCCTCGTCGTCTGAATCGGCGAAAACCGGCGAGGCGATCGCGATCGTCGGCTCGTCGGGTCCGACTTCCGGCGCGTTGCGCGAGGTGAGGATTTGCAGTTCAACTCGATCGTCGATCTCGCCGCTGATCGAGCGGCCCCAGCTGAACACCTCGTCAGCGACGTCGACCGGGTACAGGTACAGACACGTGCCCAGGACGGCCGGACGCCGGTGCAGCCGCAGCGTGAATGACGTAACTACGCCGAAGAATCCGGGCCCGCTGCCACGGGCGGCCCAGTACAGGTCGGGGTGATGCTCCGGGTCGCAGTAGAGCGTGTCGCCTTCGGCGGTGACGACCTCCAGCCCGAGCACGCTCTCGCACGCCGGCCCGACGACCTTGCTGTTCCAGCCGTATCCACCCTGAAGCAGGTACCCACCGAGGCGAATGCCCTCGCAGTGGCCCGACGGGAAGAACAGACCCTGAGCATCGAGGTCGGTTGCAAACGCGCTGGCGACCACGCCCGGCCCGACGTGGGCGATCATCGCATCGGCGTCGACATCGCGGTGATCGAGACGGCTCACGTCGAGCAGCATCCCGCCATCGCGCAGATGGCTTGCGTTCCAACTGTGTCCGCCCGAACGAACGCCGACCTGGTAGCCCTGTGCCCGGGCATAGCGGATCGCAGCGACGACGTCATCGGTGTCGCACGCTTGCACGATCACGTCGGGAAAGCGCTGCGGTATGAGGCTATTCCACACCGTCTCGCGACGGGCCGCCTCGTAGCCGTCTACACCGCGGTGGAAGAACCGCTTTGCGGTGAGTAACGCCATTGATCCCCCTTTGCTGTGGCCGTCAGGTAGTCCGCGATCTGACCGGCTAGTGGTGTGGCCGCCAGCCGGATCGCCCGCAACGGGCCGCTGGGTGGGATGCCGTAGCCGATCGCGAACATCCCGCCGCCCATGTCCGAGGCGAAGCCGCCGGGCGGATTGCCGTGTTCGTCGAGCACGCCGAGATGACCGACCAGGCCGTCCAGATCGGGGTCGAAGCCCGTCGCGGCGATGATCACATCGGGCTTGATGCCGGTGCCGTCGGCCAGTATCACCCGCTCGGATTCGAGTGCCGCGACCGCGGCCACCACCTCGATCCGGCGCGCCCGTACATCGTTGACCAGCTCGTCGGCCAGCGTGGGGATTCGGCCACGCTGTTCCACAGTCGCCTTCAGTCCGAGTGGCGGCCGACCGAAGCCGTACACCGATACATCACCCAGCAGCAGACGGTTGAGCCGCGCTATCACCGGATCGACGATGCGTGCCGGCACCCGGGCGAACAATTCCAGGAAAATATCCGAGGGAATCGGGCCGATGGCGCGGCGCACCAGATGTGGTGGCGTACGCACCGCCAACCAAACCTTACGCGCGCCGTTGTCGGCCAGCTGGACGGCGATGTCGGCGGCCGAATTTCCCGCGCCGACAACCAGGATGTTGCGATCGCGGAACGGCCACGCGTTGCGGAAGTCGATGGAATGCACCACCTCGCCGGTGAATTGGCTGAGTCCGGGCCATGGCGGGATGGCGGGCGTGCGATAGCGGCCGGTGGCCAGTACGACCGCTGACGTTCGGATGTCACCCTGCGAGGTGTCCACCCGCCAGCCCTCGGCCGCGCGCTCGATGCGGTTGACCTCGCTGCCCAGCGCGAGCCTGATGTTCTGCTGCCGGACGTAGCTGTCGAAATATCCGACCATGTCGTCCTTGGAAGGCCAGCGGCCGGCGCTCAGAGGAATCCGTTGTCCGGGAAGATGTGACAGATAACCATTGGTGTTCAACCGGAAGTTGTCGTAGCGGTTGCGCCACGACATCGCTGGTGCGGAGGCTTTATCGACGACCAGCGCCGAAATCCGGTGCCGGTGCTCGAGCTCGCGCGCCACGGCCAGACCGCCAGGCCCGGCTCCGACGATAACGACGTCATGTCTGCTCCGGCGTTCACTGAATACAAGCTGCACGTTGATAACACGATTGCCGTTGCCGGGTGGTTCACCAGCAAATGGCGTTGAACCCAAGCGGCCCCCGCGTCGTGTCCCTGGTATGTCGAGGAAGCACCGGGTGGTCGACCACATCGTCGGTCATCTCGCGAGGACCGGAGTCGAGTACATCTTCGGCGTCGACGGCGCCAACATCGAGGACCTCTACGACGCGGCATATTTCCGGCCGGACATCACCGCCGTGCTAGCCAAGCACGAGTTTTCCGCTGCGACGATGGCCGATGGCTACAGTCGCAGCGGCGCCGGCCTGGGCGTAGTCGCCGCGACCTCCGGCGGGGGCGCGCTGAATCTTGTTCCCGCCCTGGGTGAATCATTCACCAGCCGCATACCGGTTTTGGCGCTGGTTGGCCAACCGGCGACCACGATGGATGGCTTGGGGAGCTTCCAGGACACCAGCGGACGCAACGGCTCACTGGACGCCGAGGCGTTGTTCTCGCAAATATCGGTGTTCTGCAGGCGGGTAACCAGCGCCGAGGACATCGTCTCCGCGCTGCCGGCGGCCATCGCCGCGGCACAAACAGGCGGCCCGGCAGTACTGTTGCTGCCCAAAGATATTCAGCAATCCATCATTGACCGGGCATGCTCGCCGGATGCCGATCGGCTACGGACAGTCGGTAATCCACAGCCGATTGTGCGCGCGCTGCGGCGGGTCACCGGGCCGGTCACGATCATCGCCGGCGAGCAAGTGGCCCGCGACGACGCGCGTGCCGAGCTGGCCTCGCTTCGGGCGGTGTTGCGCGCACGAGTGGCATGTGTGCCCGATGCCAAGGACGTCGCGGGAACACCGGGCTTCGGTTCGTCGTCGGCGCTGGGTGTGACCGGTGTCATGGGCCACCCCGGTGTGGCCGAGGCGGTGGCCGGTAGCGGGCTATGCCTGGTGGTGGGCACCCGGTTGCCGGTGACCTCGCGCGCGGGTCTCGACGACGCGCTGGCCTCCGTGCAGACGATCTCCATCGGATCGGCGCCGCCGTACTTCCCGTGCACCCACGTCCACACCGACGACCTGCGGACGTCGCTGCGGATGCTGACCGACGCACTCGTCGGCGCGGGACGGCCCATCGGCGTTCGGGTGCCCGACGCAATCGCGCACACCGAGCTCACCCCGCCGGCCTTTGACGGCCCGGGTGTCCGCTATCGCGACGCGATGGCAGAGCTGGATGACCTACTGCCCGCCGGGGTCGACATCGTCGTCGATGCCGGTAACACCGGCGCGGCGGCCATTCACTATCTGCCGGTGCGGCGCAGGGGACGGTTCACAGTCGCGCTGGGCATGGGCGGCATGGGTTACAGCTTCGGTGCCGGTATCGGAATGGCGTTCGCCCGCAGAAAGACTCGAGGTGCCAGCGGTCGAGTGGTAGTGATCGCCGGGGACGGCGCGTTCTACATGCACGGCATGGAGGTGCACACCGCAGTGCATTACCGGCTTCCGGTGACCTTTGTGTTGCTCAACAACAACGCCCATGCCATGTGCGTGACCCGAGAGCAGCTCTACTACAACGACTTGTATAGCTATAACCGGTTTTCGCCCAGCCACCTCGGGGCGGGTCTGGCCGCGATGTTCCCCAAGCTGTCGTCGGTAGATGTCAGCGACATGACGGGGCTGGCCTCCGCAGTGCGCGCCTCGCTGAACGTCGACGGTCCGGCGGTGATCAGCGTGGAATGCGCCGCCGACGAAATCCCGCCCTTTGCACCATTTCTCGGTACGACTGTAACCAACCACTCTACTAATCAACATGTTTCATTCGCACAGGAGGACCACGCCCATGTCGCTGCCAGCGCTTGACGATATCGCCGCCCACACCGGCACTACCGAACCGATCGACGGCGTCGTTCGGATCGAGACCACGCCGCTGGAGGAGACGGCCGCAAACTTCTTCACGCAGATACGGTCGGCATATCCACACAACGAGGTATTCGGGCAGTACTGCACGGTCAACGACTACGTGGACTGCCCGCCTGACGAACTTTTCGAATATCTGTCGGACACCCGAAGCCTCGAGGAGTGGACCTACACCCTGCGTGGCTTCACCCCGTCCGATGAACCGGGACTCTGGCTGGCTTACGACAAGCTGCTGCCCGACACCACGATCTACACCCGCACCTTCGCCAACTCGCAGGCGCGCACCGTCGACTATCACTGCGCGTGGGATCAGGGCAGGCATCTCTGGATGATCTACCTGATGCGTGTCCTCGACGCCAAGGTGGTGCTGGACAAGCCGGGTTCTGTTGTGATGTGGACGAATTGCCGTCATCCGTTCTATGAGGAGAACCCTTATCCCGAGGCCGCGCCGGCGGAGCGTACCGGCTGGGTCGGCGACTTCTGGGATTTGTTCGGACCCGGCCACGCGCTGGAACTGAACAACCTCAAGAGCATCGCCGAATACCGCCACCGTAACGGCCTGCCGATCACCCCGGAGTGGATGAGATGACCACGCGACCCGACGTCAGCCTCATCGACGTCTCCAGTTATCTACCTGGCGAGCCGATCGGCGCCGACTACTACGCGCAGTTCGCCGACTCCGACGAATTACGTGAGAACGTCATGTTCCGCGCGCCCTCATTCCGTCACCACGTCGCGCCGGACGAGACCGCGACCGACATGATCGAGCGAGCCGCGCAAGGAATCATCGAGCGACACGGTCGGGACATCATTGAAAGCGCCGACGTGTTGATCACTCACACGCAGGTACCCGACATGGCGTTCTACGGCGCGGGCGGCGGCGTCGCG
>DATDLZ010000218.1:0-2957 GCA_036519055.1 Mycobacterium sp.
GTCCGTTAGCCGGACCGACCCCTTGTCACGTGACCGGAGCCCGGTATGCGATTCGAGGAGCGTTTCGCGAGCGACTACGTGGCCGAATGTAACGGTATGCCGCCAGCGCGACGAAGGTCCTCCAGGAGGAACCAATGGCCGCCACGAAAGCCGACAACCCCGTTCGAGGGGAATCGCCCGCCACGCCGGCGATCACCGTCACTCGGGTCGGCGTGGTGATCGGCGCCGGCTTTCTGCCCGACTGCGAAGTGACCGTCAGGATCACTCGCCCCGGGGAGAGCGTCAGCGACTACGTCACTTACGCCTCGGACCGCAACGGCGACCTTCATGCAGAGCTGCCGGCCACGGCCCTCAGCGGGATATTGGAGATCGCTGCCACCGACCACCGCTCCGATCCGGATGGCCAGTGCGGCCGGATCTGGAGTAACACCTATACGCTCAAATTCATTGGCGGCTAATCGATCCCGGTACAGCGATGCGCACGCGCGGTCCGCTGAGTGGACCAGACGCTCTTCAGCGAGTGAACATCAATGCGCGCTTGACCTCTTGGATCGCCTTGGTCACCTCGATGCCCCGCGGGCAGGCGTCGGTGCAGTTGAACGTGGTGCGGCAGCGCCATACGCCGTCGACCTCATTGAGGATGTCGAGCCGCTCGGCCGCGGCCTCATCGCGGCTGTCGAAGATGAAACGGTGCGCGTTGACGATGGCCGCCGGACCGAAGTAGCTGCCCTCGTTCCAGAACACCGGGCAGCTGGTGGTGCACGCCGCGCACAGGATGCACTTGGTGGTGTCGTCGTAGCGGGCGCGGTCGGTCTGGCTTTGAATGCGTTCCCGCGTCGGGGGGTTGCCGCTGGTGATCAGGTATGGCTTGACCGCGCGATAGGCGTCGAAGAAAGGCTCCATGTCGACGATCAAGTCCTTCTCCACCGGCAATCCGCGGATCGGCTCGATCGTGATGGTCAACCCTTTTTTGGATTTGTTCGGCCGAGGCTTGGGCTTGTTGGGCAGCAGATCGCGCATCAGCACCTTGCAGGCCAACCGGTTGACACCGTTGATCCGCATCGCGTCGGAGCCACATACGCCGTGCGCGCAGGACCGCCGGAAGGTCAGGGTGCCGTCCAGATAGCTCTTGATGTAGATCAGCAGATTGAGCAGACGGTCGGTCGGCAGGCACGGTACCCGGAAGCTCTGCCAGCCGCCGGAATCGGCGTATTGGTCCGGGTTTTCCGGATTGAACCGGGCGATTCGCAGGGTCACCATCACCGAGCCCTCGGGTATCGCGGGCAAAGGCGGGTCACCGGCCGGGGCGGCCTCGCTAACCTCGTTTTTCGGCAACGAGCTCATCAGTACTTCCGCTCCTTGGGTTCGTAACGGGTCTGCACCACAGGTTTGAAATCCAGCCGGATGTCGCTCAGCAGATCGCTGCCCTCTTTGTAGGCCATCGTGTGGCGCATGTAGTTGACGTCGTCACGGTTGGGGTAGTCCTCGCGGGCGTGCCCGCCACGAGACTCCTTGCGGTTCAACGCGCCAACGACGGTCACTTCGGCGAGTTCCAGCAGGAAACCCAGCTCGATCGCCTCCAGCAGATCGCTGTTGAAGCGCTTTCCCTTGTCGTGCACAGAGATTCGGGAATACCGCTCCTTGAGTGCGTGAATGTCGGTGAGCGCCTGCTTGAGCGTCTCCTCGGTGCGGAACACCGCGGCATTGTTGTCCATCGTCTGTTGCAGCGCGCCGCGAATATCGGCGACCCGCTCGTTGCCGTGCTCGGACAGGATGTCGCCGACCCAGCCGATCACCATCGTCGCCGGGTCCGGTGGCATGTCGACGAAGTCGTGGCCCTTCGCGTAGGCGGCCGCGGCGATGCCGGCGCGACGACCAAAGACGTTGATGTCCAACAGCGAATTGGTGCCGAGTCGGTTGGCGCCGTGCACCGATACGCATGCGCATTCGCCGGCCGCGTACAGACCCGGCACGGTGTTGGTGTTGTCCCGTAGCACCTGACCGGTGATCGTGGTCGGGATGCCGCCCATGACGTAGTGGCACGTCGGGTAGACCGGAACCAATTCTTTGACCGGGTCCACCCCGAGGTAGGTGCGGGCGAACTCGGTGATGTCGGGCAGCTTGGCGGCCAGCACATCCGCGCCGAGATGACGGACGTCGATGTAGACGTAATCCTTGTGTGGACCGGCCCCGCGGCCCTCGAGCACTTCGCGCACCATCGATCGGGCGACGATGTCGCGGGGAGCCAGGTCGACGATCGTCGGCGCGTAGCGCTCCATGAAACGCTCGCCTTCGCCGTTCAGCAGCCGGCCGCCCTCGCCGCGCACCGCCTCCGAGATCAGGATGCCCAGGCCCGCCAGGCCCGTCGGGTGGAATTGGTGAAATTCCATGTCCTCCAACGGAAGTCCTTTGCGGAACACGATGCCGATACCATCGCCGGTCAGCGTGTGCGCGTTCGACGTCGTCTTGTACATCCGGCCCGAGCCGCCGGTGGCGAGCACGACGGCCTTGGCGTGAAAGATGTGAATGTGGCCGGTGGCCAGTTCGTAGGCGACGACGCCGGTGGCCACCGGACCGTTCGGGGTCTCGGTGAGCACCAGGTCAAGAGCGTAGAACTCGTTGAAGAACTCGACGTCGTGCTTGACGCAGTTCTGGTACAGCGTCTGCAGAATCATGTGGCCGGTACGGTCTGCGGCGTAACAGGCTCGGCGCACCGGGGCCTTGCCGTGGTCGCGGGTGTGCCCGCCGAAGCGGCGCTGGTCGATGCGGCCCTCCGGCGTCCGGTTGAACGGCATCCCCATCTTTTCCAGATCGAGCACCGCGTCGATGGCTTCCTTGCACATGACCTCGACGGCGTCCTGGTCGGCCAGATAGTCGCCGCCCTTGACGGTGTCGAAGGTGTGCCACTCCCAGTTGTCGTCCTCGACGTTGGCCAGCGCCGCGCACATGCCGCCCTG
>DATDLZ010000219.1:0-5660 GCA_036519055.1 Mycobacterium sp.
CGCGGCGGGGCACATCTTCAACCTCGGCCACGGCGTGCTGCCGGAAACCGATCCCGCGATTCTCACCGACCTGGTAGCGCTGATCCACTCGCTATGACTCGCTCGTATTGCGTTGTCGGCGGCGGGATCTCGGGCCTGACCGCTGCCTATCGGTTACGCCAAAGCGCCGGTGACGATGCGACCATCATGCTTTTCGACCCCGCAGACCGGCTAGGCGGCGTGCTGCGCACCGAGCAGGTCGCCGGAGTTTCCGTCGATGTCGGAGCCGAGGCGTTCGTGGTGCGCCGACCCGAAATGCCCGCGTTGCTGGCCGAACTGGGCCTGGCCAACGACCAACTCGGCACGACGGGTGCGCGCCCGCTGATTTACAGCCAGGGTCGGCTGCACCCGCTGCCGACCGGAACGCTTATTGGCATCCCGTCGTCGGCGGAGTCGATGGCCGGTCTGGTCAACGACGCCACCCTCGCCCGTATCGCCGCCGAACCGGCTCAGCCGTTGAGTTGGCAGCCCGGCGCCGATCCGGCTGTCGCCGACCTGATCGCCGATCGGTTCGGCGAGCAGGTGGTGGCGCGGTCGGTGGATCCGATGCTCGGCGGGGTCTACGCGGGATCAGCGGCGACGATCGGCCTTCGCTCGGCCGTCCCGACGCTGGCCGCCGGCTTGGACGCCGGCGCCACCAGTGTTACCGACGCGGTCCGCCAGGCCCTCGCGAGCGTCACCGCGGGCCCGATCTTCGGCGCGGTGGGCGGCGGATACCGGGTGCTGGTGGAGGAACTGGTTCTTTGCAGCCGGGCCACGTGGGTTCAGGCCGCAGTGGACGGCATCGAAGCCGTGCCCGCGGGGGGCTGGACCGTGCGCGACAACACCGGTGCCCAGTGGCAGGCCGACGGGGTGATCTTTGCCGTCCCGGCCGCGCAACTCGCTCGGCTGGTCGACACGGTCGCACCACGCACCGCGGCGGCGGCCGGACGCATTCACAGCGCATCATCGGCAGTGCTGGCGATGGCCGTGCCCCGCGGTATCGCCTTCCCGCAGAATTCCGGTGTTCTGGTGGCTAGCGGAGAACAGTTGCACGCCAAGGCAATCACGCTGTCGTCGCGCAAGTGGGGGCGGCGCACCGATGTGGAGCTGTTGCGACTGTCGTTTGGGCGCTTCGGCGATGACCTGGCAATCCGCGCGTCCGACGACGAGTTGCTGGCGTCGGCGCTCGCCGATCTGGCGACCGTTTTCGAGCTGACCATCGACCCGGTGGATGTCTGCATCCAGCGCTGGCCGGATGCGATGCCGCAGTACGGGCCCGGCCACCGCGACCTGGTCGCCGAACTGCGGGCCGGTCTGCCGCCGACGCTCGCGGTGGCGGGCAGCTATCTCGACGGGATCGGGGTGCCGGCGTGCATCGGCGCGGCCGGGTGGGCCGTGACCAGCACGATCCAGGCGGTCGAAACGTCCGTGGCACGATAGTTCCCATGGCCCGCTTGGACTACGACGCTCTGAACTCGACCGTTCGGTACCTGATGTTCTCGGTGTTCTCGGTCAGCCCAGGGCGACTCGGGGAAGACCGCGGGGCGGTCGTCGACGAAACCGCGACCTTCTTCAAGCAGCGCGAAGAACACGGCGTCGTGGTGCGCGGTCTCTACGACGTCGCCGGATTGCGTGCCGACGCCGACTTCATGATCTGGACGCATGCCGAGCGGGTCGAAGCGCTGCAAGCCACCTACGAGGACTTCCGCCGGACCACGACGTTGGGCCGCGCGTCGACGCCGGTGTGGAGCAGCGTCGCGCTGCACCGGCCGGCTGAATTCAACAAGAGCCACATTCCGGCATTTCTGGCCGGCGAAGAACCGGGCGCCTATATCTGCGTCTACCCGTTCGTGCGGTCCTATGAGTGGTATCTGCTGCCCGACGAGGAGCGTCGGCGCATGCTCGCCGAACACGGCATGGCGGCCCGCGAGTACAAGGATGTCCGGGCCAACACGGTGCCGGCGTTCGCGCTCGGGGACTACGAATGGCTGCTGGCGTTCGAGGCACCGGAGCTGCACCGCATCGTCGACCTGATGCGGGAACTGCGGGCCACCGACGCACGGCGACACACCCGCGAAGAGACACCGTTCTTCACCGGGCCGCGAGTTCCGGTCGAGCAGCTGGTGAATTCGCTGCCCTGAACCGACACCAGAGGGGGAGACATGACCACGCAATTCGATCCCAACGATCCCACCCGTTTCGAAGAGATGTATCGCGACGAGCGGGTCGCGCACGGCCTGCCGGCCGCCACGCCGTGGGACATCGGCGGGCCGCAGCCGGTGGTGCAGCAACTGGTCGCGCTCGGCGCGATCAAGGGCGAGGTCCTCGATCCGGGCACCGGCCCGGGCCATCACGCCATCTACTACGCGTCAAAGGGCTACTCGGCCACCGGAATTGACGGCTCGGAAGGCGCGGTACAGCGGGCCCGCGAGAATGCCCGCAAGGCCGGGGTGTCGGTGAACTTCCAGCTGGCTGACGCGACGAAGCTCGACGGCCTGGACAACCATTTCGACACGGTCGTGGATTGCGCCTTCTACCATACGTTTTCGACCGAGCCGGAGCTGCAGCGATCCTATGCGCATGCCCTGCACCGGGCCACCAAGCCGGGAGCCCGCCTGTACATGTTCGAATTCGGCATCGGCAACGTCAACGGGTTCTACATGCCGCGTTCGCTGTCCGAGGACGACTTCCGGGAGGTGCTGCCCGACGCCGGTTGGGAAATCACCTATCTGGGACCAACGACGTACCAGATCAACATGAGCTCGGAGAATTTCGACCGGATGCTGCAGCGCACTCCCGAAATGGCTGAGCAGATGAAGCCGGTGGCCGAGCGGTTCCGGACCATCGAGCCGTGGCTGACCGACGGCCGCGCGCACGCCCCGTTCTGGGAAGTGCACGCCACCCGGGTGGACTAGGCCGACCGCTCCGCAGGAGCCGGCCGCGAGACTTAAACGCGTGCGAACGTACCCGGCGTGTCGTCGCAATGATTTAAGTGTCGCGAAAATCAGCTCGGCACCAGGCGCAGCGAAATCGAGTTGATGCAGTAGCGCTGGTCGGTGGGCGTCGGATAGCCCTCGCCCTCGAAGACGTGGCCGAGATGGCTGTGGCAATTGGCGCACAGCACCTCGACGCGCTTCTGGCCCAGCGAGTTGTCGGGGCGCAGGATCACCGCGTCGGAGTCCGCCGGGTCGAAGAACGACGGCCAGCCGCAATGGGATTCGAACTTCTCGGTGCTGCGGAACAGTTCGGCGCCGCAAGCGCGGCACTGGTACACGCCTTCGGTCTTGGTGTCGGTGTACTCGCCGACGAACGGGCGCTCGGTTCCCGCGCGACGCAGCACGTCGAACTCTTGCGGGTTGAGCCGTCGACGCCACTCGTCGTCGCTGAGTTGCAGCTTTGGCGCGGAGGAAGTCATGCCTCCACGCTAGCGCGAGGTTGCGGAGGCGTCACCCAGGGCGGATCGATCCCGTCGTCCAAGCGGTTTTCGGCCTTGGCGTCGACGTAGCGGAAGTACAGCACGGTGAACACCACGATCAGCAGCAGCGACCAGCCGTAGGTGATCTTCAGGTAGTCCAGCGGCCGCCCGATGTACATCCAGTGGAGCAGCAGCCACTTGTCCATCGTCAGGAAGCCGTAGACGCCCAGCCAAGCGGGCCAGTTGCGAATCACCGAATTGGGCAACACCACCGTCATCAGGAACGGGAACAGCATCATCGAGTAGTAGCCCTGGGCCAGTGCCAGCACCAGCCACGACCACAGCAACAGCACACCCGACGATGTGGTGAACCAGAACAGCGGATCACGGGTCCGGTAGTAGCGATACAGCAGCCACAAGCTGCCAATTGCCAGCAGCGTGAACAGGATTCGCAGCAGCGCGATCAGCCAGAAAGGCAGCCCGAAGTAGACCCCGTTGCCTTCGATCGAGCTGTTGAAGTAATCGCGGACGCCCAACGTGTAGGGCACGGTGCGGGTGACGAAGTCCATCGGGTGGACCACCAGAGGCCATGCGGCCAGATTGAACGCCGCCGGCACCACCAGGGCGGCCAGCACTGCACGCCACTGACGATTCAGGAACGGCAACAGCAGCAGTGGTAGCAGCACCGGCTTGACCACCAAAGCCAGACCGATCGCGATGCCGGCCCACCACTGATGCCTGACGCTGTTGGCTTCCGAACCGTCGAGCAGCCAGCGCAAGAACAACACCTCGAGCAGCAGGATGACGCCGTTGATGTTGGTGAAAACCAGTGTGCTCGTGACGGATTCGGTGCAGAACATCGCCAGCAGCAAGGCTGGGGCCGCCACCGAGGTCAGCCTGAAGTTGAACATCCGCAGCAGCACGTACCCGGCCAGCACGATGGCGGCGCTGTTGACCGCGACGAACAAGTAGCGCGACTCCGCGAACGGCAGATAACCGAAGGGCGCCATGATCAGCGTGCCGCCGGGCGGATACAGGTAGTGCGGGTCGACGTAGTCGAAATGCTCGTTGTAGATGTCCCAGCCGTGCCGGAAGTTCGACAGCGCGCGGTAGACCGGCTTGAAGTCGTCGGTGATGTTGCCGTTGGCGGGCAACACGATGGTGCGGTGGATCACCGCCATGATGGCCAACGGCCACAGAATCGAACGCAGCACGGTCGCAGTGCCTGGGGCGGCGGTGCGGGGACCAAAAGTGGCCTGCGCCCAGTCGCGTAGGCCGCCGCGTGGAGATTCAACTGCCGTCACGAGCGCACCCTATACGGGCCGAAGGATCAGGCAGGACAGTAGGTGTCGGTGGCGGGCAAGTTGCCGCTGTCGAGGTAGCCGACCAGCGGGGGGACCGCGCACGACGAGTAGACGCTCGCGCCGTGGCCGATGCCCTGCCACATCACCCGCTTACTGGCCGCGGTCGCGTTGATGATGGTGGCGGCGGTGGCCGAGACGCCTTCCTCCCCGACGATCGGGTCGCTCTGCACGCCCATCAGCAGCACGTTGACCTTGAGGATCTTCGGTGGTTGCGGCGGCTGGGTGGTCGGCCACGAGACGCACTTGACCAGGTTGAGCGCGCCGACGGTGCCGAACTCCGGGTAGAGCTTGGCCCAGGCCACCACCAACTCGCGGATGCGGTCGGGGGTGGGCCGGTTCACCGCGTCGCTGCAGGAGTTGACGAATTGTCCGTCGGTGCCGGTGGTGGCCTGTGCCCGGTTGATCAGGCTGGTCAGCAGGTTGGTGTCACCGGAACGGGCGCTGTTCAGCGCGGCGGCCAGGTCGTTGGTGGTGCCGACCCGGTCACCGGTGGGGAAACCCAGCGCGATGCTGATGGCTCTGGCGATGGAGGCCAACGACGCACCCGCCGGACCATGGCCGGCGCGGGCATCGGCCAGCATCGAGCTCACGGCAGCTTTCGGGTCGGGGCCCAGCGGGCAATTCACCGCCGCGCATTGGGCGGCGAACGCGTCCAGCGCCGCCTCCTGACCCTTGACCTTCTGCTCGGCCGCGGCTTCGGCGCCCACACCGAGAGCCACCGGCGAGTCGAGCACAAGCCTGGCGACCCGGTCCGGGTGCGCGCTGGCGTAGGACAGCGCCACCTGGGCGCCGGTTCCGATGCCGATCAGCGCCAGCGCGGGTCCGTCCCAGGTGCTGCGCAGACGGTCGATATCGGTGGC
>DATDLZ010000220.1:0-7157 GCA_036519055.1 Mycobacterium sp.
GTGGTAGAAGACCAGCAACGGCGTTGGCTTGGCGGTCACCGGGCGGTAGTGCCGGGCTGGGATCTGACCTGCCGATCCCGGTATCGACAGGTCGCTCACGCCGACGTGCACCTGCGGGCCGGCGAACCCGAGCAAGCTCTCTCGCATCAGAGCCCGAGAGGCCGCGACGTCGTTATCTACCGCTAGACCCTCGATGCCCATAGCGCGCTGCCCCGACAGCATCAGCTGCAACGTCGGATCCAGCGTGTTCCCGTCGATCGTGACCGAACGGCCCCCGGCCAGCAGTCGCACGGCGCGCGTCGGTACCCACGGAATCACCTTGGCACCGACGCTGGTGGCGACGCTCTGCAGCCGGTTGGCCCAGCCACCGGTCTTGAGCTGCTGATTCGAGGTGCCTGGCAGACTTCGTGTCATGGGTGCTCCCTTAGTCACGCTCAACGACGGTAATTCGATCCCCGCGGTCGGATTCGGCGTTTTCAAGATCCCGCCCACGGACACCGAGCAGGCGGTGAGCACCGCGCTGCAAGTCGGATACCGCCATATCGACACCGCGGCGATGTACGGCAACGAACGCGAAACGGGCCGCGCGGTCGCCGAGTCCGGCGTGCCCAGAGATGAACTTTACTTGGTCACCAAGCTGTGGAACTCCGAGCAGGGTTACGAGAGCACCCTGGCGGCATTCGACGTCAGCATGAAGAGGCTGGGGATCGATTTTCTTGACCTCTACCTGGTGCACTGGCCGATGCCGAAGTTGAACAAGTTCGTCGACACCTTCAAAGCGTTCGCCCATCTGCGCGACCAGGGCCAGATCCGGTCCATCGGGGTCAGCAATTTTCAGCCTGAGCACATCAATGCTTTGGTCGACGCCACCGGGATCGTGCCCGCCGTCAACCAGGTCGAGCTGCATCCCCGGCTTCCGCAAACCGAGCTACGCGAGCTGCACGCCCGCCTCGGAATCGCGACCGAGGCGTGGGGTCCGCTCGGGCAGGGTTCGTTGCTGACCGATCCCACCGTCACCGCGGTCGCCGAGGGCTGCGGCCGAACACCGGCCCAGGTTCTGATTCGGTGGCATATTCAGCTCGGTAACATCGTCATCCCCAAGTCAGTGAACCCTGAGCGGATTGCGAGCAACTTCGACGTGTTCGATTTCGAACTAAGCGAAAACGACATGGCGTCAATCTCATCGCTCGACGACGGAAACCGGCTGGGTCCTGATCCACGAACCTTCGACTTCACAGGCAGGTAAATGACGTGACCGGCGAGTCGGGCGCCTACGTCCCATCCATTGCACTCAACGACGAGAACACGATGCCGGTGATCGGCCTCGGCGTCGCGGAGTTATCCGATGACGAGACCGAACGCGCCGTCTCGACGGCGCTGGAGATCGGCTATCGGCTGATCGACACCGCCGCGGTGTACGGCAACGAAGCCGCCGTCGGCCGCGCCATCGCGGCCTCCGGAATCCCGCGCGCGGAGCTGTTCATCACCACCAAGGTGGCCAACGCCGATCACGGTTTCAACGTCGCCCAGGACGCCGTCAAGGTCAGCCTGGACAAGCTTGGGCTGGACTACGTCGACCTCTTTCTCGTCCATTGGCCGCAGCCGCAGCTGGGAAAATACGTGGACACCTTCGGCGGCCTGATCCAGTCGCGCGGTGACGGCCACACCCGCTCGATCGGGGTGTGCAACTACACCGAGGAACACCTGGAGACAGTCATCGACCTGACCTACGTCACCCCCGCGGTCAACCAGATCGAACTGCACCCGCTGCTCAATCAGGCCGAGCTACGCGCGGTGAACGCGCAGCACAACGTCGTCACCGAGGCCTACAGCCCGCTGGCGGTCGGCAGGTTGCTGGATAACGCCACCGTGACGTCGATCGCCGGCGAATACGACCGCACGCCGGCACAGGTGCTGATCCGCTGGAGCATTCAGCTGGGCAACGTGGTGATCCCGCGGTCCGGCAACCCCGAGCGGATCGCCGGCAATTTCGATGTCTTCGATTTCGAGTTGACCGCCGCACACATGGAAACCCTCAACGGGCTCAACGACGGCACCCGGGTGCGCGAGGATCCGCTGACCTACACCGGCATCTAGCCCGCTATCCGGTCGGGCAGCCCGCTGCGGCCTGACGCAGAACGTTGCTCGATACCAGGTCGACGGGAAGCCCGTACCCGCGCGACACCGCGATGTACTGCATCGCGTACTGACACCAGAACGCGTGGTTCGGCGGCATCCACAGCGCGGGCTGCGAATCGCTCTTGTCCTGATTCGCCTGACCTTGTACTGCAAGGAGATTCGCCGGGTCATTGGCGAACCGGACCCGCTGGGCGAAGGCCCAGTCGTAGGCCCCCATGTCCCACGCCAACGCCAGCGGCACGATGTGGTCGATCTGCACTGCCTCGCCGACTTTCGCGCCGCGATGAAAGTTGATGGTGTCGCTGGTGTACGGGTCATGCAACGTGCCGGTTTCCACCGCGTCGGGGCAGCGTTTGGTCCAGACGTTTGTTTTATCGACCAGATCGCGATTCAGAACGTCGTCGCGGGTATCGCAGCCGTTGTGCCCGCCGGGCGCATCGTTGTCGTCGGTCCAGGCGTCGCCGAAAGCGGTACGACGGTAGTCGTACCGACGAATTCTCAGCGGCACCACCGTGATTCCGCCCAGTACATCGACACCGGGTTGCAGCGTCGGCACGTCAGCCCGAGCCGCGAACTCCCGGTCGCGCTCCCCCACCGACGTGACCACCACCTGGTAGGCAACCAGCACGGCGAGCATCGCGACCGCCGATAGCCAGAGCACCATCCTGCGGGTCATGACTTGTCCAGGAATTCGATGCGTTCAGTTCCGGTGAAAGGTGCTGCCAGTAATGCCAATCCAGGATGCCCGGCCTGACCCTCGTAGGCCTGTTCGCAGAAGTCGCGAGCCGCCTCGATGACGTCCCGGTGATCGATCAGTGACAGCAGCCGCAGCGTGATCGCGCGGCCGGATTGGCTGCGGCCCAACACATCTCCCTCGCGGCGTTCCCGCAGGTCCAGGTCGGCGAGCTCGAAACCGTCGAGCGTCCCGGCAACCGCGCTCAGCCGCTGGCCAGCCCGTGAGTGCGGTGTCATCCAACTGGCCAGCAGACAGATGCTGGCGTGTTCGCCCCGGCCGATGCGGCCGCGCAGCTGATGCAGCTGGCTGATCCCGAAACGGTCGGCGTCCATCACCAGCATCACGGTCGCGTTGGGAACGTCGACCCCGACCTCGATGACGGTGGTGCACACCAGCACATCGATCTCGCGGGCGCGAAACGCCGCCATGACGGCGTCCTTCTCATCGCCGGTCAGCCGGCCATGCATGAGCCCCAGCCGCAGACCGGATAGCTGATCGCTGCCCAATCGCGCGTAGAGTTCTTCGACTGTCGCCGAAGGCCTTTGGTCTTTCTCCGCCTGACCGCTGCTATCGGCGTCGTCGATTCGGGGCGCCACCACGTAGGCCTGCCGCCCTTCGGCGACTTCCTCGATGATGCGACTCCAGGCCCTGTCCAGCCAGGCCGGTTTGTCGTTGACGAAGATGGCGGTGGTAGTGATCGGCTGGCGGCCACGGGGAAGCTCGCGCAGCGTCGACGTCTCCAAGTCGCCGTACACGGTCAAGGCTACGGTCCGCGGTATCGGCGTGGCGGTCATCACCAGCAGATGCGGCGTGATGCCGGCAGGCGCCTTGGCCCGCAACTGGTCTCGTTGCTCCACCCCGAAGCGATGTTGCTCGTCGACGACCACCATGCCGAGCCGGTCGAACTCGACCGCGTCCTGCAACAGCGCATGCGTGCCGACGACGATGCCGACCTGGCCGCCGGCGATCTCGGCGCGGACTTGCTTTTTCTGCGCCTGTGACATCGAGCCGGTCAGCAGCGCGAGACGCGTGGCGTTGTCCTCACCGCCGAGCTGACCACCCATCGCCAGCGGGCCCAGCACATCGTTGATTGAGCGAAGATGCTGTGCAGCAAGAACTTCCGTCGGTGCCAGCAGTGCGCACTGGTAGCCGGCGTCGACCATCTGCAGCATCGCCAACACCGAGACGATGGTCTTGCCCGAGCCGACTTCGCCTTGCAGCAGTCGGTTCATCGGCCGCGTCGCCGCGATCTCCGCGGACAGCACCTCGAGCACCTCACGCTGCCCGACGGTCAATTCGAAGGGCAACTGTTGCAGCAGTTGCTGTTTGAGACCGCCCGTTGTCGCAGGCGCCGCCGGCCCGGATTGGGAGAGCTCACCGTGGCGTCGACTGACCAGCGCCCACTGCAATCCGACGGCCTCGTCGAAGGCCAACCGTTCACGGGCTCGCCGCCGGTCGGCGTCGTTCTCGGCCAGGTGGATGGCGCGCAGCGCCTCGTCCTCTGAGGCCAGGTCGTGTGCGGCACAGAGCGTTTCGGGCAACGGGTCCGCGACTGGGTCGAGCACCTCGAGTACCTGGCGGACGCAGTTGAAGATATCCCAGCTTTGCACCTTCGTGCTGGCCGGGTAGATCGGGTAGAAGGTGCGCTCGAACGCCTCTTGCAGCACTTCCCCGCTCACCGCCTGCGAGGCGTCGGCGATCATCTTCAACGACCGGCTGCCGCGGTTGCGTCCGTCCGCGGCATCCAGCACCAGGAAATCCGGGTGCGTGAGTTGCATGGCGCCGCGGAAATAACCCACCTCCCCGGACAACATGACGCGGGTGCCCTTGGACAGCTGGTCGGTGATCCACTTCTTGGGATGGAAGAACGTGGCGGTGACCTTGCCGCGGCCGGAACCCAGGGTGACGCGAAACAGCTTGTCCTTCGGGCGGTTTCTGATCGGAAGCAACGCTGTGTCGGTGATCTCGTCGACCAGGGTGACGTGTTCGCCTTCGGGCGGTTGTTCGTCGTCGGCGCCCCGGACCGAGGTGCCTTCGACGTAGCTGCGCGGGTAGTGCCGGAGCAGGTCGTCGACCGTGCGGATACCGAACACCTCGTCGAGCGGGCCGGCGGCTTTGGCGCCGACGATGTAATCCAGGCGGTCGTTGAGCGACACCACGGCTACTCGACCCCGATCAGCAGCGCGTCGCCGCGGTGGCCGGTGCGATAGATCGCGAGTTCGCTGCCGGGATGGCGGTCGTGCACATGGGCGCGCAGCGCCGACTCGACGGAGTCCGCGTCGATGCCCTGGCCGACGAGCACGGTGATCAGCTCGCCGCCGGCGCCCAGCAGCAGATCGATCAGGCCGGTCGCGGCCAAAGCGACGTCGGGCGCCACGATCAGCACTTCGTCGCCGGCGATGCCCAGCCCGTTGCCCGGCTCGCAGGTGCCTGCCCAGGTCAACGCCGTTTCGGTAGCGACGCGCACTTCCCCGTGCCGGGCGCTGCCGGCGGCGCGGGCCATCGTGTAGCCGTCGTTGACGGCTTGCCGGCCCGGTTCGTGTACCGCGAGCGCTGCCAGGCCCTGCACCATCGATCCGGTGGGCAGCGGCACCACGTCGATCCCCCACCCGATGGCCGCGGTGCAACCGGCCACCAGCTCCTCGGCAAGGACGTAGCCGTTGGGCAGAATCATTACCTGCGCGGCACCGGTGTCGACGATCGCGCGCAACAATTGCTGGGCGGTGATCGCCGCCGTCGGGTCGTCGGCAAGCGGATCGGGCTGTAGCACGCAGGCCCCTTCTCCGCCGAACAACTCGGCCGCGCCGTCGCCGTCGACGACGGCGAGCACCGCCCGCTCCCGCGTCCAGCTGCCCGGTGGCAGCCCGCTGGTGCCGCTGGTCAGCATCGATATCTGGATCCGCCGTGGGTCGCCGACCGTCAGGCCCGCTTCGATCGCCGCTCCGGCGTCGTCGGTGTGGACGTGGACGGAGTAACCACCGACGACCCCGGACGTCGCGATGGCCACCGACTCGCCGAGCTCATCCAGCCGCTCGCGCAACAAGTCAGCACCCTCGGTGTCGCACCCGCCCAGCAGGTACATCACCTCGAATTGCGGCGCTGGGGCTTGCGCGGCGATTTCGGGGACCGGCCGGCGCGGCGCCGGTTCGTAGACCTTGCGATTCGGCGCCTGCCCAGTGATCGTCGAGCGCAGCGCATCCAGAAGCACCAGCAAGCCGCGGCCACCGGCGTCGACCACGCCCGCGTCGCCCAGCACGTCAAGCTGCTCGGGAGTCTTCTCCAGCGCGATCACCGCGGCCTCACCGGCGACGGTGACCGCCGGTGACAGCCCTTCTCCGGCGCTCGCGGACTGCTCGACGGCGTCACCGGCGGCTTTAAGCACCGAGACGATCGTCCCGGGGATTTCCCGGCCGCCCATTGAGGCGATAACCAGGTCGACCCCGCGGTGCAGTGCAGCGCCCAGCAGCGCGGCATCGATCTGGTGGAGTTCGTCATCGGAGTCGGCAGCAGCGCGTGCGGTCACGTCGGCGATGCCCCGCAGGATCTGAGACAAAATCACACCGGAGTTGCCGCGTGCACCGTTCAGCGCGCCCGCGGACAGAGCAGCCGCCGTCTTGACGACATCGGCGGATTTCGCGTCGGTGTTGGCCTCGGCCAGCGCCGAGCGCATGGTGAACAGCATGTTTACCCCGGTGTCGGAATCGGCGACCGGGAACACGTTGAGCCGGTTGATCTCGTCGATGTGGGTGATCAGGTCGCCGACAGAGGTGTGCGCCCAGTCACGTAAAGCGAACGCGTCCAGCGCGCGACCCGGCTCAGCCAGCCCCGACCCCACCTAGATCCCACCTCCTCACGTCGCCATCGGTGGGCGCCAGCCTATCTATTCAGAACGACAGCACTGGTCACATGACACCCGCCGATTGTTGATCGTTTTGGCGGTTGGGCCCGGCGGCAGCTATTCTTGCCAGGTCGTCGGGCCACCCGTAAGGTCGTTGGCCCCAGAGTCTGAGGAGTTTCACCTATGGCTGCCGTCTGCGATATCTGCGGGAAGGCCCCCGGCTTCGGCAAGTCGGTGTCACACTCCCATCGCCGGACCAGCCGTCGATGGGATCCCAACATCCAGAGCGTGCGCGTTGCCACCCGCCCCGGGGGTAACAAGCACCGCGTCAACGTCTGCACGTCGTGCATTAAGGCCGGTAAGGTCACCCGCGGCTAAGGGATAGCGCGGCTGCACCATTACGGCAGGCGCCAGTCAATCGGTTCGGCACCCATCCCGACCAGC
>DATDLZ010000221.1:0-12758 GCA_036519055.1 Mycobacterium sp.
GGCGTCGACGTGGTGCCGGCGATTTCGAAGTACGCCTCCGCGCTCGACGGCTACCACCGGCTGACCACGCCGAGCACCTGGCTGGAGGCGTTGGTCAAGACCTATGTCGGTGATTCGCTGGCCGCCGACTTCTATCTGCAGATCGCCGATGGGCTGCCCGACGAGGTTGCCGACGTGGTGCGCGCGACGATGGCGGAGACCGGACACTCGCAGTTCGTCGTCGCCGAGGTGCGGGCCGCGGTGACCAAGAGCGCCAGACAGCGCAGCCGGCTGGCGTTGTGGTCACGTCGTCTGCTCGGCGAGGCGATTACCCAGGCCCAGTACGTGCTGGCCGAACACGATGAGCTCGTCGACCTCGTGGTGTCGAGGACAGCGGGCTTGACGCAGCTGGCGGGGTTCTTCGACCGGCTTCAGCGCCTACACAATGACCGGATGCGTGAACTGGGGCTCGACTAGGCCTAGCGGCTGCAGGTCGCGATCATCGCGCTGCTGGTCGAGATCGCCACGGGCTGACCCACGCCATCGCTGATCGAACAGTTGAGGTGGCCGGTCAGGCTCGTCGCCACGACGGATCGCAGGCCTACCCCCGGGTTCAGCACCACGGTTCTCGACCACGGCAGCGACACGTTGAAGTCGGTCTGCGGCGAGCCCTGCGCGTCGGTGTAGACGACGGTGACCAGATCGAGAAGCCCCTTGGTGCCGGTGACCCGGTAGACGAACGTGCGAGCGGCGACGTCCGGTGGCGTCGAGGGGACAGCGGCCGGGGGCGGGATGTCGGTGGGCGGTGTGCTGGTGGCCGTCGGGCTCGGTTGACGCGAGGGCGGTGTGATGGTGGTGACTGTCTCGGGCGGCAGGACCGGCACCAAGCTGGGCCGCGGTGACGCGCTACGGCTCGGTGGCACCACCACGGTGGCCGACGTCGACGCGCTGTCGCCGCCGTTCACGATCACGACGGTGGCGATGACGGAGAGCACGAAGACGATCCCGGCGATGGCCGCGATCGGGCGCCACCGTTGATCGGACGGCGAGTAATCGCCGTCGGCGTAAATGTCATCGACGGTGTCATCGGGGTAATCCTGGATATCGCCATCCAGGTAGTTTGTGGTGCTGATGATGCAGATGTTATCGGTGTGACACCTGCTTGAGGCCGACTGCGCAGGCGTGTCAGGTCACGATTTGTCAACGGAGGCCGGTCTGCCCGGCGCCCGCGAATCCTTGGCGGCGACCGGCTTTCCGCACACTCACCGGGCGTCCACTAGCCTTGTCGAAGCATCGACTAACGAGGATTGGGAAGGGGCCGGCGTGGAGGTCAAGATCGGGATCACGGACAGCCCGCGCGAGCTGGTGTTCACCAGCACGCAAACGCCCAGCGAAGTCGAAGCACTCGTCAACGCTGCGCTGGGCAAAGATTCCGACGTGCTTGGCCTGACCGACGACAAAGGCCGCCGCTTCCTGGTCAATTCAGCCAAGATCGCCTACGTCGAGATCGGTGCCGCGGACTCGCGTCGCGTCGGCTTCGGGATCGGAAGCGCCGCCGCTAAGAGCGGGTAAGCGGCACGTGTGACAGGCCGCCCCAGGCGAACTGCACGGTGCCGTCCACGGCGTCGTCCTTGGTGATCGGCCGATCGGAGTCCAGCCAGTATCTGGCGCAGTCGACGCTGACCCCAACCAGACCCACGGCGACCATCCGGGCGCGGTGCGGGTCCAACCCGGAGTCGGCGCTGATCAGGTCGAAAACCGCGTCGATGCACGACTCGGTGGCGACTCGTACCTGTACGGCAACCTGAGGCTCGGTGATGTTGTCGTTCTCGAAGATCAACCGGTAGCCCTGGCCGTCGTGCTCGATGAAGTCGAAGAAGGCCTGCACGGCCGACCGCAACCGTTGCCGGTTGTCGGTGGTGGTGCGCAGGGCTTGGCGCACGCCGGACACCAAATTCTCGGTGTGGCGTTGCAAGACCGCTAAGTACAGCTCCAGTTTGCTCGAAAAATGCTGGTAGAGAACGGGTTTGCTGACGCCGGCGCGTTCGGCGATCTCGTCCATCCCGGCGGCGTGGTAGCCGCGGTCGACGAAAATGTCGCTGGCAGCCATGAGCAATTGACCCCGACGCTCGTCACGAGGCAGTCGGTTGCCGCGCCGAGCAGACGTGCCGGGCTTCACCCCACTCCTTCCGGCGGCGTTGGCAAGATCGCTCATCCATTCCTCAATCTGCTTGTCATAGCGCCAGTGTTGCGAGTGCGCTGTTGATCGCAACGACACTACTACCCGCCTGGCATTTTCGATCATCATCTACGGCCCGAATGTCGGCATGGCAGCGTCTGACGAGCGCCTGCGGGCGCGCCGAGAGTCCCAGCTAGCGGCTGTTGTGCCATCCTGGGAAAGTGACCTTGGACCCCGACCGGCGCGGGGGCAACCGGACACCGGTTCTTCGCGACGACTGGCGAGAACCGCTGCGCGCCCAACGGGACCCGCTGGCGTGGGGTGGCGAAGGGCGGGCCCGGTCGAACCGGGACACCAACCGTTTCCGGAAACAGAGTTGGCTGGGACGTTTCGTGTCGACCTACGGCTGGCGCGCGTACGCGCTGCCGGTCCTGGTAGCCGTCACCGGGATGGTGCTCTACCAGACCGTCACCGGTACCAGCGCGTCCGCGCCCGTCTCCGGGCAGCCGATTCAGGGCCCGCCGAAAATCGGCGCGGTGGGCACGGTGATCATCGATGCCCCGCCCCGCGGTCTGACCCAGTTCGACGCCAGCCTGCCGACCGGGATGCTGCCCAACGGCGGCCCGTTCACCGGAGCGGGCGCCAAGTCCTGGCACATGGTCCCGGGAGTCACACCGCAGGTCGGCCAAGGTACGGCGAAGGTCTTCAAGTACACCGTCGAGGTCGAAAACGGCATGGACCCCACCGCGTTCGGCGGTGACGATGCGTTCGCCGCAATGGTCGACCAGACGCTGGCCAATCCGAAGAGCTGGACCCACGACGCGCAGTTCGGGTTCGTCAGGATCGACGCGAATGGCCGAAACAAACCCGACATCCGCATCTCGCTGAGCTCGCCGATGACCGTTCGGGAAGGCTGCGGGTACGAGTTCCCGCTCGAGACGTCCTGCTACAACCCGTCTTACGGGGCCGGGGTCGAGCCGCGGGTCTTCATCAACGAGGCACGCTGGGTGCGCGGCGCGCTGGCCTTCCAGGGCGACGTGGGTTCCTACCGGCAGTACCTGATCAACCACGAGGTCGGCCACGCCATCGGCTACCTGCGCCACGAACCCTGCGACAAACAGGGCTCTCTGGCTCCGATCATGATGCAGCAGACGTTCTCCACGTCCAACGACGACAACGCGAAGTTCGACCCGGAATACGTCAAGCCGGACGGTAAGACCTGCCGGTTCAATCCCTGGCCGTACCCGATCGCCTAGGCCGGACAATCTGGCCTAGCCTCGGTGGGGTGTTGCCGCCGATAGTTGAGCCGGCTGCGGAGTTGACCCGCGACGAGGTCGCCCGCTACAGCCGTCATCTCGTCATCCCCGATCTGGGTGTCGACGGGCAGAAGCGGCTGAAGAACGCGCGGGTGCTGGTGATCGGCGCAGGGGGCCTCGGCGCACCCACGCTGCTGTACCTCGCCGCCGCGGGCGTCGGCACGATCGGCATCGTCGACGACGACGTCGTCGAGGAGTCGAACCTGCAACGCCAGATCATCCACGGCGTCTCCGACATCGGCCGGCCCAAGACTCAGTCCGCGCGCGACTCGATAGCCGAGGTGAACCCGCTGGTCGACGTGCGCCTGTACGAGGTTCGGCTGTCTGCGGCCAACGCCGTCGGGATCTTCGAGCAGTACGACTTGATCCTCGACGGCACCGACAACTTCGCCACCCGATATCTGGTCAACGACGCCGCGGTGCTGGCGCACAAGCCCTACGTCTGGGGGTCGATCTACCGGTTCGAAGGTCAGGTGTCGGTGTTCTGGGAGGACGCTCCCGGCGGCCGCGGCCTGAACTACCGCGACCTGTACCCCGAAGCACCCCCGCCGGGCCTGGTGCCGTCCTGCGCCGAGGGTGGCGTGCTGGGCGTGCTGTGCGCCTCGATCGCATCGGTTATGGGCACCGAGGCGATCAAGCTGATCACCGGACTCGGTGAGCCGTTGTTGGGTCGGCTGCTGCTGTACGACGCCTTGGCGATGAGCTACCGCACGATCGCGATCCGCAAGGACCCGGCCGCGCCGGCGATCACCGGGCTGATCGACTACGAGCAATTCTGCGGAGTGGCGTCCGATGACGCGGCCGCGGGCGCTGCCGACGCCGCGATCACCCCTCGTGAGCTGCGCGACTTGCTGGAGGCCGGCAAAGTCGCGCTGATCGACGTGCGTGAGCCCGCGGAGTGGGAGATCAACCACATCGACGGCGCCCAGCTGATTCCGAACTCGTTGATCAGCTCCGGCGAGGGCCTGTCCCGGCTGCCCCGGGACCGTCCGCCGGTGCTGTATTGCAAGACGGGGGTGCGGTCAGCCGAGGCGTTGATCGCGGTCCGCAACGCCGGGTTTGCCGACGCGGTGCACCTGCAGGGCGGCATCGTGGCCTGGGCGCAGCAGATGCAGCCCGACATGGTGATGTACTGATCCGCCACGCGAAACTGCGAGTTCGTGTCTAGTCCCGGGACTTCGCTGGGCCCGTTTAGGCTAATCGCGTGAGTGTCGACCCGCCGCCGGAGCACGTGCTGTCGGCGTTCGGCTTGAGCGGTGTGCGGCCGGAACCCCTGGGCGCTGCGTGGGAGGGCGGCTGGCGGTGCGGTGAAGTGGTGCTGTCGATGGTCGCCGAGAATGCCCGCGCCGCGTGGTCGGCCCGGGTGCGTGAGACGTTGTTCGTCGACGGTGTTCGGCTGGCCCGCCCGGTCCGCTCGACCGATGGACGTTACGTGGTCTCCGGTTGGCGAGCAGACACTTTCGTGGCCGGCCAGCCCGAGCCGCGGCACGACGAGGTGGTGTCGGCCGCGGTGCGGCTACACGAGGCCACCGGCAAGCTGGAACGGCCGCGTTTTCTGACTCAGGGACCCACCGCGCCGTGGGCTGACGTCGACGTCTTCATCGCCGCCGACCGTGCCGCCTGGGAAGATCGGCCGCTGCAGTCGGCACCGGCGGCGGCCCGCTCGGCATCTCCCACTGCGGACGGGCAGCGGTCGGTCGAGTTGATCAATCAGCTTGCCGGGCTGCGGCGGCCGACCAAGAGCCCCAACCAGCTTGTCGACGGCGATCTCTACGGCACAGTCCTGTTCGCGGGTGCCGCCGCCCCGGGGATCACGGACATCACGCCGTACTGGCGACCCGCGTCGTGGGCGGCGGGAGTGGTCGTGGTCGACGCGTTGTCGTGGGGCGAGGCCGACGAAGGCCTCATCGACCGATGGAACGCGCTTCCGGAGTGGCCGCAGATGCTGTTGCGCGCGTTGATGTTCCGGCTCGCGGTCCATGCGTTGCACCCGCGTTCGACAGCCGCTGCCTTCCCCGGCCTGGCGCGCACCGCGGCGTTGGTGCGGCTGATCCTCTAGTCGGGGAACTCGTAGCGGACGTCGTTGAGCGCGATCTTGCGGTCGACAGCGAGAACCCCTTCGGCTCGAAGCAGTTCCAACTGCCGAGTGGTCAGGTGCCTGGCCGGCCGTCCCGATGCGGTGATCACCCGATGCCAGGGCAGGTCGGAAGAGTCGGTGCGCATGATCCATCCGACAATGCGCGGGCTGGAAAGCTTTGCGGCAGCGGCGATATCGCCATATGTCGACACCCGGCCGGCGGGTATCGAGGCGACCAGCGCGCGCACTCGCTCGACCTGATCGTCGGTCACCGGTGCCACGGTCAGCCCATCCGCTCGCGGATCAATGCGGCGACTTCGGCCGGTTTGATCTCGGCCACCATGTGATCGCAGTCGAACGTCAGAAACTGAAAATCGGCGCCCAACTGCTCGTGCAGTGCATCGATCAGCCGGTCGGTGACATACGACGGCGACGTCCACGCCGCTCGCACAAGGGTCGTGCCAATTCTCTTGGGCGGCAATATGATCTCGCGAGCCAGCTCGCTCCAGTAGGCCATCATCGCGGGCAGGCTCAGCCGCCAGGTGCACCGCCCGCCCGGCAGCCCGACGAGGTGTTCGTCGAGTTCGGCATCGACCACCGCAGGGTCTACATCCGCCCACGAGCCGTTGGTTTTGGCCGCCCGGGCTTCGGCGGCGTTGGAGTAGTCCGGGGAGGCCAGCATCGCGTCGGCGATCTCACGCATCCACGCGCCGTCCAACCCGATGGCGGGGTCGAGTAACACCAGTCCCGCGATTCGGCCGGGATGGGCGGCGGCCAGGTGCATCGCGACCGCGCATCCGAACGAATGCGCCACCACCACGACGGGGTCGTCGGCCTGATGCTCGAGCAGCTCGGCCAGCGCGGCAACGTTGGCGTCGATCGTCCACGGTGCCGCCCATGATGACCTGCCGTGCCCGATCAGATCGGGTGCGGCAACAGCGATTTCGGGCAGGTGCTGGCTGGCCAACGTTTCCCAGCGCTTGCCGTGCCCGGTCAGCCCGTGCAGCGCCAGCAGTCGTACCGGACCGGGCGGGCCGAAGCGGTGCACGTGCAGGCGGGTCACGCGTTGAATGGTGCCAGCCGGGCGGTCACCCATCGTCGGCCGGGCCGACTTGTCGGACCCCCGTGGTGTCATTCCCGCTATGTCTTACCGCTGGGGCCCGGAGGCCCGCACTGTGCTCGATCCCGGTCTGCGCGGGATGGTGCGCGTGCTCGGTGGGCCGGGAACGGGTAAGAGCTCGTTGCTGATTGACGTCGCGGCCACGCGCATCCATGCGGGCGCCGATCCGGAATCGGTATTGCTGCTGACCGGTTCGGGCCGCATCTCGGCGCAGGCGCGTAGCGCCTTGACGGCGAAGCTGCTCGGCTCCCAGAACGTCGGTGCCCGGCCCGCGGTGATCCGGGAGCCGTTGGTACGCAGCGTGCACAGTTACGCGTTCGCGGTGCTGCGCCTGGCGGCGCAACGCGCCGGCGGTCCGCCGCCCAGGCTGGTCACCAGCGCCGAACAGGATGCGATCATCGCCGACTTGCTTGCCGGTGAGATCGCCGACGGCCTCAATGGGTCGACGTGGCCGGTTGAGCTGCGCGCGGCCCTGGGTACTGCCGGTTTCGCCGCCGAATTACGTGAGCTGCTGACCCGCTGCGCCGAACGTGGGGTCGATCCTCAGCAACTGGAGCGAGTGGGCCGCCTGTCAGGTCGTCCCGAATGGGCGGCCGCCGGCCGGTTCGCGCGCAATTACGAACAGGTGATGCTGCTGCGCGCGGCCGTCGGGACGGCAGCTCCGCAGGCGACGACTCCGGCTGTGGGCGCGGCCGAACTGGTCGGGGCCGCACTCGAAGCATTTGCCGTCGATCCCGATCTGCTGGCGGCCGAACGCGCCCGCATCGGCGTTCTGCTGGTTGACGATGCGCAGCAGCTCGATCCGCAGGCCGCCCTGCTGGCGCGGGTGCTGGCCGCCGGTGCAGAGCTCACGCTGCTCGCCGGTGACCCAGACCAAGCGGTATTCGGCTTCCGCGGCGCGGAGCCGACGGCGCTGCTGGGTGAGGGCACGCCGTCGGTCACCTTGACGACGTCGTACCGCTGCGCTCCGGTCGTAGCGCGGGCGGTTTCCGGCATCGCCGGGCGGCTTCCCGGCGGTGGCGGAATCGAGGGCACCGGAGACGATTCCGGTTCGGTGGTGGTAAAACTCGCCGCCTCAGCCAATGCCGAGGCCGCGATGATCGCCGACGTGCTGCGTCGCGCGCACCTCCTCGACGGCGTGCCGTGGTCGCAGATGGCGGTCGTCGTCCGGTCGGTGCCGCGCGCCGCGGCCGGCCTGCCGCACGCGCTGGCCCGGGCCGGTGTTCCGGTGGCCCCGTCGACGGTGACCGGCCCGCTGGCCGCGCAGCCCGCGGCGCAGGCGCTGCTGACAGTGCTGGCCGCCACCGCCGACGGGCTGGACGGCGAGCAGGCGCTCGCGTTGCTGACCGGGCCGATTGGTCGCGTCGATCCGGTTTCGCTTCGCCAGCTGCGACGGACACTGCGCCGCGCCGAAATCGAAGGATCCTCAAGGGAATTCGGCGACCTGCTGGTCGAGGCGTTGAACGGCGGCTCGTCGGCGCGGCTGGCTGCGGCTCAGGCCAGGCCGCTGCAGCGGGTCCGCGCGGTGCTGGATGCCGCCGCGGGCTCGCATCGGCGGGGGGAGACTCCGCGCTACACGCTGTGGGCGGCATGGCACCGCTCTGGTTTGCAACGCCGTTGGTTGACAGCGTGTGAGCGCGGTGGCACGTCCGGCGCGCAGGCCGGCCGTGACCTCGACGCGGTGACGGCATTGTTCGACGCCAGCAATGAGTACCTGTCGCGCACCGTCGGTGCGTCGCTGCGCGGGCTGATCGACCACCTGGTGACGCAGCAAGTGCGGGCGGCGGGGCCCGAGCCGGCGGCCGCCGCCGAGCAGGTCGCGGTGCTCAGCGCGCACGCGGCGATCGGCCACGAGTGGGATCTCGTGGTCATCGCAGGCCTGCAGGAAGGGGTGTGGCCCAACACGATTCCGCGCGGGGGAGTGCTCGGCACACAGCGACTGCTGGACGTGCTGGACGGGATTGCCGAGAACGCTTCGATGCGGGCACCGCTGCTCGCCGAGGAGCGGCGACTGCTGGTGGCCGCGATGGGCCGGGCACGCAGGCGGTTGATCGTGACGGCGGTCGACGGAGAGGCGAACGGCGACGACGAAGCCAGCATGCCGTCGCCGTTCTTCGCCGAGATCGCGCAGTGGTCCACCGGATCCGCCGACACCGCGCCCCAGCCGGTGACGGCGCCGCGGGTGCTGTCGGCGACCGCGGTGGTAGGTCGGCTGCGCGGCGTGGTGTGCGCGCCGCACGGCGCGGTCAGCGACGCGATGCGTGACTGCGCGGCAACACAATTGGCTCGCCTGGCCGCGGCGGGCGTGCCGGGCGCCAACCCGGCCGGCTGGTACGGCATGTCACCGATCAGCACCACCGAACCGATGTGGAGCGGCGACGACCACGTCGTCACGCTGACCCCGTCAAGCCTGCAGACGTTGACCGACTGCCCGTTGCGCTGGCTGGCCGAGCGGCACGGCGGGACCGATCCCCGCGATCTGGGGTCGACGGTCGGCTCGGTGCTGCACGCGCTGATCGCCGAGCCAGCCGGCAGCGAGTCTGAGCTGCTGGCCGCCCTGGAGCGGGCGTGGCAGCAGCTGCCGTTCGAATCGCAGTGGTATTCGGCCAACGAGCTGGCCCGGCATCGGGCGATGATCGAGACGTTCCTGGCCTGGCGGGCGCAAACTCGCGGCGAGCTGACTGAGGTCGGCGTCGAGGTCGACGTCGACGGAGTCCTCGACGGAAACGTGCGGCTGCGAGGCCGAGTCGACCGGATCGAACGCGACGCCGCGGGCCGGCTGGTGATCGTCGACGTCAAGACCGGCAAGACACCGGTCAGCAAGGACGATGCGCAGCGGCACGCCCAGCTGGCGGCCTATCAGCTCGCGGTGGCCGAGGGCCTGGTGGCTCACGGTGACGAACCTGGCGGCGGGCGGCTGGTGTACCTGGGCAAGACGGGTGCGGCAGGCGCCACCGAACGCGAGCAGGACCCGTTGACACCCGAAGCGCGTCAACAGTGGCGGAAAAGCATCCGCGACGCCGCCGATGCGACGGCCGGGCCGCAGTTCGTCGCCCGAATCAACGACGGCTGCGCACACTGCCCGCTGCGACCAAGCTGCCCCGCCCACACGGGCATCGACGGAAAGGGGTCGCTATGACCGTCCTGGCACCGGCGTCAGCACGCTACAGCCCCAGCGAATTGGCAAGCGCACTGGGTCTTTTCGAGCCCACCCCGGAACAGGAGGCGGTCATCGCCGCGCCACCGGGACCGCTGGTGGTCATCGCGGGCGCGGGCGCCGGAAAGACCGAGACGATGGCGGCACGGGTGGTGTGGTTGGTGGCCAACGGCTATGCCGAGCCGGGTCAGGTGCTGGGTCTGACCTTCACCCGCAAGGCGGCCGGGCAGCTGCTACGACGGGTGAGGTCCAGGCTGGCCCGGCTTGCCGGCACCGGACTGGTCGTCGGCAGCCAGCCCGGTCTGCCGGTCGACGAGCCCGGCGGTGCGCCGGTGGTCGGCACCTACCACGCCTTCGCGGGCCAACTGCTCCGCGAATACGGTTTGCTCTCAACGGGTGTGGGGCAGCACGCGCCGATCGAACCCGACACCCGGCTGCTCGGCGAGACCGAGCTCTGGCAGCTGGCCTTCGACGTCGTCAGCGCATACTCCGGTGAGCTGCGAACCGAGAAGAACCCGGCCGCGGTCACCGCGATGGTGCTGCGGCTGTCGGGTCAACTCGCCGAGCATCTGGTCGGCACCGGCCAGCTCCGCGATACCCATGTCGAGCTCGAACGGCTGGTGCACACCTTGCCCGCCGGCCCGTACCAGCGGGACCGCGGCCCGAGCCAGTGGCTGCTGCGAATGCTGGCCACCCAAGCCGAGCGCACCGAGCTGGTGCCCCTGATCGACGCCCTGCACCGGCGGATGCGGGCGGAGAGGGTGATGGACTTCGGCGGCCAGATGGCCTCGGCCGCGCGGTTGGTCTCGGCGGTCCCGCAGGTCGGTGAGCAGTTGCGCAGCCGCTACCGGGTGGTGCTGCTCGATGAATACCAAGACACCGGATACGCCCAGCGCGTTCTGTTGTCGTCGCTGTTCGGCGGCGGCGTCGACGAGGAACTGGCGTTGACCGCCGTCGGCGACCCGATCCAGTCCATCTACGGCTGGCGCGGCGCCTCGGCGACCAACCTGCCGCGGTTCACCACCGACTTCCCGCTACCCGACGGCAGCCCGGCGCCGGTGCTGGAGCTGCGGACCAGCTGGCGTAACCCACCGTCGGCCCTGCACGTCGCCAACGCCGTCTCGGCGGAGGCGCGACAACGATCGGTGGCGGTGCGTGCGCTTCGCTCCCGCCCCAACGCCGAACCCGGCACGGTGCGCTGCGCGCTGTTGCCCGACGTGCACGCCGAACGGGAATGGGTCGCCGATCACCTGCAGCTGCGCTACCAGCAGGCCGCCGCCGACGGTGTGGCGCCGCCGACCGCGGCGGTTCTGTTGCGCCGCAACGCCGATGCGGCACCGATCGCCAACGCGCTGCGGGCCCGCGGCGTCCCGGTGGAAGTGGTCGGACTGGCCGGGCTGCTCTCGGTGCCCGAGGTGGCCGACGTGGTCGCGATGCTGCGCTTGGTCGCCGACCCGACAGCCGGCGCGGCCGCCATGCGGGTGCTCACCGGTCCGCGGTGGCGGCTTGGCGCCCGCGACGTCGCGGCGCTGTGGCGGCGCGCGGTCTCCCTCGACGGTGGACAGGCGGTGCGCTCCGCCGAAACAGCCGAGCAGATCGCCGAGTCGGCCGGGCCGCAGGCCGATGCCGCGGGCCTGGCCGACGCCCTCGCCGATCCGGGCCCAGCCGTTGGCTATTCGGCCGAAGGGTACCGGCGCATCGTCGCGCTGGCCGACGAGCTGAGTGTGCTGCGCAGTCATCTCGGCCATCCGCTGCCCGACCTGGTCGCCGAGGTGCGCCGGCTGTTGGGTGTCGACTGCGAGGTGCGCGCCGCACTGCCCGGCGTTGGCTGGGCCGGCACCGAGCAGCTCGACGCGTTCGCCGACGTGGTCAGCGGCTACGCCGAGCGGGCCGCCGCCGCGACCAATTCCCTGGCCCCGGTCGTGGGGCTGCTGGCCTACCTGGATGCGGCGGCGGTCGTCGAGAACGGCCTCGCGCCGGCTCAGATCGTCGTCGCCCAGAATCGGGTGCAAGTGCTGACCGTGCACGCCGCCAAGGGTTTGGAGTGGCAGGTGGTCGCCGTGCCGCACCTGTCGGGCGGGCTGTTTCCGTCGACCGCCCAGGCCCGCACCTGGCTCACCGACGCCGCCGACCTGCCGCCGCTGCTGCGCGGCGACCGGTCCACAGCGGGCCTGCACGGCGTACCGGTGCTGGACACCTCAGACGTGACCGATCGAAAGCAGTTGTCGGACAAGATCTCCGCGCACCGTCGTCAGCTGGAACAACGCCGCCTCGACGAGGAGCGCAGGCTGCTGTACGTGGCCATCACCCGCTCCGAGGACACTCTGCTGTTGTCCGGCCACCACTGGGGGGCCACCGGTATCAAGCCGCGCGGTCCGTCGGATTTTCTGTGCGAGCTCAAGGACACCATCGACCAGTCGGCCGCGGCCGGCCGGCCCTGCGGCGAGGTCGAGCAGTGGGCGCCCGCTCCAGCCGATGGTGAGCGAAACCCGTTGCGTGACAGCATTCGCGAAGCAAGCTGGCCGGTCGATCCGCTGGCTGATCGACGCGCAGATGTGCAACGCGGAGCCGAACTCGTCGTCGCCGCGATGTCGGCAAACGCACCCGCGGCGACCGCCGATGCCGAAGAGTGGGCCGCCGACGTCGACGCGCTACTCAGCGAGCGTGCCCGCGCCGCGCAGCCGTCGGTGCAACCGCTGCCCAGCGGACTGTCGGTCAGCAGCCTGGTCGACTTGGCTCGCGATCCCGAACACGCCGCGCAGCGGCTGATGCGCCGGCTGCCGTCGCGGCCGGAGCCGCATGCGTTGCTGGGTAACGCATTTCACGACTGGGTCGAGCGCTTCTACGGCGCCGAGCGACTGTTCGACCTCGCCGACCTGCCCGGTGCCGCCGACACCGACATCGCACAGAGTGACGCCGAAGAGCTGGCC
>DATDLZ010000222.1:0-12764 GCA_036519055.1 Mycobacterium sp.
ATCACCCGCGCCGGTCGAGTGCCGCACGGTGTGTAACCGCTGAGCACAGGTGATCATGCTGGCCGCGGCCAGCAACCACATCGCCACCGGCAGCGCCCACGGCAACGGAAAGATCGGCAGGTCCGACAGACCCGCCCCGACGAGCACGATGATCAGCCGTTCCGGTCGCTCGATGAGGCCGCCGTCGCCGCGCAGCCCACTGGCTTCGGCGCGGGCCTTCGTGTAGGAGATCACCTGCGAGGTGACCAGACAGATCAACGTCGCCACCACCAGCGGCCGGCTGCCCAGCCCGAACGCCGCCCACCATGCCAGCCCGCAGAACACCGCGCCGTCGCTGATCCGGTCGCAGGTGGCATCCAGCACGGCGCCAAACCTGGTGCCGCCGCCGCTTTCTCGCGCCATCGCCCCGTCGACCAGATCGAACAGGACGAAGAACGTGATCACCACGCTGCCGGCGAACAGCCTGCCGGTGGGAAACAGCGTCAAGGCCGCCAACACCGCGGCGGCAGTGGCGATGATGGTGACCCCGTCGGCGGTGAAGCCGGCATGCAGAAACGCCCGCGCCACCGGGTTGGTGACTCGGGCTACTCCCTCGCGGGACAACAGCCTGCTCACGACTGCCCGCTCATGATTGCCTGTCCCACTCGGTGGCCAGCAGACGGCGGGTGTCGCGCAGCAACTGCGGGATCACCTTGGAATCGCCGATGATCGTGATGAAGTTGGCGTCGCCACCCCATCGCGGCACCACGTGTACGTGCAGGTGCTCGGCCAGCGAGCCGCCCGCCGACTGACCTAGGTTGACCCCGACGTTGAAACCGTGTGGGCGCGACACGTTCTTGATCACGCGAATCGCCTTCTGGATGAACGCCATCAGCTCGCTGCTTTCCGACTCGGTCAGATCCTCGAGCTCAGAAAGCCGGCGGTATGGCACCACCATCAAGTGCCCCGGGTTGTACGGGTAGAGGTTGAGCACGGCGTAGACCAGTTCGCCGCGGGCCACGACCAGACCGTCTTCGTCGGACAGTTGCGGGATCTCGGTGAACGGCTCGGCCCGGTCGTTGTCGTCCCGCTTCAGCGGCCCGTCGGCCAGGTAACTCATTCGGTAGGGCGTCCACAACCGCTGCAGATGGTCGACTTCACCGACGCCCCTGTCGACGATCGAGTCTTCCTCAGCCACGAGTGCTCACCTTGACCAAATCGGCAGTGGGAACGTCATTTTCACGATCGGCGATCCACTGCTTGATGACGGTTACCGCCTCGTCGCGAGGAACTCCGTTGATCTGCGTGCGGTCACCGAACCGGAAACTGACCGCGCCCGCCTCGACGTCGCGGTCGCCGGCCAGCAGCATGAACGGCACTCGCTGGTTGGTGTGGTTGACGATCTTCTTGGCCATCCGGTCATCGCTGGCGTCCACCTCAACCCGGATGCCGTGTGACTTCAATTGAGCGGCAACGTCTTCCAGATATGACACATGGCCGTCGGCTACCGGAATTCCGACCACCTGGACCGGTGCCAGCCAGGCCGGGAACGCGCCCGCGTAGTGCTCGGTGAGGATGCCGAAGAAGCGTTCGATCGAACCGAACAGCGCGCGGTGGATCAGCACCGGACGCTGCCGCGAACCGTCGGCGGCCGTGTACTCCAGCTCGAACCGGTCCGGCATGTTGAAATCGAGCTGAATGGTCGACATCTGCCAGCTGCGACCCAGTGCATCCTTGACCTGCACCGAGATTTTCGGGCCGTAGAACGCCGCGCCGCCGGGGTCGGGAACCAGATGCAGGCCCGAGCCTTCGGCGACCTCGCTCAGAATCGCGGTCGCTTCGTCCCACACCTCGTCGGAGCCGACGTACTTCTCCGGGTCCTTGGTGGACAATTCGAGGTAGAAGTCGTTGAGGCCGTAGTCGGCCAGCAGATCCAGCACGAAGCGCAACAGCGACGCCAGTTCGTCGCGCATCTGCTCGCGCGTGCAGTAGATGTGCGCATCGTCCTGCGTCATACCGCGCACCCGGGTCAGGCCGTGCACCACGCCGGACTTCTCGTAGCGGTAGACGGTGCCGAACTCGAACAGCCGCAGCGGAAGTTCGCGGTAGGACCGACCGCGTGACCGGTAGATCAGGTGATGCATCGGGCAGTTCATCGGCTTGAGGTAGTAGTCCTGCCCCGGCTTGCGGACGGTGCCGTCCTCATTGAACTCCGCGTCGATGTGCATCGGCGGAAACATGCCCTCGGCGTACCACTCGAGGTGGCCCGAGGTGATGTAGAGCTGCCCTTTGGTGATGTGCGGGGTGTTGACGAACTGGTATCCGGCCTCGGCGTGCTTGCGCCGCGAATAGTCCTCCAGCTCGGTGCGCACAACGCCACCCTTGGGATGGAAAACCGCTAGGCCCGAACCGATTTCATCGGGAAAGCTGAACAGATCCAGCTCGACGCCCAGCTTGCGGTGATCGCGACGCTGAGCTTCTTCGAGCAACTCCAGGTGGCGGTCCAACGCCTCCTGCGATTCCCACGCGGTTCCGTAGATGCGCTGCAGGCTGGCGTTGCTCTGGTCGCCCCGCCAGTAGGCGGCCGAGCTGCGAGTGAGCTTGAAGGCAGGGATGTGTTTGGTGGTGGGGATGTGTGGGCCGCGGCACAAGTCGCCCCAAACCCGTTCGCGGGTACGGGGATTCAGGTTGTCGTAGGCGGTCAGCTCGTCACCACCGACCTCCATGACGTCGGGATCGCCCGATTTGTCGTCGACGAGCTCGAGTTTGTAGGGCTCGTCGGCAAGCTCCCCGCGGGCCTGATCCTTCGATTCGTAGACGCGCCGGTCGAACAGCTGACCCTCTTTGACGATCTGGCGCATCCGCTTTTCCAGCTTGTCCAGGTCTTCGGGCGTGAACGGGTCGGCGACGTCGAAGTCGTAGTAGAAGCCGTCGGTGATCGGCGGCCCGATTCCGAGTTTGGCTGCCGGGAACAAATCCTGGACAGCTTGGGCCAACACGTGTGCGGCCGAGTGCCGGATGACACTGCGCCCGTCGTCGGTGTCAGCCGCCACCGGGACGACATCGACGTCCGCGTCGGGAATCCAGCTCAGGTCGCGCAGTTTGCCGTCGGCGTCGCGCACCACCACGATCGCGTCGGGGGCGCCGCGTCCTGGCAGGCCCGCGTCGCGCACCGAGGCGGCCGCGGTCGTCCCGGCAGGCACCCGGATCGGGGCTGCTGGGGCGGGGTGTGCAACGGCGGTCATCGACGCGGTCTCCATGACTTTCGGGTGTTCAAAGGGACCCGACCATGCTATCGGGATGGCTATTGCCGAGGGGTTGCAGCCTTAGGGCTGGCCCGGTTTGAGGAGGACGAACAGGGCCTCGGCGTCCGTGAGCACGGCGTCGCCGTCACGGAGCCGGCCGGATACGAAGATCTTTCGGCCTTCCACCCGGTCGACCCGTGCGTCGACTTCCAGCTCCTGATTGATCGGGACGATCTGGCGGAAGTTGACGTGAAGGTACGCCGTGCGCTGACGTGGACCGCCGGTGATCACCCCGGACGTCATGCCCAAGACGGAATCGAACAGCAGCCCGAGCGCGCCGCCGTGAACGGCGCCGTTGCGGCCCAGATGAAACCGTCGGAAGCGGGCCCAGCCCTCGATGCGGCCGTCGTCAGTTCTGCGCACCTTCATCGGCACCGGCAGGATGTTGCCGCGGTTCGGCAAGTCGATGCGACGCCCGGACGGGGTCGCCCACTCATCGGTATCGAACGGACCGAGTAACTCCGAGACCTTTTCGACCAGGTTGGCCGCCTCGCTGATCACGTCGTCGGGCGCATCGACCGCTCGGGCATGGTCCTGCAGCGTGCGTACCGCCTCGATGAACCGGCCGTAGTCCGGGCCACCCTTGGTCGTCGGTTCGGGCGGATTGAATCCACCACCCGGATGTCGCGCATGTTCGCCGGCCACCAGAACACCGTATTGCCCGGCGGCGAGCGTCGGCGCCGGGCTAGGCGTTCTGCTCGCCGAGCTCGCTCAGCTTCGCGAACTCGTCGTCGCTGAGCTTGATCTCGGCGGCGGCGACGTTCTCCTCCAAGTGCGCGACGCTCGAGGTGCCCGGAATCGGGAGGACCACCGGCGAGCGTTTCAGCAACCAGGCCAGCGCCAGCTGCGAGGGCGTCGCGTGGCCGTGCTCGGCCCCGAGCTTGGCCAGCGGACCGTCCGGCGCAGCGAGCGGGCCCGCGGCCAGCGGGAACCACGGAATGAAGCCGATCCCCTGCGTGGTGACCTCATCCAGGAGCGCTTCGGCGGAGCGGTTGGTCAGGTTGTAGAGGTTTTGCACCGAGACAATCTGCGTGATCTTTTGGGCGGCGTGCAGCTGGTCGACGTTGATCTCTGACAGGCCGATGTGGCGGATCTTGCCTTCCTCCTGCAGCTTGACCAGCTCGCCGATCTGGTCTTCCATCGGGAATTTGTCATCGATGCGGTGCAGCTGAAACAGGTCGATGGTCTCCACGCCGAGCCGGCGCAGGCTGAGCTCGGCCTCTTGACGTAGGTAGGCGGGGAAGCCCAGCGGAACCCACACGTCGGGTCCGGTGCGCAACAACCCGGCCTTGGTCGCGATCACCAACCCGTCGTAGGGATGCAACGCCTCCCGGATGATCTCCTCGGCGAAGTAAGGGCCGTATGAATTCGCGGTGTCGATGAAGTTGACGCCGAGTTCGGCAGCGCGCCGTAGCACCCGAACCGCTTCGTCTCGATCGGCGGGTGGGCCCCAAACCCCCTTGCCGGTCAGACGCATTGCGCCGTAGCCAAGGCGGTTGATGGTGAGATCACCGCCGAGAGTGAAGGTTCCGGATGCCTGGGCGGGAGCTTGCGTAGTCACATCGCCGACCGTACGCGAGCCCGTAAAAACCGGCCACGTTCGCGTGGCAAGCTTGCCCGGTGGACTTGCACACCATTGCTCAATTGCCCTTCACCTATCCGGAGGTGGGCGCGACGGCCGGCCCGCCGCCCCCGGGGTACAAGCACATCGGCTACTCGGCTCACATCGGCATGGGTCGGCTGCGCTTCGAGCAGGCCGCTGACGCGGTCATGCACTGGGGCATGCAGCGCGGCTCCGGCCTGCGGGTGCAGCCCAGCAGCGAGTTCATCACCGTCGGCACGGTGGTGGTGGTGAAAATCGGTTTCCTGAAGGCACCTTGCCGGGTCGTGTACATCGTCGACGAGCCGCACGTGAAGGGGTTCGCCTACGGCACGCTGCCCGGTCACCCGGAGTCCGGCGAGGAGCGGTTCGTGGTGCGCCATGACCCCGTCACCTCCGCGGTGTTCGCCGAGGTCTCCGCCTTCTCCCGGCCGGCGACGTGGTGGAGCAAGGCCGGTGGACCGTTTACCTCGCTACTGCAGCGCGTGATGAACAAGCGCTACGTACGGGCGGTGTGAGCCACACTCGCTACTCGACACCTAAGTCGTTGCGAAGACACGCCGGCGGGACTCGCAATACTTTCAATTTCGGGAACCAAGTCGGTCGGTGACAACACCTTCCCTGCATGAGTGATGTGTTCATCGGCAGCGAGGCCGTATTGCAGGGCAGTCTGACCCCGTATCAGCTCCGGTCACGATTCCGGTGGATCTACCCCGACGTTTACCTAGCCGACTACTCACTCCCGTCGCTTCGACAGCGTTCGGAAGCGGCGTGGCTGTGGTCGGGTCGTCGCGGTGTCGTGGCCGGGCTCGCCGCGGCGGCATTGCATGGCTCGAATTGGATCGACAACGGCGAACATGTCGAGTTGATCTGGCGAAACCCGCATCCACCGGCGGGCATCATTACCCGAAGCCAGCAGCTTGACGATGATGAGATCATCCGTGTCGCCCGGGTTCCGGTGACCACTCCTGCTCGCACTGCTTACGACCTGGATCGCCTGCTGCCGCGCCGCGGGGCGGTGGCGCGACTTGACGCGCTTAAGCGAGCCAGCCCGTTTTCGGTCGAGGATGTGCTGTTGCTCGCCAAGCGTTATCACGGTGCTCGTGGCCTGCGACAGCTGCGGGCCGTGTTGCCACTTGTCGACGGCGGGGCCGCGTCACCGAAAGAGACTTGGCTGCGGCTCCTGTTGATCAACGCCGGGCTTCCTACGCCAACTACCCAGATACCGGTACACGAGAATCGGCGGCTGGTCGGTGTACTCGACATGGGTTGGGAAAAGTACAAAGTGGCGGTCGAATACGACGGCGATCATCACCGCACCAATCGCCGGCAATATGCCAAGGACCAGTGGAGACTGCGCAAGCTAGAGGCTCTGGGGTGGGTCGTCCTCCGGGTGATCGCGGACGATGACCCAGGGGACGTCGTGCGTCGGGTGCGGGCCGCACTCGCCCGTCGGGGATGCTTCGACACCTAAACCATTGCGACGACACCCCGAGGCCTTTCGCAATGGTTTACGTATCGAGGTGTATCGGTCTAGCCCCACCCTGCGAGCAGGTTTTGCGCGCCCGCGCAAAGGCGTTCGATGACCTCGCCCACCGGGGCGACATCGGTGACCATCCCGACGCCCTGGCCCGCATCGACCGCCGCGATTCGGCGATCATCGGCCGCGATCGCGGTGGCCAGTTCGGCTTCAGCATCGGCGTCTTCGGCCAATGCGTCCTCATGTCCGGTCCAGCGGGCGACGAAGTCGTTGCGCAGCACGCGTGACGGGAACCGCTCCGACCACGGCAGATGACGGACGATGTCGTACACCCGGGTGCTGGCGGTGTCGGTCTCGCGGGCCGCGACCAGCGCGCGGCGTCCGGCGTCGGTAGTCAGCGCCTCTACTGACGCCGACAGGCAGGTCCCCAGCCAGGCTCCGCTGGCGCCGGCGGCCAGCACCGCTGCGAGGCTGCGCGGCGACGCGATGCCACCGGCGGCCAGCACCGGCACCGACACAACGTCCAACACGGCGTCGAGCAGCGGCAGGGTGCCGATCGTCGCATCCCCGTGGCCGCCACCTTCGCTGCCGCGAGCCACGATCAGGTCGATCCCGACGTCTTCTGCTCTGCGCGCCTCGGCCCCGTTGTAAACCTGTGTGGCGGCAGAGATTCCGGCGTCGTGAACGCGGCTCACCCAGGACAGGTCGGTGCCGAAGCTGACCGAGATCAACACCGGCTGCGCGGCGAGCGCGGCCTCGAAAAGGCCCACCTCTTTCCGCATCACCCAGTCCACCAGGCCAATTCCGAATGTCCCGGTCACATGCGGCAATTCGGCGTGCAACGATGACGTCGACCCGGCTGTGCCCATGCCGACCATGCCAAGTCCGCCGGCGGCGCTGACCCCGGCAGCCAGCCGCCCGGCGGCAACGCCCCCCATCGGGGCGTTGACGATGGGCACGCGCAGGCCCATCGCCCGGGACCAGGGTGTCGACAGCATCTGGCTAAATCGAAGGGAGGCTTTTGAAGACGGTCAGCATGACCACCGAATCGTCGATTGCCTGTAGGGAATGCCGTTGCGGAGGGATGACCACGTAGTCGCCGGTCTTGCCATCCCAGCTATCGTCACCGGCGGTGAGGTGCACATGTCCTTGCAAGACCTGCAGTGATGCTTGTCCGGGACTGTCGTGTTCGGAGAGTTCATGCCCCGCAAGTAACGCCACCACGGTCTGCCGCAGTTCGTGCGTGTGCCCCCCATGCAGTGTGAGCGAGGCGCGACCACTGTGCGCCTGCCGCGCCGCCGTGAGTTGTTCTGCGGCCAGGCTGGTCAGCGAAATGGAGTCCATCTTCAGTCCTTTGGTCGGCCCGGAACTATTCGGAAGTTCCTTGAATGGATAGTAGAAGAATTCCGGCCGCGGCCAGAAAAGGTACCCCCGCCGTAACGGCTGGTCGCCGTAAATTCCTGTGAAGGGTCGGGCATCCTTAACCCATGACCGTGGATGCGCTCCTGCAGTCGATCCCTCCGCTGGCGGTGTACGGCATGGTCGGCGCGGTCGTCGGGGTGGAGAGCCTGGGCATTCCGCTGCCCGGTGAAATCGTTCTGGTCAGCGCGGCGCTGCTGTCGTCGCGGCACGAGCTGGCGGTCAATCCGGTCGGTGTCGGCGCTGCCGCCGTGATCGGCGCCGTGATCGGCGACTCGACCGGCTATGCGATTGGGCGCCGCTTGGGCCTGCCGCTGTTCGACCGGCTGGGCCGGCGCTTCCCACATCATTTCGGTCCCGGACATGTCATGTTCGCTGAACGACTGTTTGATCGCTGGGGCGCGCGGGCGGTTTTCTTCGGACGTTTCATCGCGCTGCTGCGGATATTCGCCGGGCCGTTAGCCGGAGCGCTGAAGATGCGCTACGCAAGGTTCCTGCTCGCAAACGTGTCGGGCGCGCTGTGTTGGGCTGGCGGCACCACCGCGTTGGTCTACTACGCGGGCATGGCCGCTGAACGCTGGCTGACTCGATTTTCTTGGATCGCTTTACTTCTCGCCGTCGTGTTTGGAGCGATTGCCGCGATCCTGCTGCGAGAGCGCACATCCCGCGCGATTGCCGACCTCGAGGCCGAGCACTCCGGCGAGTCCGACCCCACCGCCGCTTGAACGCCGTCGGCAGCGGAGAACAACCCATACAATTTCGTCATCGTCGTTGATGCTGCCCACTGATGGCATAGCAAAGGATCCATTCCGCTTTTCAATTTCGGACAAAAAATTCAGCGATAATGGCGCATCAACGTTTCTAGATTTGCCAAAAAGCCTACTTGCGGCACCTGAACCGTGGCGTCGCCCCAGACGGTGGCGGTGTGCGACGCTGGCCATTGCGATTGAAAATTGCTGCGCGCGTGCAGCTTTGCTGATACAACGAGTTCATCGCCTCGATTCTGATCACACGCGCAATCGCCATATTTATGCTCGGGATCACCCGATAAAAGTTCGCTCAATGGATCCCGGTTCGCAGCGTTCTCACCCAATTCTCAGGCGGTTTCGCATGGACAGTCCGATGCCGTTCTGTTATAAAGGTTATATCCCCTAAACGACGTCAGTCTTAAGCTTCTAGGGCAGGCATCCATATTGAGGCGCGGAGCGCCTGTGGATCAGGAGCACCAATGAGCACTTTTGCTATTGCGGACCCGTCCTTCCATCCCCTGATGCTGAGCAGTCGGCTGATTTCTGAACTGGCGCAAGCACGGAGCACCCTCCGAGCGACCACTGAGCGTTGCGACTTAGCCGTGATCGTCAGCGCCGGCGGTGAGCTGGACGCATCCAACGACGCCATTTGGCGACGCCTGCTGAGCGAGGCCGCTGCGGCGGCAGCTCCTCCCGGACCGCTCGTGGTGGACATCAGCGGCCTGGACTTCATGGGGTGCTGCGCATACTCCGCGCTCGCCGAGGAGGCAGAGCTCTGTCGGGATCGCGGAGTCGAGATGCGGCTGGTGAGTAACCAGCCGGTCGTCTCGCGCATTCTGAAAGCGAGTGGTCTCAGCGAGGCGCTGCCCGTCGACGTCAGCGTGGACGCCGCGCTGTCGGCGTGCATCCTCGTCGACTGACGCGCGTTCGCTGTCTAGTCGCAAATGCGCTGGGCTAGAAGCTCTTTGCCGGCACACCCTCATGTCGGAAATCCGAAGAGCTGCACCACCCCGTGATCGCGGCCGGCTGTGTAACCACCGTCGACGGCGATGGCCTGGCCGCTGACGAAGGACGCATCGGTCGACACCAGGAAAGCCGCCATCGCGGCGATCTCTTCCGCGCGGCCCATCCGCTGCAGGGCGTGCTCTTCGGTGACCGAGGCCCTCGGTCCTTCCATCCCCGGCAAGCCGAAAACACTTTCAGTCAAAGGTGTTTCGATGAATCCGGGGCAGATCGCGTTGGCCCGGATACCGCTTGGGCCGTAGTCGAGCGCGATGTTCTTGGTGAGCATCACGACACCACCCTTGGCGGCGTTGTAGACGCTGCCACCCGCCGTACCTTCCAGACCCTCGATGCTGGCCAACGTCACGATCGAACCCCGTTCGCCATCGACCCGAGGTTGTTCGATCATTCGGGCCAGGGCCGCTTTGGCGACGAGAAAGGTACCGGTGAGGTTGATCGCGATCACCCGTTCCCATTCGGCGCGATCCAGCAGATGGACCGGGCCTCCACCTGCAACCCCAGCGGAGTGCACCACTCCGTCGAGCCGGTCCGGCACGGCGGCGAGCACGGCAGCGATTGCGGCCTCGTCAGTGATGTCGGCGGCCACGAACCGGAAGTCGGGGCCAAGGTCAGGAGGGGCAGTGAGGTCGGCGCCGACAACACTGCCGCCTTCGGCCAGTAGTCGCTCGGCGGTAGCCAGGCCAATCCCCGATGCGGCCCCGGTGACGACGAACGTGCGTGAACTGGCGCGATCGACGCTCACCATGGCTGATCCTCCCGAATTCGGCTGCCGCGCAATCAGAGTCCGAATTGGTCATCGATGATGCCCAGCCAGATCTGTGCGACGTCCATTGCCACCTTCTCGCTGATGAACGCGTGCTGGGTGCCGGTGTAGATGTCACGGAACGCGCGCTCGAGTCGGTTACCCTCGCGGATCGCGGTGGTCCCGGCCGCCAAATGGGCCCACTCGGCGGCCGCCCGTGCGGTGTCGGTGGCGTACACCGCCGCGACCCTCATGTCGGCGCGCAATTGGGGCGTCAGGTCGTTGCCCGCGTCAACCGCTGCCTCTGCCGTGGAAAAGGCATCGATCACCAGCAGCCGAGCCGCCCGCCAGGCAGCGACGTGGTGGGCGAGACCCTTCTGGAAGGTCTGACGGCTGGCCAACGTGGCCATATCGCTCATCCGCACCTTGGTGGCCGCGAGTTCCTCGACATCGTCGAGCATGCTCTTGGCGACGCCCAGGGCGAACGAGGCGTGGCCGGCAGCGGTGATGGGCATCAGTCCCATCCGACTGGCCGCCGAGCTTCCGCGGGAAGGCTCACGGGCGAATAGCGGCATGGTTCGGTATTCCGGTACGAACACGTCGGCGACGTTGTAGTCGTACGAGCCGGTGCCCTTGAGCCCCTGGACATGCCATCCGTCGGTGAAGTTGACCTCCTCGCGAGGCAAGAACGCGACCCGCATGTCGGGAACGCCCTCACTGACCCAACGCATTTCACCGTCGTCCATCGGGAAGAAGCCGGCGCCGATATAGGCCGAGTGTCCGGTGCCGGAGCCGAAACTCCATGCACCGTTCAACCGGTAGCCACCGTCGACTGCTGTTCCCTGGCCGTTGGGAAAGTACTGACCGCCGATGGTGATGCGGTTGTCGTTCCTGGTGAATATCTCGTCGAAGCCCTCGTCGGGAAGGTACGTGGCCGCCGCGAACGTCGACGGCAGGTTGGCGATCCCGATCCAGCCGAAAGAACCATCCTGCCATGCCATTTCGATCCAGGTGTCGATCATCTCCGGGAAGGACGGCTCGACTCCGCCGGCCGCCTTCGGGTTGAACGCCACCATCAGGCCAGACGCCCACATCTCGTCGACGATCGCCGGCGAGAGCGTTCGTAAACGTTCGGATTCCGCAGCCTCGGCGGCGACCAGGTCGCGCATTCCACGAACTCGATCCACTACCGACACGTCAGCCACCAGCGCCGCTCCTCTCGGTCTGATGCCTTACATCATCGGCGATGAAGATCGATTCGCGTCACTGATTGGCTTCCGGCCATCTTTCGCTAGGTGGGAACACTCCCTGCTTACGCCCCGTCCACTCCTTTACTCGTGCTTTTTCCGCTGCCTTCGCCTTGGCCGCTGCCTTTTTCCGTGCCGCGAAGGTGTCGTCGTCGTCATCGTCTTCGTCTTCATCGGGGTTGTCGTCGACCTCGAAGACGACCTCGTACCACCGTTTGTGGGGCTGTACCCGCGTTTCGACGTCGCCCGTCGGAGTCGCTCGCCTGATCAGTACATTTTCCAGGCTCGGATCGCGCCGGCTGATGAAGGCCTCCAGTGCCTCCGCCAACTGGGTTCCAGTGAGACTGATGTCTGCGAGCGCCCTGCCTTGGTACATAGCCACGCCGGACATTCTTGCACCGGAATCTCGCGGCATGCATTCTTTCCGGCCGCGCAGCGGCATCTCGGGGCCGTCTGCGTGGAGCCCACCAAAGACGACTGACCTCCCGTCTTCGTTGTAGCGCCTTGAAGACGAGAGGTCAGTCGGGTGTTGATGCGGTCAGGTCAGTACAGCGGGACCCAGAGACCGAAGAGCCAGAAGCCCCATCCACCGAATAGCGGGTTGAACATCGGGATCGCGTTGTACCCGTTGTAACTAAACGGCCCGAAATCACGCTGCGCGATCGCGACATCGCGCGCCGGGCCGTTCCATGGGCTGTTCCAACCACCGGGAGGCGGAGGCCCGCCCCAGCCACCTGGAGGTGGTGGTCCGTCCCAGAAAGGCGGCGGAGCACCGGGGGGAGGTCCACCGTTCCAGCCGAATCCGTGCTGCCGGGGCGGAGGCGGCGCCCCGTGATCCGGCGCGCTGAACCCGTGCGGCACGTCCCTGGGGCCGCCCATCTGGGGGCCACCCCGGTCGTAGAAACCGTGTTGGACGTACGGCGGCGGTGGCGGTCCACCGGGGCCGCCCGGCCCGCCAGGTCCACCCGGCCCGTGAGGTCCGGGACCGCCGGGGCCGCCAGGACCGCCGGGGCTGCCAGGGCCGCCGGGGCCACCCGGTCCACCCGGCTCATGAGCTCCACCCGGTCCGCCAGGCCCGCCCGCTCCACCAGGTTCATGAGCCCCGCCCGGTCCACCAGGGCCGCCCGGCGCGCCAGGTCCGCCAGGACCGCCCGGTCCACCGGGGCCATGGCCACCGGGGGCACCAGGACCGCCGGCGCCACCAGGCGCGCCAGGTCCAG
>DATDLZ010000223.1:0-6742 GCA_036519055.1 Mycobacterium sp.
TTCAAGACTCATGAATGTTGCGATGGCGGGTCAGCGGCGTGCGCGCCGGAATCGACCTCTGTAGGGTTATTGAAGTGTGTGGAGCCACCGGTGAGGTGCGACTCGACGGTCGACCGCCTGATGTAGCGGCCGTGGCAGCGATGACCGCCGTGATGACGCCGCGAGGACCGGATGGAGCGGGCGTTTGGTCGCAAGGTCGCGTCGCTCTCGGTCACCGTCGCCTCAAAATCATCGACCTGACTGAAGCCGGCGCTCAGCCGATGGTCGATTCCGACCTCGGTCTGACCATCGTCTGGAACGGTTGCATCTACAACTACAAGGAACTGCGGACCGAGCTTCAGGGCTACGGCTACCGCTTCTTCTCGCACAGCGACAGCGAGGTGCTGCTCAAGGCCTACCACCGCTGGGGCGACGACTTCGTCAGCCACTTCAAGGGCATGTTCGCCTTCGCCATCGTCGAACGCGACAGCGGCCGGGTGTTGCTCGGTCGCGACCGGCTCGGCATCAAGCCGCTCTACGTGACCGAAGACAACCACCGGATCAGGTTCGCGTCGACGCTGCCGGCGCTGCTGGCCGGCGGTGGGGTCGACACCCGCATCGATCACGTCGCGCTGCACCACTACATGACGTTCCACTCGGTCGTCCCGGCGCCCGCGACCATCCTTCGCGGCGTGCGCAAGATCCCGCCGGCATCACTGCTCGCCATCGAGCCCGACGGCCGCCGGGTCGCCACCACCTACTGGTCGCCGGACTTCAGCCGACACGACGACCGCTCTGACTGGTCCGAGCGCGACTGGGAAGACGCCGTGCTGTCTTCGCTGCGGACCGCCGTCGAGCGCCGACTGGTCGCCGATGTTCCGGTCGGGTGCCTGCTTTCCGGCGGCGTGGATTCCAGCCTCATCGTCGGCCTACTCGCCGAGGCCGGTCAGCACGGGCTGTCGACGTTCTCCATCGGCTTCGAGGCGGCCGGCGGAGTGCAAGGCGATGAGTTCCAGTACTCCGACATCGTGGCGAAACGCTTCGAGACCGATCATCACCAGATCCGCATCGGCACCGAGCGGATGCTGCCCGCGCTGGACGGCGCGATCGGGGCCATGAGCGAACCGATGGTCAGCCACGACTGCGTGGCCTTTTATCTACTCAGCCAGGAAGTCGCGCGCCACGTAAAGGTCGTGCAATCGGGGCAGGGCGCCGACGAGGTGTTCGCGGGCTACCACTGGTATCCGCCGATGGGTGCACCGGCCGCGGCCACCGTCGAGGGTTCGGTCGCCGAATACCGGGCTGCCTTCTTCGACCGCGACGAGGCCGGCCTTTCCGCGCTTCTCGCCGAGGGTTACCTCGCGCCGGGCGATCCCAGTCAGCGTTTCGTCACCGAGCACTTTGCCCACGCCGGCGCCGAAACCGGCATCGACCGCGCGCTGCGGCTCGACACGACGGTGATGTTGGTCGACGACCCGGTCAAGCGGGTCGACAACATGACGATGGCCTGGGGGTTGGAGGGCCGTGTTCCGTTCCTCGACCACGAACTGGTCGAGCTCGCGGCCACCTGCCCTCCGGAGCTGAAGGTCGCCCACGGCGGCAAGGGCGTTCTCAAAGAGGCTGCGCGACGGGTTATTCCATCCGAAGTCATCGACCGTCCCAAGGGCTATTTCCCGGTTCCCGCGCTGACCCACCTCGAAGGGCCGTACCTCGATATGGTCCGCGATGCTCTCTACGCGCCGGTCGCCAAAGAGCGGGGGCTGTTCGATATCGATGCGGTCGATGCCCTGTTGGCCGACCCCAATGGTCGGCTGACCCCGCTACGCGGCAATGAGCTCTGGCAGATCGCCCTGCTCGAGCTTTGGTTACAACGTCATGGTGTGACCGGGCCGGCAGCATGACCGCCATCGGTCCTCCAGCGGACCACCCCGAAGCGATCACGCTCGGCCTCCACGACGCGTTACCGCCACACATGGCCGATGCGATGGCCAAAGACGTCGAACTCGAATTAGGTTGGGGCCGTCTCATCTTCGGTCAGACTTTTGCCGACGCCGGCACTCTGGCCGAGGCACTTCGGCGCGAAGCGCCCGGCCGGCGTGACATCTGCATCTATGCCCGCGAGCCCCAAGTCGTAGTGGCCGGAGCGCCTTCCGAACTTTTCATCGACCCCAGCCATACCTATCGGCTGCGCTTCGCCGACACCTCTGACGAGGACGAGTCGGTGGTGTCGCCAATGGGTGTCACCGTGCGCGCGCTCAACGACTCCTCCGACGCAGACTCGATGAACCGTGTGTACGTCCGCTGCGGAATGGTTCCGGCGCCAGTCGACACGATCTGGGACAACAATCTGCATCAGCCCGCCGTTACGTATTTGCTCGCAGTACGCGATGACGACGGCGCCGTCGTAGGCACGGTGACCGGTGTCGACCACGAGGTGCTGTTCTCTGATCCTGAGCGCGGCTCAAGTTTATGGACATTGGCGGTCGATCCGGCTGCCGGGATACCGGGAATAGGCATCGCCTTGACCCGAAAGTTGGCCGCGCACTTCCGTCGTGCGGGTCGCGCCTATATGGATCTGTCGGTTACCCATGACAACGCGGCCGCGATCCGACTGTACGAGAAGCTCGGTTTCCGCCGCGTCCCGGTGTTGGTGATCAAGCGGAAAAATGCGATCAACCAGCTGTTGTTCAGCCCGCCGCCGGAGACCGTCGACGACCTCAATCCGTATGCCCGAATCATCGCCGACGAGGCATTGCGTCGCGGCATCTGGGTGGAGGTCCTCGACGCCGAAACTGGCGAATTGCGTCTCAGCCACGGTGGTCGCAGCGTGATCACCCGAGAATCGCTGTCGGAGTTCACCTCCGCAGTCGCGATGTGCCGTTGCGACGACAAAAGACTGACCCGCCGGCTGGTTTCGGACGCGGGCATTATCGTGCCGCGCGCTCGCCTGGCGACCTTCGACGACGACGACTACGCCTTTTTGAAAGAGGTCGGTGAGGTTGTCGTCAAACCCACTCGAGGAGAGCAAGGCAAGGGCATCACGGTCGGTGTTACCGCCGAGCACGGGCCCAGCGACCTCACCGCAGCAGTGGCTCGGGCGCGCGAGAAATACCCCGAGGTGCTGATCGAGCAGCGGGTTATCGGTGACGACCTTCGGCTCGTGGTGATCGACGGTCGGGTTGTCGCCGCGGCGTTGCGGCGGCCGCCCGAGGTCATCGGCACTGGCGAGCACACTGTGCGGGACTTGATTGTGGCGGAGAGCCGACGGCGTTCGGCGGCCACTGGTGGTGAGTCGAACATCCCGCTTGACGCTGTCACCGAGGCGACGGTCGTCGAAGGCGGCTGGCAGATGGATGATATTCTGCCCCAAGGCAATCGGTTGCGAGTTCGCCACACCGCCAACCTGCACCAGGGCGGCACGATCCACGATGTCACCCCCGACGTGAATCCTGAGCTATGCCGGGTCGCTGTGACGGCCGCCGAGGCGATCGGCATCCCAGTGACCGGGATCGACCTGCTCGTCGCCGATGTCACTGGTGAGGAGTACGCCTTTATCGAAGCCAACGAGCGACCGGGCCTGGCCAACCACGAACCACAACCCACCGCAGCGGCTTTCATCGACTACCTATTTCCCGGTCAGCCCGGTCAGCCGTTGGCCTGGACTCCCGACGAATCGCCGCGCGTGCCTGAAGATTCGGTCGTCAGATAAAGCGTGCCGCGTCAGGTCTGCGTGTAGGTCGGGACAACGACGATCTGCCCGTCGCTGTTTAGGACGACGCCGTTGACCTTGCAATAGTCGATGAGATCAGCGCCGAGTCACCAGGGCGACGGTAGGCCCGCGCGAATCCGGGCGACCTCGGAGCGGGCAAAGCGCACCCGGTCGGTGTCGGCACCGCGCGCAGCGGCCAACTCGTCGGCGAGCGCATAGGCGGCATTGAGAATGTAGCGGGCACGCCGGCGTTCCTGACGGTTGCGACCCGCTTTGCGGTAAGCCTTGCGGGCCTTGCGGTTACCGGCCATCGCGTCCAGTTCGATCGGGCTGATCACGTTACGGGCCTGCTCGGGTGCCATGACGTCGCGGACGAAGTCGCGTTCCCTGACCACGGTCAACTTGTAAACCCGCGCAACGATAATCAGCGCGACAACAATCGTTCCGATCAACAGTCCGATCAGCGTCAGCGCGTTCTCGCCGGCGATGGCGGCCACCGAGTCCCAGGTCCCGTGCAGCAGCATCGGTATCGCGATCAGGAGCAGGCCCCGCCCAATTCTGCGAGGTTCAGCGGGCCGGCCGAAAAGGTAGATCACACCGGCGCAGAAGATTGCGCTGTAGAGGATATGAGCGGCCACCCCGGTGAGCATGCGAAGGATGATGGTGCCGACCGAGGCGCCAATTTGGTTGGCGCCGAACTGAGTTCCGGCCGAGGTCATGGCGTAGAGGATGTCCTCGACAATCTGGAAGCCCAGGCCGATGAACGCGCCCAGGATGAACCCGTCGAAAGCGGTCCGTACGTGTCGCGGCGCCAGCGCGATGAGCAGTAGCAGGCCCGAACCCTTGGCCAGTTCCTCGGTGAACGGGGCGGCGAGCCCGGCGCCCCAGTTCAGCGCCCACACCTGACCGAAAGTCTTTCCGTAGATGGCGAGTATCGCGTCGTTGGCGTTGGCGGCCATCGCCCCGGTTGCGGCGAAGCCGCCCCACACGAACGCGACGACCATCAGCTTGTGGGGGAGCTTGGCGTAGTGGTCGATATGGTCGGTGAACCACCAGAACAGCGCGGCGTAGATGGCGAAAGACGTGACCGCCAGCCCGATCGCTTCGCCGTACGCGTTGTACTCGCGTGCGAGGGTGGAAAAGAAAGTAAGCACGCCGATCCCGACCAGCGCCAGGTATCCCCAGAATGCGAAGTTGCGCGGTTGGTAAAAGACGAACCGCCTGCCCCAGCCGGAAAGGTCGAGCGCGACATCGCGCGCACGATCGAGTTCGGTCAGTGGCGTCGTCATCGCTTTTCCTGTCCGGATTGGCTGATGCTGCCGATCATCCGCATCACCGCGGCGCTGGGCTCCGCGCCGGCGTCGGTCGGTCCGGTCGCGACTGCTTTGACTCCGCGGTCGCCGAATACGAACGCGGCGATCAGGCCGGCGGTGTGCGGTCCGGTGACGCGAACTGTCGCGCCCTCCTTGCCCGCAGCGGTGACGATCGTGGCGGGCGCACCGGTGATATGGACTCCGCGCCCCTGGTTGAGCGCATCGGTGGTGGCCTCGATCTGATCGAGCAGTTGGCCGGCGTCGCCGTGGAACGGCCCGGTGCGGACGGTGAACTTCAGCGCTCCGTGCTCGATGCTCGCTGTCGCGGGGTACTGACCGGATATCGGGCCGTGGCCCTCGCGGAGACCAGAGGTGATGCCCCAGCCGGCTTCCGGAACGAATGTCACGTTGCCCTCGAGCTCCACGACGTCGCCGGCTCTGACGATGTCGTGGTACGGCACCGTCGCATTGATCACCGGCAACACCACCGACATGATGAATACCAACGCGAATACCGCCAGCGTCGGGCGCAGGGTGCGCCGGTCCAAACCGAACCTTCGCTCGTCGGCCGGCACCCAGCCCTCGTCAGGTTCGAACCTTGGTGCTGAGGCTGCCGAGGACACCTCGGCTCCCGGATCCGGCATATCCGCCCAGCCCTTCTACCCGCTGCGACAACGCCTGCATGGCGCCGCAGTGAGAGTAGCGAGGGGTGCGATACCCGGCATCAACAATGGCGACATCCGCGGCTTTGGCTCCCGCTCGACCGATCACCTCCTAGGCTGGGAGTTCATGACAATCGACCGTATGGCGCTGGCCGCGGGCAGCATCCGACTTGCCTCGGGCATCTCGTTTCTCGTCGACCCCCTGCGCGCCAACCGGCTCTGGGGCGATCCGGACAAGCCCACCCCGACCGCGCAACTACTGCTGCGGTCGATGGGGTACCGCGACGCGTTGATCGGCGGGTTGCTGGCAACGGCGGCGGTGCGCGGCAGGAACACTCGCGGCTGGTTCCTGGCCTCGGCGGGCGCCGACGCCGCCGACCTGCTCGGCGGAATGAGCGTGCATCACGAGATGAAACGCTCACAGCAACTGATTGGTCTGGGCGGCGCCGTCATCGGTGTCGGCACCGGGCTGTGGGGCGCGGTGCGGCGGACCACCGGCTCGGTCGAGAGCCCCGCTTCGGCTACCGGATAGTCAACAGCGCGCGTGTCGGCAGCTCGCCAACCGCCTGGGTTGGTGAAGGTTGTTTCGCCCAACACCCAGCGAGACCCCGGATTGTTGGTGAGGACAGCGACAACCGTGCCGGTTTGCTCCACGATCGAAAGCGCCGGCGTTCGTTTGCGCTGCCGGTAACTGGACCGAGTCGCAGGAGTGGGCTGGATGAAGCGGATCGTGTTGGGTATGACGGTGGCAACGGGTGCGGTGCTGGGTATCGAACTACTCCGTCAATTGCAACAGGGCGCCGACGTGGAGACGCACCTGGTGCTTTCGCGGTGGGCGCGAGCAACGATTCATTTGGAAACGGAGTTGTCGGCTGGCGATGTCGAGTCGCTGGCCGATGTTGTGTATTCCTGGGATGAACAGACGGCGGCGATTTCGTCGGGTTCGTTTCGGCTCGACGGTATGGTGATCGTGCCCTGCAGTATGAAGACACTCGCGGCGATCCGGATGGGTTACGCCGACGGGTTGATCGCCCGAGCAGCCGATGTGACGTTGAAGGAAAACCGGCGACTCGTACTGG
>DATDLZ010000224.1:0-2297 GCA_036519055.1 Mycobacterium sp.
TCGACGAGCCGAACCGGCTGTCCGCGGTGGTCAGCGGGCCGGTGATCATGCACACCTACCTGGTCGCGCACCCGGAAAACAGCACGATCAGCGAGCTGACCCTGTGGGCGTCAGACCCCGTCCAGCTGCCCTGGCCGATCATCTCCGACGCCCAAGTGCTGGACGCCATGGCCTCGTCGCTGTGCGCGGCCTACCTTGGCTCGTGCTAGCACGACGGCCGGGGTGCCGACCGGTAGAGTTGGCGCCGAGCAGCCAAAACAGCAGGAGGAGTGCGGGTGGCCCGGGTGGTTGTGCACGTAATGCCCAAGGGTGAGATTCTCGACCCGCAGGGCCAGGCGATCGTCGGCGCACTGGGCCGGCTTGGACATGCCGGTATCTCAAATGTGCGGCAGGGCAAGCGGTTTGAGCTCGAGGTGGACGACAGCGTCGACGACTCGGCGCTCGCTGAGATCGCCGAGTCGCTGCTGGCCAATACCGTGATCGAAGACTGGACCGTAAGCCGAGAACCGCAGTGACGACGCGTATCGGCGTCATCACCTTTCCCGGAACGCTCGACGACGTGGACGCTGCCCGTGCGGTGCGTGCCGTCGGCGCCGAGGCGGTCAGCCTGTGGCACGCCGACGCCGATCTCAAGGGTGTCGACGCGGTGGTGGTGCCCGGCGGCTTCTCCTACGGCGACTACCTGCGCTGCGGCGCCATCGCGAAATTCGCCCCGGTGATGGGAGAAGTCGTCAACGCCGCAGATCGCGGGTTGCCGGTGTTGGGAATCTGCAACGGTTTTCAGGTGCTCTGCGAGGCCGGACTGCTGCCCGGCGCGCTCACCCGCAACGCGGGTTTGCATTTCGTCTGCCGCGACGTGTGGCTGAGCGTGGCATCGACGTCCACGGCATGGACGTCTCGGTTCGAAGCCGACGCTGATCTGCTGATCCCGTTGAAGTCCGGCGAGGGACGTTACGTGGCCTCCGCCGACGTGCTCGACGAGCTGGAAGGCGAAGGCCGCGTGGTGTTTCGCTACCACGACAACCTCAACGGCTCGCTGCGCGACATCGCCGGAGTCAGCTCGGCCAACGGCCGCGTGGTCGGGCTGATGCCGCACCCCGAGCATGCGATCGAGGCGTTGACCGGGCCGTCCGACGACGGGCTGGGCCTGTTCTATTCGGCGCTGGACGCCGTTCTCGCCGCCTGAGCCGCGGCTAGCGCAGCGCGTGCTCGGCCATCAGGCCGACCGTGCTGTTACCGACCGAAAGACCTGCGGCGCTGCGTAATTCGCTGAACGCCACACTCAGCGCATCGGTTGCCTCATGCGGGTCGTTGAAGGTCTCGTCGTCGGTGAGCACCGCGATGCCGAGCTGGTCGACATAGCTCCACACCGTGATGTTGACCGGAGCTCCGGGCGACAGCACACCCGTCGAGTAGATCTCGCTGACCGGGGCGCCACCGAAGTGGCCACGCTCGCGCGGCCCGACCACGCTGGACACCGCGACGTTCATCATCTTGTTCGGCGCATCGCGCTGCCCCAGCCACCGGAATGCCGCCGGGGCGATCGCCGTCGGTAGGTAGCCCATTATCCGCCCGTACAGGCGGGGGCCGAGGATCTCGTGATCCTCCTTGGCGATTTTGGTCGCCAGCGCGACCAGCTGCGCGCGTTCGGCCGGGTCGGCGACATGCACCGGCAGCGAAATCGACAGCCCGCTGATCTCGTTGCCGCTCACGCGCTCGGACTTATCGGTGGCGGTCGGTACCGACGCGATGATCGGACGGTCGGCCTTGCCGTCATAACGCAGCAACAGCTCCCGCAGCCCACCGGCCGCCGTCGCCAGAATCAGATCGTTGAGTGTGATGCCGAGGGCTTTCGCTGTCGCCTTGACGTCGGCCAGCCGAAGCGCGGTGGTGGCGAACCGGCGCTGCGGCGACACCACGTGGTTGAGGAAGCTCGGTGGCGCGTCGAAGGCGTCCGCGAGGTCCGGGTGATCGCCGCGCTCCCGGGTGCGGTGTCGCACCCGGCTGAATCCCTTGGCGGCGTCGCTGACCAGCCCTGGGAGCTCGGCGATTTGGCGGACGTGGTCGCGGCCGGCGGCGCGCAGCAGACTTGCGGTGGTCGGTGTGACGCCGGCCTCGTCGTTGTCCTGTTCATCGGTCGGCGCGTCCTTGAGGTCCATCGCGCGGGCCAGCAGATTGACCGAGGCGACGCCGTCTGCCAGGGCGTGGTGGATCTTGCCGATCAGGGCGAAGCGTCCGCCGGACAGGCCCTCGGCGACGTGGAACTCCCACAGCGGCCGGCTGCGGTCCAGCGGCGT
>DATDLZ010000225.1:0-16256 GCA_036519055.1 Mycobacterium sp.
GTCGTACGGCAGCTCTCGCTGAATCAGAAAAACAACACCTGCAACTTTGGTCCCCTTACTGACGCCTTCGCTTTTGACGACCCACTCGATGCGAACGCCGCCGCGGTCCGGCAAATAGACGCCGGGCTCCACGGTGACCACGGAGCCCGCACGTAATGTACCGGCGGCGGTGGCGTTGATCCCCGGCGCTTCATGGATCTGCAGCCCCACCCCGTGACCGAGACCATGACCGAAGTGGGCGCCGTGCCCGGCGTCGACGATCACCTCGCGCGCCGCCGCATCCACGTCGGCCAGGCTGGCTCCGGCTTCCAGTGCAACCCGGCCGGCTCGTTGCGCGTCGCGGACCAACTCGTATATCTCCAGCTGCCAGTCAGCGGCCTTGCCCAGCACGAAGGTGCGGGTCATGTCCGAGTGATAACCGCCGACCAAGGCGCCGAAGTCGATTTTGACGAAGTCTCCGGCGGCCAGCACCGCCTCGGTAGGCCGGTGATGCGGGATCGCCGAATTCGCCCCGCTCGCCACGATCGTCTCGAACGAGACGCCGTCGGCGCCGTGGTCCAGCATCAGCGCCTCCAGCTCGCGGCCCACCTCGAGCTCGGTGCGCCCCGGCCGCACGCCGCCGCGGGCGATCAGGTCGGTCAGCGCGGCGTCGGCGGCTTCGCAGGCCAGCCGCAGCAGCGCCACCTCCCCGGCGTCTTTGATCTCGCGCAGCGCCTCCACGGTCTGTGCGGCGCGGACCAACTCGGCGGTGCCGGCGTCAGCCGACGCGGCGGCCAGCGCGTCGTAGGCGTCCACCGTGACCACGTGGCTCTCGAAACCCACCCGCTGCGCCCCCGTGGCCGAGGCCCGCCCGGCGAGGTAACGCCCGCAGGCCCGCTCGATGACCACTTCCAGATCGGGCGCCTGCTGGGCGGCCTGGGTGCGATAGCGACCGTCGGTGGCCAAAACGGCGTCATCATCGTCCGCGAACACCAGCAGAGCAGCATTGGACCCGGTGAAGCCGGACAGATAGCGAACGTTGATCAGGTCCGTGACCAGCATCGCATCCAGTTCGGCCGCCCGAAGTCGAGCTCCGAGGGCGGCTCGCCGCTGGGAATGTGTCACGCCAGCTGACGCTACTCGCTACGCTGTGGCCCCATGACTAACTGGATGCTGCGCGGCCTGGTGTTCGGAGCCGCGATGGTCGTTGTTCGCCTGTTTCAGGGGACGTTGATCAGCGTGTGGCAGACGCACGCCGGACTGATCAGCATCGTGCTGCTCCTTCTGTTCATCGCCGGCGTGGTCGCGTGGGGGGTGATCGACGGCCGCGAGGACGCCGCAAGCAACCCCGACCCGGACCGGCGCGGTGATCTGGCGATGACGTGGCTGCTGGCCGGTCTGGTTGCCGGGCTGGTCAGCGGTGCGGTGACCTGGCTGATCTCGGTTTTCTACCAGGCGCTGTACGTCGGTGGCCTGATCAACGAGCTGACCACGTTCGCGGCCTTCACCGCCTTGGTGGTGTTCCTGGGCGCGATCAGCGGGGTTGCCATTGGCCGCTGGCGGGTTGACCGTACAGGCGCGTACAGGCCGCAGAGCGGCGCGCGCGGCGGCGACGAGGATCGGGCCGACACCGACGTGTTCGCCGCGGTCCGGTCGGAGCAGGCCGCCGCTGAGGGTGCCGCCCGGCCGCAGGAACAGTCGACGTCCGTGGCGACCGCCGAACGCGAGTACGAGGCGCCGACGGCTTACAGCCAGGAAGCCGAAGCGACGACGGGAGCCGTCAGCCCGGCCGCCAGCGAGGAAGAGACCAAGAAGATTCCCTGGCCGCCCAGCGCCGCGAAGACCGAGGCGCTGCCGTCCCACGAGCATTCCGAGCCGGCCACCGAGCACATCGAAAAGCCGAAGTCAGACGACCACTAGCGGCCGAGGCTGGCCAGGTAGCGCAGGGCTAGCAGATACCCCTGGACGCCACATCCCACGATGACCCCGCTCGCCACCGGGCTCAGGTATGAGTTGTGCCGAAACTCTTCGCGGGCATACACATTGGAGATGTGCACCTCGATCAGGGGCGCGCTCAGCTCGGCGCACGCGTCTCGTAGCGCGATCGACGTGTGAGTCAGCCCGCCGGCGTTGAGGATCACCGGCTCTTTGGCGTCTGCGGCCTGATGGATCCAGTCCAGCAGCTGAGCTTCGCTGTCGCTTTGTCGCACAATGACTTTCACGCCGAGCTCGGTGGCCTCGCGTTCGACCAGCGCGACGAGATCGTCGTGGGTGGTGTCGCCGTAGACCTCGGGCTCGCGACGGCCGAGCCGGCCGAGGTTGGGTCCGTTGATGACGTTGATGCTCATCGAGTGCCCACCTCCGCGTAGGCGGCCGCCAGCAGGGCCGGGTCCGGACCTTCCAGCCGGCCGGGCTTGGCCAGGCCGTCGAGCACCACGAACCGCAGCACCCCTGAACGAGTTTTCTTGTCGCCGGCCATGGACTCCAACAGTTGCGGCAGCGCATCGGCGTCGTAGCTCGTCGGCAGCCCCAGCGAGGTCAGGATGCTGCGGTGACGCTCCGCGGTGGCGTCATCGAGACGCCCTGCCAGCCGGCCCAATTCGGCAGCGAACACCAACCCCACCGAGACCGCGGCGCCGTGTCGCCATTGATAGCGCTCCCGCCGCTCGATCGCGTGACCCAATGTATGGCCGTAGTTGAGGATTTCGCGCAGGTCGGATTCCTTCTCGTCGGCGGCCACCACCTCGGCCTTGACCACGATCGCGCGTCGGACCAACTCCGGCAGCACCTCCCCCGACGGATCCAGCGCCGCCTGCGGGTCGGCCTCGATCAGGTCCAGGATCACCGGGTCCGCGATGAAACCGGCCTTGACGACTTCGGCCATGCCGGCCGCGATTTCGTTGTGCGGCAACGTCTGCAAGGTCGCCAGGTCGACCAGTACGGCGGCGGGCTGATGAAACGCGCCCACCAGGTTTTTGCCTGCGTCGGTGTTGATCCCGGTCTTGCCGCCGACTGCCGCGTCGACCATCGCCAGCAGCGTGGTGGGCACGTGCACGATCGACACGCCCCGCAGCCAGGTCGCCGCGGCGAAGCCGGCGACGTCGGTAGCGGCCCCGCCGCCCAGACTCACCAAGGCGTCCTTGCGGCCAATGCCGATGCGGCCCAGCACGTCCCAGATGAAACCCACCACGGGTAGGTCCTTGCCGGCTTCGGCGTCTGGAATCTCGATGCGATGTGCGTCAATGCCTTGGTCTGCCAGGTGATTTCGAATCACCTCAGCCGTCTCCGTCAACACCGGTTGATGCAGGACGGCGACACGGTGCCGGCCGGCGAGCAGCTCGCCGAGCTCGCCCAGCAGCCCGGTACCGATCACCACCGGGTAGGGCGGATCGACGGCCACCTGCACGGTGACCGGTTCGGGAAGTTCCGTCATTTATCCGCCTCGGCGCGACGGGCCGCAGCCAGGGCGGCCGGCGTGGCGGGGGTGGGCGGCGGTCCGGTTCTGGGCTCGGGCGCGCTGGGCACTTCCGGGGACGGCGTGCGGCGCCACGGCGGACGGCGGCGGTTGCGCGCGAGGTTGCCCGGTTTCGGGTCGTTCAGCCGGCACACGATGTGACGGACAACGGCTCCAGGGTTGCGACGGCTGGTATTCACCCGGATCGTGGCGACCTTCCGATAGAGCGGAACACGCTGGGTCATCAGCGCGCGAAACTTCTCGGCCCGGTCCGGCCCGGCCAGTAGCGGCCGCACCGTGTTGCCGCCAGTGCGCCGAACCCCTTCGGCCGCAGTGATTTCCAAGTAGATGACGGTATGGCCGACCAATGCGGCACGCACCCCCGGAGTGGTCACCGCGCCGCCGCCAAGGGACAGGACGCCGTCGTGCTCGGCCAGCGCCGCCCGGATCACGTCTTCTTCGATGCGGCGGAACTCTTCTTCCCCGTCGGTGGCGAAGATGTCGGCGATGCGACGTCCGGTCCGCTCCTCGATCGCCGCGTCGGTGTCGAGCATGCCGACGTTGAGGGCCTTGGCCAGCCGTCGCCCAACGGTGGACTTACCGGATCCCGGCAGTCCCACCAACACTGCTTTCGGCGCCATCGGAATTACCCGGATGCCCGAACTTCGGTGACCGGCTCCCGCTCGGCCACCGACCGCAGGTACGACTCAATGTTGCGCCGGGTCTCGGTCAGCGAATCGCCACCGAACTTCTCCAGCGCGGCGCGAGCCAGCACCAACGCCACCATCGTCTCGACCACCACGCCAGCAGCGGGCACCGCGCAGACATCCGAGCGCTGGTTGATCGCGACCGCCTCATCGCCGGTCGTCATGTCCACGGTGGCCAGCGCGCGCGGCACGGTGGAAATCGGCTTCATCGCGGCGCGTACCCGCAGCGGTTCGCCGTTGGTCATGCCGCCTTCCAGCCCGCCGGCCCGGTTGGTTGAGCGCACGATGCCGTCGGGACCCGGGTACATCTCGTCGTGAGCGCGGCTGCCACGCCGGCGCGCGGTGGCGAACCCGTCACCGATTTCCACGCCCTTGATCGCCTGAATGCCCATCACGGCGGCGGCGAGTTGGCTGTCGAGCCGGTTGTCGCCACTGGTGAAAGAGCCCAGACCGACCGGCAATCCGACCGCAACGGCTTCTACGACGCCGCCCAGGGTGTCGCCGTCCTTCTTGGCGGCTTCGATCTCGGCGATCATCGACTCTTCGGCCGCCTTGTCGAAGGCTCGCACCCCGCTGGCGTCGATCGCCGCGAGGTCACCGGCCTGCGGCGGCGGACCCTCGTACGGCGTTGAGTCGCCGATCGAGATGACGTGGGACAGCACCTCGACCCCGAGGGCTTGCCGCAGAAACTGCCGGGCGATGGTGCCGGCCGCGACCCGAGCGGCGGTCTCGCGGGCACTGGCCCGCTCGAGCACCGGGCGGGCGTCATCGAACTCGTATTTGAGCATGCCCGCGTAGTCGGCGTGGCCGGGTCGCGGCCGGGTCAGCGGCGCGTTGCGCGCCACCTCCAGTTCCGCGGCGTCGACCGGGTCGGGCGCCATCACGGTTTCCCATTTCGGCCATTCGGTGTTGCCGATCTCGATGGCGATCGGCCCGCCGAGTGTGACGCCGTGGCGCACCCCGGCCAGCACGGTGACCTGGTCGCGCTCGAACTTCATCCGGGCCCCGCGGCCGTAGCCGAGGCGACGGCGGGCCAGCTGGTCGGCGATGTCGTCGGAGGTGACGGTCAGTCCGGCGACCATGCCTTCGACCACGGCCACCAATGCTCGGCCGTGGGATTCACCAGCAGTAGTCCATCGCAACACGAGTCCCATCTTCCCACGACAGGCCTCGACAATTAAAAAGCGGCAGGACTGCGCGCTACCGCGAACGTCGCGAGGCAGCGAGCTGCCAGATACCCAGCACCAGAGCCGCGTCGCCCGCACCGGCCAGCGCCCAGTTGCCCGCGGTGCTCAGCGAAAGCCAGCCAAGGGCTGCCGCCACCCACAGCGTCGGCGCCAGCAATAGGTTGGAAACGCCGCAACCCAGCACCAGCCCACGCGAGAGCGGACGGATCCGGTTCAGACCGAACAGCAGCAGGGCGCCGCCGGCGAGAAACGTCAATCCACCGGCCACCAGGTCGGCCCGCGGCATGCCCCACATCTCACCGAGCGGACCGCTCAGCGCGGCGACAACCGCACCCACCACGGTCCAGAAGGCAAGATCGGTGCCGACGGAGCGCCAGCGCGAGTCGTTGATTCGGTCGGGGCTAAGCGAAATCGATGCATTCGTCATGCCCAGATGGTGCGGCGCGAGCCGCTGCCAAATCGACCGTCGGCGCTGCCAGACGCTGCCACTTTGGCTACGCCAGCTGCGCCAGTCCTACAGCCGCCACGCTGGCCGCACACATCGACGGGCCGTGCGGCACCGTCGTCGCCGACCAGCCCAGCCAGGCCACCAACCCGATAACCGCAGTCAGAATCGGCGCGCCGATCGCGGCGAGGAACCACACGTCCGCACCGAAACATCCGGTCAGCGCACCCAAACCGAGGGCCAGCTTGACGTCCCCGGCGCCCATCGCCGTCGGCGCCAGCAGGTGCACCAGCAGATAGACCGTGGCCAACGCCGCGGCTCCCAGCGCAGCCGCCGGACCATGGCCTGAGCCCGCGGCGACGAGCATCACCGCCGCGAATCCCGGGAGGGTGAGCCGGTTGGGCAGTCGACATTGGCGGACGTCGTAGCCGGTCAGCGCCGCCATCCACAGCAGCACGGCCGTGGTCAGCATGCGCCGCAGGTTAATCCAAAGCCGCCGCCATCGCCGCTCGCGGCGCGGGTAGGCCTGTGAATTGTTCGACTTGCGCGAAGGCCTGATGCAACAGCATCTGCAGACCGCTGATCACCCGCCCGCCCGCGGCGGCCACCGCGGAGGCCAGCGGCGTCGGCCATGGGTCGTAGATCGCGTCGAGCAGGATCGGCACATCGGCGAAGGACTCCGCGTAACGCGCCGCGACCTCCGCGGGCAAGGTGTTGACCAATACTGCGGCGGCACCGACCGCATCGCGGATCGCGCCGTCGTTCAGGTCGCAGAACCGGGCCACTGCGCCGACCCGGTCAGCCAGCTCGACCAGCCCAGCGGCCTTGTCCGGGTTCCGCGCGACGACGGCGATGTCGGTGACACCCAATTCGGCCAGTGCCACGATCGCCGCCGGCGCGGTACCGCCGGATCCCGCGACCACGGCGGCACCCGTCGCGAAGCCTTCTGAGCTCAGCGCACCCGCCACGCCGTCGACGTCGGTGTTGTCGGCCCGCCAGCCACCCGGCGTCCGCAGCAGCGTGTTGGCCGAACCAACCAGCTCGGCCCGGTCGGTGCGCTCGTCGGCGAATCGCAGCGCGGCGAATTTGCCGGGCATGGTCACCGACACGCCAACCCATTCCGGGCCGAATCCGCTTACGACGCCGGGCAATTCGTCGGCCCCGCACTCGATCCGCTGATAGGTCCACCCATCCAGGCCGAGCGCCCGGTAGGCGGCCAGGTGTAGTTGCGGAGAGCGCGAATGTGCGATCGGCGAACCGAGCACCGCCGCCTTTCTAGCGCGCGCTGTCGAGGACACCGTTGCGCTTGGCCAACTCGATGTTCGCCAGATGCTGTTGATAGTCGCGGGTGAACAACGTCGTGCCCTGCGGGTCGATGGTCACGAAGTACAGCCAATCGCCGTCTTCGGGATGCTCGGCCGCGTTGAGGGCGTCGGTGCCGGGCGAACAGATCGGCGTCGCGGGCAGTCCGTCGTTCGCGTAGGTGTTCCACGGCGTCGAATTGCCGCGGTCGCCGTCGGTGGTAGCGACCTCGCGGCGGTCCAGCGGATAGTTCACCGTCGAGTCGAACTCCAGCTTGCGGTGCTCGGCCAGCCGGTTGTAGATGACCCGCGCCACCTTGGCGAAGTCCTGCGGTTTGGCCTCCCGCTGAACCAGCGAGGCGACCACCAGGACGTTGTACGGCGACATGTTCATCGCGGTGGCGGTGTCCAGCAGACCCGATCTCACGTAATGCTCCGAGCTGGCGCTGATCAGTGACTCCAGGATCTCCTGCGGAGACGCCGACGGGTTGACGTTCCAGGTGCCCGGCCCGATCAGGCCCTCGATCCGGCGGTGATCGTCACCCATCGCCGTTGCCGACGCGACGGCCCAGGACGGCACGGAAAGCGATGCCAGCGGGGTCTTTTCGGCCGCTGTGCGCAAATCGGCCGCTGCGATGCAGTGCTTGTCCCCGTTCAGCTCGACGCAGCTGGCGTTGGCGATCATGGTGAAGATGCCGGGTGTGGTGGCGTTGGTCTTGACCTCGGTGGTGTCGTCGAGCTGCTCACCCTCGGGGATGACCACCTTGCCGACTCGGCTCGCGGGATCGGCGAGCGCCTTGACCGCCGAGGCCGCCGGAAGCTCGGTGCGCAGCCGGTAGTAACCGGGCTGGATCGCCGAAATCGCGTCGTTGCCTTGGGCGGCCTCCAGGAACACTTTGACGGTCCGGACGACGTCTTGTTTGTGCAGCGTCTCGCCGATCGCCGTGGTCGAGTCCCCGGGATGCACCTGGATCACCAGGTCCTGTTTGCCGTCGCCGGCGAAGTCGTTTTGCGGGCTGAAGCTGTGCCACATCCTGGAGCCGACGAACACTGCGACGACAACCACGCCGATGCACAGGCTGACGAGTATTCCGCGGGCGGTGCGCCGTCGACGACCCTCCCGCTCGGCGCGGAGACGTTCGGCGCGCGACCGCCGTCGACGCGGCGGCCCGACCGCCACAGGTCCTGGTCGCGACCCGTTGCCCCCGGCTGCGCCGGCCTCGCGATCGCGACGCGGCCGAGCGCGCTCCCGGCTGTCAGACACCGTTGACCTCCCCGGGCAGCATGGCGCGACGTTCGTCGAGCCAACCCTGCAGGATCGCCACCGCCGCCGCCTGGTCGATGACCCTACGCTGGCCCTTGGCCTTGACCCCGGCCTGGCGCAGCGATCGCTGCGCGCTGACGGTCGTCAGGCGTTCGTCGGCCAGCCGCACCGGAATCGGCGCGATCCGCCCGGCCAGCACCTCGGCCAGCTCGATCGCGTCAAGCGCCGACGGGCCGGTGCGGTCGGCCAGGGTTCGCGGCAAGCCGACGACAACCTCGACTGCGTGCAACTCGGCGACCAGCTCGACCAACCGCCGCACGTGCTTGGCGGACCGGTCGCGGCGGACCGTTTCCACCGGGGTGGCCAAGATGCCGTCCGGGTCGCTGGTTGCCACGCCGATCCGCACACTGCCGACATCGATGCCAAGCCGCCGCCCAGCTCCGGGATCGTCGCTGCCGGGCCGGTCCGGCAGGCGATGCGAGGAGTCCACTCAGCTGATCCTTGCTATCTCTGCACGCACCGCGTCGAGCGCCGCGTCGATGCCCGACGGGTCCTTGCCCGACCCCTGCGCGAGATCCGCCTTGCCGCCGCCACGTCCGTCGACCACCGCGGCGAGCTGCTTGACCAAATCATTGGCGCGGATACCCAGATCCTGGGCCGCGGGGTTCGCGGCCACCGCGTACGGCACGCTGTCGTCTTCGCCCTCGGCGATCAGGGCGACCACCGCCGGATCGTTGCCGAGCTTGCCGCGAATATCGCCGACCAGCGAGCGCAGATCGGCGGCCGTCATGCCGGCCGACATCCGCTGCGCCACCAACCGGACGTTACCGACGTGCTGTGCTCCGGCGGCGGCATTTACCGCGGCTGCCCGCGCATTGGCCAGCCGGTTGCGTTCGATTTCTTTCTCGGCGACCTTCAGTCGTTCCACCAGGTTCGCCACCCGGGCGGGCACTTCGTCCGAGGGCACCTTCAGCGACGAGGCCAGCCCGGCCATCAGCGCCCGCTCCTTGGCCAGATGCTTGAACGACTCCAGACCGACGTAAGCCTCGACCCGGCGCACGCCGGAGCCCACCGACGATTCGCCGAGGATGCTCACCGGTCCGATCTGCGCCGAGTTGTGCACGTGGGTGCCACCGCACAGCTCCAACGAGAAGGGACCGCCGATCTCGACGACACGCACTTCGTCCGGGTAGGCCTCGCCGAACATCGCCATCGCGCCCATCGCTTTGGCCTTGTCGAGTTGCTCGAGGAACGTGTGCACTTCGAAGTCGGCCTGCACAGCCTCGTTGGTGACTTCCTCGACCTGGCTGAGCTGCTCGGCGCTCAGCGCGCCCTGCCGGTTGAAGTCGAACCGCAGATAGCCCGGCCGGTTCAGCGAACCGGCTTGAACGGCATTGGGACCCAACACCTGTCGAAGGGCGGCGTGCACCATGTGGGTGCCCGAGTGCCCCTGGGTGGCGCCCTTGCGCCAGTCGGGATTCACGGCCGCGACGACGGTGTCGCCCTCGACAAACTCGCCGGATTCCACGTTGACGCGGTGCACCCACAGGGTTTTGGCGATCTTCTGCACGTCGGTGACGGCGGCCTTGGCGCTCTTGCCGGCGCCGGTTCCGGTGATGGTGCCCTCGTCGGCGATCTGGCCGCCCGACTCCGCGTACAGCGGCGTGCGGTCCAGCACCAGTTCGACCCGGTCCGCCCCCTCGCCACCGTGCGCGACGACCGGCACCCGCTTGCCGTCTACGAAGATGCCCAGAATCCGTGCCTGCGAGGTCAATTCGTCGAAGCCGGTGAATTCGGTGGGGCCCGCATCGACCAGCTCACGGTACGCCGTCAGGTCGGCGTGCGCGTGCTTGCGGGCTGCGGCATCGGCTTTCGCGCGGCGGCGCTGCTCGGCCATCAGTTCCCGGAACCCGAGTTCGTCTACTTGCAGGTCGGCTTCGGCGGCCATCTCGAGGGTGAGCTCGATCGGGAATCCGTAGGTGTCGTGCAGCGTGAAGGCATCCGATCCGGACAGCACGGTCGCGCCGGATGACTTGGTGGCACCGGCCACCTCTTCGAAAAGCCGCGAACCCGATTGCAGCGTCCGGTTGAACGCGGTCTCCTCGGCGACAGCGATCCGGTTGATCCGGTCGAAGTCGGTGACTAGTTCCGGATACGACGGGCCCATCGCGTCACGGACGGTGGCCATCAGCTCGCCGACGATCGGGCCGTCGATGTCGAGCAACTTGGCCGAGCGGATCACCCGCCGAAGCAGCCGGCGCAGCACGTAGCCGCGGCCGTCGTTGCCCGGGCTGACACCGTCGCCGATCAGGATGGCCGCGGTGCGGCTGTGGTCGGCGATGATCCGGTAGCGCACGTCGTCGGCGTGGTTGCCGACGTCATAGCCGCGGGGCGCACGCTCGGCCACTGCGTCGATGGCCGGTCGCAGCAGGTCGGTTTCGTAGACGTTGGCCACGCCCTGCAGCAGGAACGCAACCCGCTCGACGCCCATGCCGGTGTCGATGTTCTTGCGCGGCAACGGACCCAGGATTTCGAAGTCGTCTTTGCTGGTGCCCTCGCCGCGTTCGTTCTGCATGAACACGAGATTCCAGATCTCGATGTAGCGGTCCTCGTTGGCTTCCGGGCCACCGCCGATCCCGAACTCGGGACCGCGGTCGTAGTAGATCTCCGACGACGGGCCGCACGGCCCGGGAATGCCCATCGACCAATAGTTATCGGCCATGCCGCGGCGCTGGATTCGCTCGACCGGCAGGCCCGCGATCTCCTGCCACAGCTGCACGGCTTCGTCGTCGTCGAAATAGACTGTGGCCCAGAGCTTTTCCGGATCAAGCCCATATCCGCCGTCGTCAACTTTGCGTGTCAGCAATGTCCAGGCCAACTCGATGGCCTCGCGCTTGAAATAGTCGCCGAACGAGAAATTGCCGGCCATCTGGAAAAAGGTGTTGTGCCGGGTGGTGATCCCGACTTCGTCGATATCGGGCGTGCGAATGCATTTCTGAATGCTGGTGGCCGTCGGATACGGCGGGGTGCGCTGGCCGAGGAAGAACGGCACGAACTGCACCATGCCGGCGTTGACGAACAGCAGGTTGGGGTCGTCGAGAATCACCGAGGCACTCGGTACCTCGGTATGGCCCGCGTTCACGAAATGATCGAGGAACCTCTTCCTGATCTCGTGTGTCTGCACTTTCTCGCTTCCTCTTGCCGTCGCCTGCCCAGCCGATTTCCACCCTATTCAGGGGCTATTCGACTGCACCACAGTACCGGCACGGCGACGGGCTCCGAACACTCAACGACGCGGGCTACCAGGCGGTGCGGGCTCACCCGTCGAGAAAAGACAACCGCACCGAGCGCCGCGGATTGTCCCGGTTCAGGTCGACCAAGACCACGCTTTGCCAGGTACCCAGCTGTAGTTCGCCGCCCTGCACCGGCAGCGTGACCGACGGCGCAACGATGGCCGGCAGCACGTGATCTGCGCCATGGCCGTGCGAACCGTGCGCGTGGCGATAGCGATCGTCGCGCGGCAGCAGACGTTCCAGGGTTTCGACGAGGTCGTCGTCGGAACCGGCACCGGTCTCGATGATCGCCACCCCGGCCGTCGCGTGCGGGATGAAGACGTTGCACAGCCCGTCGCCCCGCGGGAAGCAAAACGCACGCACTGACTCGGTCAAATCCACGATGCGGCGACGCGCGGTATCCACATCCAGCACATCGGTATGCATCGTTCAAGCCTAAGAGGCGTGCTCGGTGACCTGCCATCTCATCCGATCCATCCTCAGCAAATGCACGGCATTGCCCATTGCCATGGCTAATCCGCCAGAGGAAGGTGTTAGTTGACCGGTGGCGCCACCGGGGCGCTGCCCCGAGGAGGAAAGAGGTGGATCGTGTACGCGCGTTCTACCACCATCCAGGCGCAACCATCGTCCATCGACGCAGGAGCTGCGCACATTCGCGACACCGTCATGCCAAGACTTCAGGAGGTCGACGGCTGTGTCGGCTTGTCGCTGTTGGCCGACCAGCGAACCGGCCGATGCATAGTGACCACCGCATGGGAAACCCAAGAGGCGATGCGCGCCAGCGCCGAACAGATACAGCCGATTCGCGATCAAGCGGCGCAGGCCTTCGGCGGGACCGGCAGCCCAATGGTCGAAGAGTGGGAAATCGTGGTGCTGCACCGTGATCACCGCTCAGGTGAGGGCGCCTGCGCGCGGGCGACGTGGGTCAAGATGCCGCCCGATCAACTTGACCAGGGCATCGAGTTTTACAAGACGTCCGTTCTGCCCGAGCTCGAGGCACTCGAGGGGTTCTGCAGCGCCAGCCTGCTGGTGGATCGCGCATCCGGACGCGCCGTGGCCAGTACGTCATTCGACAGCCTCGAGGCGATGAATCGCAACAGAGAGCAGGCGACGGCCCTCAAGAACACGAAGACTGCCCAAGCGGGCGCCGACGAGCTCGACGACTGCGAGTTCGAGCTCCGGCTCGCCCATCTGCGGGCACCCGAGCTGGTCTGATCGATCGAAACGGCGTAGACCGGCCGACCAAGCGATTGGCTGTCGGCCGGTACTACCCTGCCAATCCCGAACAAGCGCAGCGGCATTGCCCATTGCCATGACCAATCCGCCAGAGGAAGGTGGTTAGTGGAACCGGTGGCGCCACCGGGGCGCTGCCCCTAAGCAGGCTCGACCCGAAATGAAAGGGGCTGCTGTGTACGCGCGCTCTACCACTATCGAGGCGCAGCCGTCGTCCATCGACGCCGGGATCGCGCATGTTCGCGACGTGGTCATGCCCGAACTTCAGAAAGTCGACGGATGTCTTGGTGTGTCGTTGTTGGTCGACCGTGGCTCCGGTCGTTGCATTGCGACCAGCTCATGGGAGAACGAACAGGCGATGCGCGCGAGCGCACGTGGGATACGGCCGGTTCGGGATCAGGCGGCCCAGACGTTCGGCGGTAGCCCGACGGTCGACGAATGGGAGATTGCGGTTCTGCACCGCGACCACCCCTCCGGCCCGGGTGCCGGCGTGCGGGCCACCTGGCTCACAGTGCGGCCCGACCAGTTCGACCGGGCCATCGCCTTCTACCGCGAGTCGGTGCTGCCCGCGATCGAGGAGCTCGAAGGTTTCTGCAGCGCGAGCCTGATGATCGACCGCACATCCTGGCGGGCGGTGTCGTCGTCGACGTTCGACAGCCTGGCAGCCATGCAGCGCAACGAAGAGCAGGCGCGATCGCTGCGTACCGCCCGCCTTCGCGACCTGGGCGCCGACCAGTTCGACGTCGGCGAGTTCGAATTGGCGATCGCCCATCTGCGGGTGCCCGAGCTGGTCTAACGATTTCTGCGTCGCCGAGATCGACGCTAGAGCGGGTTTTCGCGCAGTTTTCTGAGCTGCCGTCGATCTCGGCGCAGCGTTGCTACGGCAGCGAGTCGCCGGGAAATCCACGGCAGCCGTGCACCTCGAAGGTGAACACCCCGGCTTGCACGCCTGGATCGTCGTTGATGAGCGCGACGGTCTCATCGACGGTCCCGTTGAACACCCCGACACCGCAGACATTGGAGCCATCGGTAACCGGCAACACGACCGCGAGCACGCCGTCGTGGCGTAGCCCGAAGTTACGCCGGCCGTGCTCCCAGATGACCGCCGGTGCCGTGTCATCGGTAAAGTTCGGGCCCTGCTTGAGGATCACAACGCTATAGGCCTTGGCGGTGGGCAGCAGCGCATTCATCTCGTCGTCGGTGAAGTTTTTCATAGGCCCCCCTTGATCAGCGCCGCGCGCGCCAGGGTGGCCTGAGCCATCTTGACGTGGGCCGCGTCGACCAGAACACCGTTGACGCCCACCGCGCCCAGACCCTTTTGCTCGCCTTCGCGGTAGGCCGCGACGTTGCGCTCGGCCAGCGCGATCTCCTCGTCGGTCGGCGCGTAAACCCGGTTGGCGACGTCGATCTGACTCGGGTGAATGGCCCACTTGCCGGTGTAGCCCATCAGCGCGGCCCGTCGCGCGTCGCGCTCGTAGCCCTCCAGGTTGCCGTAGTCGGGGTATGGCGCGTCGATCGCGTCGATGCCGGCGATGCGGGCCGCGACGATCACCTTGTTGCGGGCATAGGCCCAGAAGTCGCCGGGATATTCGCCGAGCGGGTCGAAGTTGGTGTCGACCCGAGCGCCCTGGGACAGCGAGAAGTCGCCGACACCGAAGATCAGCGCGTCCAGTCGCGGGCTGGCGGTGGCGATCGCCTCGGCGTTGGCCAGTCCTTCGACCTCTTCGATGAGCACCTCAAGGCGGATCTGGCGGGACAAACCGAGCTTGGCCTCCAGCTGGGTGAGCAGTACGTCGACCCACCAAACATCGCGGGCCCGAAGCGCTTTCGGGATGATGATGGTGTCGAGGTTCTCCCGAGCGTTGGTGACGACCTCGACGATGTCGTCATGGCACCACTGGGTGTCCAGCCCGTTGATGCGGATCGCCCGCACGGTGCGTCCCCAGTCGAGTTCGTTGAGCGCCGTGACGGCTTTGCCACGGGCCGCCTCCTTGTGGGCGGGCGCGGTGGCGTCCTCGAGGTCGAGGAAGACGAGGTCGGCCTCCGATGTGGCGGCCTTGGCGAACATGTGGTCATTGGCCGCGGGCACCGCGAGTTCCGAGCGGCGCAACAGCGAGGTCATTTACCGAGCTCCTCTCACAGCACACCCCGGGTATGCAGGTCGTCGATGTCGCCGCCGGCCAGCCCGAGCAGCTCGCCGTACACCTCGGCGTTGTGTTCACCGATCCGCGGGCCCAGGTGTTGCACGCGACCAATCGCACCGGAGAAGCGCGGCACCGGAGCCTGGACGGTCATCGCGCCCAGTTCGTCGTCGCCGACCTTGACGAAGACTTCGCGGTGCGAAAGCTGCTCGTCGGCAACCAGATCGGTGATGTCGTAGACCGGTGCGGCGGCCACCTCGGCGGCGTCGAAGATCTCCATCGCCTCGGCCAGCGTCTTGGTGGCCACCCAGTCGGCGACCACCTGGTCGACCTCGCGGGCCCGCGCCAGCCGGCGCTGCGGATCGGAGAAGTCGGCGTCGTCGACCAGGTCGGCGCGCCCGATCGCGCGAAACACCCTCAGCGCCAACTGCGGTGAGCTGCCCGACATCGCCAGCCAGCGATCGTCGGCAGTGCGGTAGGTGTTGCGCGGCGCCGAGATGTCCCAGCGGTTGCCCGCCCTGGTCGGCACCAGGCCGAGCTGGTCGTAGCCCAGCAGCGTCTGCTCCAGCAGCCGCGCCAGCGGGTCGATCAGGTTGATGTCGATCAACTGCCCTGGCGCGCCATGCACGTCGCGGTGGTAGAGCGCCATCATCACCGCGTAGGCGGCGTTGAGCGACGCCACCCCGTCGGCAAGCATGAACGGCGGCAACGTCGGCGGTCCCCCGGCCTCGCCGGTGATGTTGGCGAATCCGCTCATTGCTTCGCCCAGCGTGCCGAATCCGGGTCGCTCGCTTTTCGGCCCGGTCAGCCCGTAGCCGGTGATGTGCAGCATCACGATGTTGTCGTTGACGGCGCGCAGCGCCGGGTAGTCCAGGCCCCATTTGCGCAAGGTGGCCGGCCGGGTGTTGACGATCACCACGTCGGCGTGTTCGACCAGCCGTCGCAGCAACGCCTGGCCTTCGGCCACGCGCAGGTTGAGGGTGATCGATCTCTTGTTGCGCGACAACGACTTCCACATCAGGCCGACGCCGTCGACCTGGTTTCCCCAGGTGCGGATCGGGTCGCCGCCGTCGGGTTGCTCGATCTTGATGACGTCGGCGCCGAACTCGCCGAGATACGTGGCCGCCAGTGGCGCGGCGGCCAGCGTCGCTACGTCGAGAACCCGGATGCCTTCGAGCATCATGCTCCGACGGGCGCGCAGGCCGGCCGTTGCAACCCCAGGTGATCGCGCAACGTCGACCCGCTGTAGGAG
>DATDLZ010000226.1:0-17992 GCA_036519055.1 Mycobacterium sp.
TGGTGCGATTCTCCGAGAAGTTCGACATCCCGGTGGCCAACACCTTTCACGGCAAAGGTGTTATGCCCGACGACCACCCCAACAGCATCGGGGCGCTGGGGTTCATGCGGCACGATTACGTCAACTTCGGGTTCGACAACGCCGACGTCATTATCGCGGTCGGCTATGAGCTGCAGGAGTTCGACCCGGTCCGGATCAATCCCAAGGCCGACAAGAAGATCATTCACATCCATCGGTTCCCGGCCGAGGTCGACGCGCACTACTCGGTGGACGTCGGGATCATCGGTGATATCAGCGAGTCGCTAGACGCGCTGGCCGAAGGGCTCGACGATCACGTCTTTGTCGCCGATCCGGAGATCCCCGGCTCTGGCCTGCTCGACGAGGAATTCGTGCGCGGACAACAGGATTCGCGATACCCGCTGGCCCCTCAGCGGTTAGTCGCCGATATCCGTGCGGCGCTCGGCCGCAGCGACGTCGTGCTGGTCGACACCGGCGCCACCAAGATGTGGATGGCCCGGCTGTATCCGACCTACGAGCCCAACACTTGCCTCGTATCAAATGGCCTGTCCACCATGAGCTTTGCGCTACCGGGAGCGCTTGGGGTCAAGTTGGCGAAGCCGGATTCGAAGGTGCTGGCCGTGGCGGGTGACGGGGCCTTCCTGATGAACTCGCAGGAGATCGAAACCGCCGTCCGCGAGAAGATACCGCTGGTCGTGCTGATTTGGGAAGACGGCGGCTACGGTCTGATCGAGTGGAAGATGGATCTCGAACTCGGCGAGCACCACTACGTGAAGTTCGGCAATCCTGACATCGTCAAGTACGCGGAAAGCTTCGGCGCCAAGGGTTATCGGATCAACAGCGCCGACGAACTGTTGCCGACGTTGCGGGCCGCTCTCGATGACGACGGGGTGTCACTGATCTGCTGCCCGGTCGACTATTCCGAAAACCTGCGGCTGACCGACCGGCTCGGCGAGCTCGACGAGTCGCTGTAGCGTCCGTGCTGATCCGCCAGCTGGAGTACTTTGTCGCACTTGCCAGGGAGCGTCATTTCGCCCGCGCGGCCAGTGCTTGCCACGTATCCCAGCCGGCGTTGTCGGAGGCCATCCGCAAGCTGGAGCAAGAGCTCAAGGTGCCACTGGTCCGGCGCGACCAGAAGTTCGAAGGCCTCACTCCCGAAGGCGAGCGGCTGGTGCACTGGGCCAGGCGCGTGCTGGCCGACTGCGACGCACTGAAACAAGAAGTCACCGCGCTGCAAACCGGACTGGTCGGTGAGCTTCGCTTAGGTGTGGTCCCGGCCGCGGCAACCACAGTCGCGCTGCTGACCGACCCGTTCTGCGCCGCACACCCGTTGGTGCGGATACAGCTGAACACCAACCTGCGATCGGCCGAGATCGTCGAACAGATTCGCCGATTCGAATTGGACGGCGGCATCATCTATCCCGAGCGGCAGGACACCGCCGACCTGACGGTGACCCCGCTGTATCACGAGCATCAGGTGTTGGTCGCCGGCAGCGAACTGCTCACCGGGAAGGCGGACGCGATCAGCTGGGCGGACGCGCTGCAGCTGCCGCTGTGTCTGCTGAGCGCGGGTATGCGGGGCCGCAGGCTCATCGACGACGCCCTGGCCGGTCAGGGTCTCGCGGTGACACCTCAACTCGAAGCCGACTCGGTGGGCACGTTGCTTGCTCACGTCGCGACCGGGCGCTGGGCGAGCATCGTGCCGCATACCTGGGTTCGTACCCTCGGGATGCCGCCGGGTGTTTCGGTGCTTCGGCTGCATCAACCGTCGGTCACCGCGCTGCTGGCGCTCGTCACCCATCCGGCAGAGCCCGGCTCACCGGTGACCCGGGCGCTGGTGCAGACCGCGCGGGACGCCGGCATCGCCGCGGCGCTCGACGGGGCCTGATCGGTGCTGCCTATCGGCCGGTCGGAAATGCGTCTTGGACAACCGCGCGCTGGTAGGACGAGACTTGAGTCAGTTGAGAAAAGAATCAACAAGTTCCACCCAGAATGATTAAGCAGCAACGTTTTTGACGTCCGGGTGGACGACTCGAGGAGGAAGTCATGGCCAAATGTGTGATGGTGCTGTACCCGGACCCCGTCGACGGATACCCGCCGAAGTACGCCCGCGACAGCATCCCGGAAATCCACAACTACCCGGGAGGCGCCACCCTGCCGACCCCGTCGAAGATCGACTTCACGCCCGGTGAATTGCTGGGCAGTGTCTCTGGGGCTCTGGGGCTGCGGAAGTTCTTCGAAGAGAACGGCCACGAGTTGGTGGTCACCTCGGACAAGGACGGCCCGGATTCGGAGTTCGAACGCGAACTGCCCGACGCCGATATCGTGATCTCCCAACCCTTTTGGCCCGCCTACCTGAGCAAGGAGCGCATCGCCAAGGCGCCGAAGCTGAAGCTGGCGCTGACGGCCGGCATCGGATCGGACCATGTCGACCTCGACGCGGCGAAAGAGCGTGACATCACGGTCGCCGAGGTGACCTACAGCAACAGCATCAGCGTGGCCGAGCACGCCGTCATGCAGATCCTGACGCTGGTGCGCAACTTTGTTCCGTCGCACCGCTGGGCCGCCGACGGCGGCTGGAACATCGCGGACTGTGTCGAGCGCGCCTACGACCTGGAAGGCATGGATGTCGGTGTGATCGCCGCCGGCCGGATCGGCCGTGCCGTGCTGCGCCGGCTGGCGCCCTTCGACGTCAACCTGCACTACACCGACACCCACCGGCTTTCGCCCGAGGTCGAGCAGCAGCTGAATGTGACCTATCACGCGGGAGTGGAGTCGCTGGTCCGCTCGGTTGACGTGGTGTCGGTGCACTCACCGCTGTACGAGGACACCCGCGCGATGTTCGACGAGAAACTGATCGCCTCGATGCGGCGCGGCTCCTACATCGTCAACACTGCCCGCGCTGAGGAGACTGTGCCGGAGGACATCGCAGCCGCGCTACGTAGTGGCCAGTTGGCGGGTTACGCCGGCGACGTGTGGTTCCCACAGCCGCCACCGGCCGACCATCCGTGGCGGACCATGCCGAACAACGCGATGACACCGCACGTGTCCGGGACGACGCTGTCCGCGCAAGCCCGCTACGCCGCAGGCACTCGCGAAATCCTGGAGTCCTTCTTCGCGGGCACGCCGATCCGGCCGGAATACCTGATCGTGGAAGGCGGCAAGCTCGCCGGAACCGGGGCCACGTCCTACCAGAAGTGATGCAGCACAAATTCCTTCGGCGTCACAGCATCCTCAGTCGGGGTGCTGTGGCGCCGTTTCGTCTGTCGGCGCGATGGGCCCTAGGTAGGGCGCTTCCAGCGTGCGATGCCACCACGCGTGGTCGCGCCGCAGTTCGGCCGGGGTGGTGAAGCGGTATCGGTACAGCTGAGCTCGCACGTACCGCGGCGGGTCATCCGGGAAGGGATTGTCACGCAGCAGACGCAGCGTCGCCGCATCATTCTGCAAGAGCCGCAACATGAATGTTTGCAGCCACGAGTAGGCGTACTGCGGGGAGATCGCAGCGAACCACATCAGCCAATCCAGTCGTAGGTGATACGGCGCCCACTGCCGCGGCAGTCGCCGCACCGCTCCCGGCTTGCCTTTGAATTCGTATTCCTTCCATACCGTCCGCTCGGTGATCGTCGGTTCGTCGGTGCCCTCGATCACCACCTCCCGGCGCGTACGACCGATGCTGCCGAACGCCCCGTAGGTATTGATCAAGTGAAACGGGTTGAACGACATGTTCATTCGCTGACGACGCGAGATCATGTTGCGCACCGGCCAGTAACTCAACATCAGCGTCAGCGCCGCGAACACGATCACCAGGGCGGCGAACCAGCGCGGAGCTTCAGTGAGGGCGGGCTGGCGGGGGATGGGCAGCAGCGTCGCCAGCGACGTCGCGTCGATCGCGCTGCAACCCAACAGGATCGTCAGCCAGTTGAGCCAGGCGAAGTTGCCGGACGCCACCAGCCACAGCTGAGTGACCACGACGATCGCGCCGGCGATGCTGGCCACCGGTTGCGGGGCGAACAGACCGAACGGGACCACGAGTTGCGCGAAGTGATTTCCTGCGGCCTCCACCCGATGCAGCGGCTTGGGTAGGTGATGGAAAAACCAACTCAGCGGCCCCGGCATCGGCTGGGTTTCATGGTGGTAGTACAGGCAGGTCAGATCCCGCCAGCAGGTGTCGCCGCGAAGTTTGATCAGGCCGGCGCCGAACTCGAGCCGAAACAGCAGCAACCGTGCGAGCCACATCGCCAGCAGCGGCGGCGCGATCCGGTCGTTGCCGAGAAAGATTGCCAGGAAACCCATTTCCAGCATCAGCGACTCCCAGCCGAACAAGTACCAGGTCTGGCCGACATTGACGATCGACAGATACCCAACCCACAGCAGCAGCCACAGCAACACCGCCATCCAGAGCGGCACCATGTCGGCCAGTCCCGCGGCCATCCCTGCCGCCAACGCCGCACCCAACCATGCGACTGTCGCGAAGAACCGATCGGAGTAGTGGAGGTGGAAGATGCTCGGCGTTCGGATGAACGAGTGCCGGGCCAGATAACGCGGCACCGGCAATAACCCATGCTCCCCGATCAGCGCCGGGAATTGCCGCGCGGCCGCCACGAATGCGAAGACATAGACGATCGCGGTGCCGCGCTCCAATATCAGCCTGCCCAACCAATATTCCGGTGCGCTCAACCAGCCCATGTCCGTCGCTCCTGGTGAGGAGTGGAATTCCCATTGTCGCGCGTACCCGTCCGGCAGGCCACAAAACCACCGAGCCCACAACTATCGCTGCCCGACGAGGTAGGGCGGAGGCACACCGGCGATCACCGCACCGAAGTTCGCCAGCGCCTTGTTGCCGCTCAACCAGTAACTGCTGTGCGCGGCGACGCTGGGCAGCCCGAAAGGACCGGCGGGCCCGGGATCGGCGGCCAGTCGGCGGGCACCGAAGCCCGGGTCCGCCGGGTCGGCGCCCAACGTCCATTCGGTGACGATGCCGCCCATGCCGATCACGTCGTTGACGGCACGCATCACAAAGACGTTGCCGCCGGGGTGCAGATTGAGCCCGCCGGCACCATCGACCAGCATGCCGGGGCTTCCGACCGCGATGACATTGTCGGCGTCGAGGTGGCGCCCGCCGGCGGCGGCCGCGCCGATCACGGTGGAGCCGTAGCTGTGGCCGATCACGGTATCGACGGACGCCTGCCCAAGGTGCGAGGCCCGCTGGCCGTTTTCGAAGGTCGACAATCGATCCGCGCCTCCCTGCGCGGGCTGCGGGAAAGCTGCGCGGCTGAGATCCATGGGGCGGTCGTAACCCATCCACGTCGTCACTGAGACATCGCCCGGTTCCAGGCCGGGGTCGGCAGTCAAGGCCGCGGTATACATGGCCAACGCCTTCTCGTCGCTGAACGTCAGTCGGCTCAGGTCTTGTCCGGTGCCGGGTACGAAGATCGCATTGCGGCGCGCGGTATCGGGGTTCGCGATCGACACGGCGCCGTGGCCGAACTCGTCGAGCAGACCCAAGTAACGCTGCGGTCCGCCGGCGGACTTCAAGCCCGCGTCGACCGCCTGATAACCGGCAAAGTGTTTTCGGGCCGCGGCCAGTTGTGACTGCAACGCGTAGAGCGCGCCGTCGTCGACGTTGGGTTCGGCCATCAACTGATCAATCTCGTGCTGTATCCGAGTGACGTCGCACTGGGATTGCCGTGTGAGCTCAGCCAAATGCAACCGGTTGTAGTGGTCTCTGCCCAAGTGGTCAGGCGAATCCCACGGCATCCCGGCGTGATTGCCAATGTCGTGGTCTTGGCTATACAGCCAATCCTTTTCGTCGGGGCTGAGCTGATTCCACAGCTCGTTGAACTGCTTCGGATCGTCGGGCAATGGCCGCGACAGCGAGTCCTGGATTAGTGGTCGATTGTCATATGGTCCCGGCGGAATCGGCCGATCCCCGTCGGCCATGTTGATCGCTTGCGCCAACTCCTGATCGGCTGAATTAGCCTGTGCCACAATCGCATCCAGCCGGTGCTGCAGCTGAATCTCGGCGATCAGCGCTGCTGTCGGCGGACCGTCGAAAGTCGAACTCGGCACCACCTTGTCGGTGCGGCAGTCGATGGTCATCTGCAGTTCAGTGGCGTCGCGGCGCAACGCGCTCAGCTGGGACTGCACGTGCACGATGTCGTCGGCGGCTCGGCCGGCCGCCCGGGCCACCACCAGTGACTCGTTGCCGTGCGCGTCGAGGTCCGATCGGATTGAGGCGCTGCTGTGTCTGCGGGCTTGCGCGGTGGCGCCCTGCCAGGTGTCGAACACCGCTAGCGAGGCCAGTTCTCGCGCGGCCTCCAGGGTCGCGTGCCCACGCGCGCCGGCCGCGTGGAACACCTCGCGTACCGCCTCGGCGCGCCACCGATCGATGTCGGCCACCGTCAACGCCACGTCTCACCACCTCACCGGAAGAAGCGCTGCCTATCCCGTAACAGCAGCGCAGACGCCCTGCAACTCACGTGTCGGTGCGTAACCCGTGGAACGGGATGCCCATGCACAGCTGGGCGTTAACGCTCAGCAGGCCGCATCACGGTTGAAGCGGCCAGTGCCGCAAGTGAAATGAGAGCAAGCAGTTGCACTGCAGCCGAATGGCCTGCGTATCCGTCGACGGATCGCCACGGATGACGCGACAACGCCGCGCCGGCCAGGATCAGCCCGCCGGCGCTCAACCACAGAGTGACTACGTCGCGTCGTCGTGGACGATTGGCCAGCGCCCACCGCATACCCAGTGCGGCGCCGAAGACCAAGACGCCCGCCACTCCGGCGATCAGCGCGCCTGCGGTCAGCATCGCGACGGCGGCCCAGGGCCCGGGCGTCCACGGGCGCGCAGCGGAATCGCTCGGCCGGCGTCGCGGCCGCCACCACGCCAGCAGCGCCAACAGCGGCAGCAGCGCCAACCCGCCGGCCAGGCCGGCCCGGTACAGCGAGTTGGGCGCGAAGATCAGCGTGATGGTGCCCGACGTTCCGGCCGGCACGACCCATCCCTGCTGCCATCCGTTGACCGCCAACGGTGTCAACCGAGTTCCAGCGCTGGTGCGGGCCACCCAACCGGTGTTGATACTTTCCGGAACGACCAGCACCCGCGACGTCGTCGCGTCCGGCACCCGCACTTCGCGACGGGCCGGACCCCACGCTCCGGTGGCCGCCGGCATCGCCGGGGCGGTGGCCGTCTGGGCCGCGAGCGGTCCGGACAACTCCGCGCCGTCGACGACGAATTGTGGCCCGGGACTTACCAATAGCTCCTGTTGGCCAGTCGGCAACGTGATCGGCTCGGCGTCGCAGGGCTGCGCGGTTACCGGAGCGCCGTCCAGTAGCGCGCCGACGGTTGTGTTGACCGAAGTGTGCACAAAGCGGCCGGCGATCGCGATGACAGGTCCGTGCTCGCAGTCGACGGTGACCTCGCGAGTCCGGTTGCGCGCCGCGTTGGCCGCGGCGATCGGTCTGCCGTCGGTGCCCAGCGCCGCGATCTCGGCCAGCCCCGGTGGCTTGAGTTGGTCGAAGCCGAGTGCGGTGCGGTCGATGACGTCTTTCCAGTCGAGCAGGCTGACCGTGACGGTGTCGGTCAGCCGGGGCTGAAGCGGCAGGTCCTGTGGCCCCGATGTTTTCAGCGCCCGGACCTGCGGACCGTCGCCCAAGTCGACGGCCACCATGGTCGGGTGCGCGGGCACCGGCGACGTGCTGGGCGCGACCCGCAGACCGGTCACTTCGGTGGGTTGAGGCAGGGTGAGGGTGAGCGTCGGGGGCGTCTTGTGCTGCACCACTCGCTGCGGTGCCGTCCACGCGGTGGCCGGATCGCCGTCGGCGGCGGCAGAGGCCGCGCCGAGGACGTCGACCAGATCGGAGTCGCCGTGAGCCCGGGTGGTGTCCGGCTCGGCGACCAGATCGGCCAGCCTGGGTCCCGACCGGGCGCGGACCCAGATCGTCGGCAGCACCGACACCGGCTGCGGGACGCTCAGCGTGCGACTGAAGGTCGCGGGTGTTTCCGTCGCCAGCGCCATCGACGGCGCGCATTGCACGTTCGTCAGACCCGTCGCACAGCCCGGCCTGCCCAGCGGATCGGAACCCAGATCCCATTGCGCCACAGCGGCGTTCGGTGGAGGAGCGGGGACGAGCGCGGTGTGCCGAATATTGATCGGATGCGCGAAGCCGCGGGCGTCGTACTGCGTGATCGACAAGTCGGTGATTGCGAACTGCACCCCTGGCGACCCGTCGTCGGTGCCGATCGCGGTGATGCGGACCCACGGAGTCTCGCCGTACGGCAACGCCCCGCTGATCGGTTTGCCGGCCTCGTCGAACCGCAACGTCGTTGTCCCGGTTGCAGTTTCGACCTCGACACGTCGGACCTGCGCACCGACGGTGGTCGCGCTGGGGGTGATGGTGATGATGCTGTTGGTCACTGGGTGGTCGAAGTCGACCTGAAGCCATTGACCGACGGCCGACTGCAGACTGTTGGATACCCAGGCGGTCGCCGAATCGGCATCGATCGCCGCAGCCGGCGACGCGGCGGTGGCGACGTCGGGCAAGACCGTCGAGTCCGACGACGAACTCGACGCCGTCAACCGGCCGCCGGTCCACGAGCCGTAGACGGTGTCCCCGCCCGGACTTGGATAGTCCGACACCCGGTTGAAGGTGCGCCGGGTGTCGCCGATGGCGCGGATCGCCGACGAGTGGTCGTCGACCCGACCGTAGTCGGTCTCGCGGGCCAGCGGTGTGTCGGTGACCGTGACGACCGGTACCGGCAGTCCCGCACCGACGGCGTCGGCGGTCAGCAGCGCGGGGCCGAGCGGTGGCCGCCCGGATAGCCGGCGACGTTCGTCGAGTCGCAGCAAGGCCTCGGGGCCGCCGTCGACGCGGGGCAGTCCGTCGATGTCGGCCAGGTACGGAGCGCCGGGATCGCCGGCCGCGGCGGTCACGCGGTAGATCTCGACGGCGGGATATCGGGGACGCAATTCGCTGTCGGTGACGAATCCGGACACCGGGCCCGGGCCGACTGGCGGGCCGAATTCGGCGACCTTCTGCAGTCGCGGCGATCCGGTGACGGCCCGGTGCACCAGGATCGGGCGGGCTGAGCGCGACGCGTCCGGGTCCAGGTCGTTGCGCATCACGACATACGAAATGCCTTGGCGAGCAAGCGTATCGGCGAGGCCCACGGAGGGCGTTCCGGAAGCGAACAGGCGCTGGACCGAGTCCAGCGCGCGGATGGTCTGCGGCGGAGTCAGCGGGATGGAGTCGCGCACACCCCAGGGGCTGTCGCCGAGCACTTGCAGCGGTTCGTCGTGGCTGGTGCCCCACAGTTGAGTGGCGAACGGCGCGCCGGGGACCACCAGCACCCGCCCGGGCGCCGGCACACCGGTGTTGTGCGCGGACAGCCAGTCGGCAGCGTCATGCCAATACCGCGGTATCGCGCTGTACGTGCCCGGCGGGGTCATCCGCCCAGTCCACGCCAGCGATGTCCCGGCCATCAGCGCGGTCAGCACCACAATCCCGACCGCAACCCGCTTGTCGCGTTCCGGATGATCAAACGCGCTGCGCCACAACGGTTTCGGCGCACTACCCGGTAGCGGTATCCGCCCGAGCAGCTGGGCCAGCCCCAATACGACGGGGATGCGGATCAACGATTCGAATTTGTGCACATTGCGCAGCGGTGCGCCGCCGGCGTCCAGGAAAGCCTGTACATGCTGGGCCACGGGTGAGCCCAGTCCGCCGCTGTATCCAACACCCAGCAGCACCACGCCGACGAGCAGCATCGTCACCAATCGTCCGCGGGCCGGCATGCTTTCCATGGCCAGCCCGGCCAACCCGGCCGCAGCCACCAGGCAGGTGGCCAGGATGGCGACCGAACCGGTGACCAGCGGCGCACCTGCCGTGGCGTTGGGCGCCACGAACGGGGTCCAGCTGTCGGTACCGCGCAGCACCTCGACCAACGACGACCACTGCGTGGTCACACCCGAGGATTCGATGAAGTCCAGGAACGGCGGGCTGATCCGGGCCATCAGGATCAATGCCACCAGCCACCACGTCATCGCCAGCGCCAGAGCCAGCAGCCACCACGCCGCGTAGCGCAACCACCGCCGGTTAGGCCGGTGACAGGCCCACCAGATCACCGCGGGTAGACACCCGGCCAGCGTCGCGATCGCGTTGACCGCTCCCATCAGCGCGACGGCCACGCCGGCCTGGCCGGCCAGCCGCCGCACCGACCGCCCGTCCTCGCGCAACGCCAGGATCGTGGGCAGCAACACCCACGGCGCCAGCATGATCGGCAGCGTCTCCGACGAGATCGACCCGATCGTGGTCAGCACCCGTGGTGAGAGCGCGAACGCCGCGGCGGCAACCGCGCGTGACGTCGGGCTGCCGATGCCCAGCGCCTCGGCGACGCGCAGTAGACCCCAGAAACCGACGGTCAATAGCAGTGCCCACCACAGCCGTTGGGTGATCCAGCCCGGCAGTCCGAGCAGGTGGCCCGCCAAGAAGAACGTGCCGTGCGGGAACAGGTAGCCGAAGGCCTGATTCTGCGCCTGCCCGAATGGCAGCTCGCTGTTCCACAAGTTGGTCGCCCGGGCCAGAAAGCGCAGCGGGTTGGCGGTGAGGTCGAGCTTGGTGTCGGGGGAGATCTGGCCGGGCGACGAGCCGAAGCTCAGCGCCAGCGCGACCGCCGCAACCAACCACAACCAGCGTCGGGACAGCGGAATGACCTCGACGGGCCCGGGTTCGGCCCGCATCGTGAGCTAGCTGCGGTTGCCGTACTCGACCCGGTTGAGCACCGACGACTGCGGGTCGCCCCCGGGGAGCGGCGGTTTGGTGTCCTGCTGCACCATCAGCGTGACTCCGAAGATCGCGGCTGCACCCAGCAACAGGCCGACCACGACGCTGGCGGCGGCGGGTGCAACAAAGCGATTCATAGCTGCCCAACCTAGCAGAGGGCGAGGTCGTGGCCTCCTAGCCGCGGGCTGCGCACCTCGTGACAGCATGGCCTGATGGGATTCCCGCGCGTACTGGCTGTGTTTGCCGCCGTGACGGCGCTGATCGCCGGTTGTGGCCACTCTTCACAGCGGCCGAACTCGGCACCGGCAACCTCGTCGTCGGCCAAGCCGATTCCGCCGGCCAAACCGGCGTGTGGGGATCCGGCGGCGATCCTGTCGTCGATGTCCCCCCGCGACAAGCTGGCTCAGCTGTTGATGGTCGGGGTACGCAGCGGCGACGACGCCCAGGCTGTAGTGGCAAACAACCACGTCGGCGGCATCTTCATCGGCAGCTGGACCGATCTGTCGATGTTGACGAACGGCATGGTCAAGAACTTGAGTGCCAGCACGGCCCTACCGGTGGCGGTCAGCGTCGATGAAGAGGGCGGCCGGGTGGCGCGGCTGTCCAAGCTGATCGGACCGGCGCCGTCGGCGAAGGCGCTGGCCCAGATGCACACCCCAGACGAGGTCTACAGCATGGCGCTGGACCGCGGCCACCGGATGCGTGGTCTCGGCGTCACCGTCGATTTCGCGCCCGATGTCGACGTCACCGACGCCCCAGACGACACCGTGATCGGCGACCGGTCGTTTGGCTCAGATCCGGCCAAGGTGACCCAGTACGCCGGCGCCTACGCCCGCGGCCTGCGCGACGCCGGGCTGCTGCCGGTGCTCAAGCATTTCCCCGGTCACGGCCACGGGTCCGGCGACTCACACACCGGTGGGGTTGTCACTCCGCCGCTGTCGGCATTGCAAAACGACGATTTGGTCCCCTACCGGACATTGGTGACCGCCGCACCGGTCGGCGTGATGGTCGGCCACCTGCAGGTGCCCGAGCTCACCGGCACCGACCCGGCCAGCCTCAGCCGGGCCGCCGTGCAGTTGCTGCGCACCGGCGCCGGGTACAACGGCCCGGCCTTCGACGGCCCGGTGTTCACCGACGACTTGTCCAGCATGGCCGCGATCAACGACCGCTACAGCGTCCCCGACGCGGTGTTGCGCGCCCTGCAGGCCGGTAACGACGTGGCGCTGTGGGTCACCACCGACGAGGTGCCCGCCGTGCTGGACCGGTTGGAAAAGGCAGTGGCCGCAGGGGAGTTGACGATGCCGAACGTGGACGCGTCCGTTCTGCGGATCGCGAAGTTCAAAGGACCCAAGCCGGACTGCGGACGGTAAGTCCGGCGGCGAGACCTCGCATTGCTTACTCTGAATCGACGCAGTCTCGCCGACAGGCGCGCAGATGTCGGCTAGATAGGGGATGGCATGGCAGGTGGTACCAAGCGGCTACCCCGTGCTGTCCGAGAGCAGCAGATGCTGGATGCCGCGGTTGAGATGTTCTCCATCAACGGCTATCACGACACGTCGATGGACGCGATTGCGGCCAAAGCCGAGATCTCCAAGCCGATGCTCTATCTGTATTACGGCTCGAAGGAGGAATTGTTCGGCGCATGCCTGGATCGCGAGCTGGGGCGATTCATCGACGGTGTGCGTGAGGACATCAATCTCGACCAGAGTCCGAGAGAGTTGCTGCACAACACCATTGTGGCGTTCATGCGTTACATCGACTCCAACCGCGCGTCCTGGATCGTGATGTACGCCCAGGCCACCAACTCGCAGGCCTTCGCCCACACCGTGCGGGAGGGGCGCGAGCGAATCATCGCCCTGGTTGTGCGAGTCCTGCAGGCGGGAACCCGGAATCCCGAACCCGACGCCGACTTCGAGATGATCGCCGTGGCACTGGTAGGCGCCGGTGAGGCGATCGCGACCCGGCTCAGCACCGGCGATACCGACGTCGACGGCGCGGCGGAAGTCATGATCAACCTGTTCTGGCGCGGACTCAAGGGCAAACCGGTCGACAAAGACGCGGCGGAACCCTCGGCCGAATCCGGTTGATCGGTGATGGGCCGCCGCAACACTGAATTCTTTTGCGCGGTGGTAATCGTCGGCCTTCTCGCCGGGGTTGCCGGGTTGGCGACCACAATGTTGTTGCGCTCCATCGAGCACCTCACCTATCACTACACGTTCGGATCATTGTTGGAGGGGGTGACCGGCAGTAGCCCGGTCCGTCGAGCACTGGGGCCGATGGTCGGCGGCGCGTTGGCCGGGCTGGGTTGGTGGATACTCCGGTCGAGAACCGAAGTCCCGCCGCTCGCCTCGGCCGTCGCGCATCGCGAGCGTATTCGATTGCTGCCCTTCAGCTTCGACGCGGCGCTGCAGGTATTGGTTGTCGGCTCGGGTGCGTCGCTGGGCCGGGAAGTGGCGCCGCGCCAATTCGCGGTGGCGCTGGGCAATCTCGCCACCGGCTGGCTGAAGCGGCTCACGGACCGTGAGCGCGAGATTCTGCTGGCCTGCGCGGCCGGCGCCGGGTTGGGTGCGGTGTATGCGGTGCCACTCGGTGGTGCGTTGTTCACCCTGCGAATCATGTTGAAGAGCTGGCATCCGCGCGCGGTGGGCGCCGCGCTGATCACCTCGAGCCTCGCCGTCGCCGTGTCGTCGTTCGTCACCCACAACCAGCCGAACCTGCGCTGGCCCAACCCGGACGTGTCCTACCGGCTGATCGCCTACGCGCTGGCGCTGGCCCCGCTGGCTCTGGTCGTCGGACTGGTATTCAACCGCGTCATGGGGTGGGCAGGTCAGCGCGGGACGTATAGATCTTGGCTACTGATCCCGGCTATCGCGGGCGCAGGGTTGCTGGTCGGTGTGTGCTCACACTGGTGGCCCGAACTGCCTGGCAACGGTAGATCCATTCTCAACCTCATTCTCGGCGACGGGATGACGTTGAAGACAGCGGCGGAAGTCCTGGTTCTCAAACTCCTTGTGACGGCGATGTTTCTGCGCGCCGGCGCGAGGGGCGGGTTGTTCACCCCGGCGCTGGCGACTGGCGCGGCGGCCGGGACGCTGTTCGTGCTGACGATCAACGCCATTGCCGGAACGCAGTTCCACGTGCCGGCCATCGCGTTGGCCGGCTCTGCCGGCGTACTGGCCATCACGCAACGCGCGCCACTCTGGGCTGCGATCTTCGTCTGGGAACTGGCCAGGCCGCCGCTGTGGCTGTTGTTGGTTTTCCTGGTGGCGGCCTTGAGTACCTACGGTTTACGGCTCCTGGTCGAGCGCTGCCGCAAGCTAGTGCGCCCGTAGCGTGCCGGTCAGGTGTGGATACCCCTTGGCGATATTGCGCAAGCTGATGTCCCAGCCGTCCTGCACCTGATCCACGTACAGTCCGGCGCTCGCGGGCAGCAGCACGGGTTTGCCGAACCGCACCGAATAGGTCACCGCGTCGGGAATGGCAGCTTCAAGGTTCGCCAATACCGCTGCCGCGCTGAACATTCCGTGCGCAATGACGGTGGGAAATCCGAACAGCTTGGCCCCGACGGAGTTGGTGTGAATCGGGTTGTGGTCGCCACCGACGGCGGCGTAGCGACGAATCTGGCCCGGGCTTATCCGCAGGATCGCGTTGGGCGCAGGCAGCTTGGGCTGCTTTTGCGGCGGCGGCTTGGGCTCGCCGGACAAGCTGGTGCGCTGCTGATGCAGGAAGGTCGTGACCTGGTGCCACGCCACCTCATTGCCGACGCTGACGTCGGTCACCAGGTCGACCAGCAGGCCCTTGCGGTGTTCGCGCAAGTTCTCCGCGTGCACCGCGATATTGACGGTGTCGGTCACCTTGATCGGTCGGTACTGGGTGATCTGGTTTTCGGTATGGACGGATCCCATTGCGGGGAAAGGAAAGTCGAATCCGGTCACCAGCGACATCAGCGTCGGGAACGTCAACGCGAACGGATAGGTCAGCGGCACCGCATCGGCGTAACGCAGTCCGGTAACCGCGGCGTATTCGGCCACATTCGCGCGATCGATGGGCAATTCGTCGACGGTCACTGTCCGGGTGGGCAGCTGGCCGCCACGAGGCACGAACGGCAACGCCCCGGCCGCCGCGCGCAGCATGTTCTTCAGGCCGCTAGGTTGGGTCACCGTGGTCACGCTCCCAGCATGGCTTGGCCGCAGACGCGGATGACGTTACCCGTCACCGCGTTCGACGCAGGGCTGGCGAAGTAGGCGATCGTCTCGGCCACGTCGACCGGTTGTCCACCCTGATACAGGGAGTTGAGTCGACGGCCCACCTCGCGGGTGGCCAGCGGGATCGCCGCCGTCATCTGGGTTTCGATGAACCCGGGAGCGACGGCGTTGATCGTGACGCCCTTCTCGCCGAGCTTGGGCGCCAGCGCCTGCGTGAGCCCGATCATGCCGGCCTTGGTGGTGGCGTAGTTGGTCTGCCCGCGGTTACCCGCGATACCGGCCATCGACGACAGGCCGATCACCCGGCCACCCTCGCCGATGCTGCCGTTGTCGACCAGACCCTCGGTAAGGCGTTGCGGCGCCAGCAAGTTGACGGCCAGCACCGAGTTCCACCGCGCGTCATCCATGTTCGCGAGCAGCTTGTCGCGGGTGATTCCGGCGTTGTTGACCAGGATGTCGGCGTGGCCGTCGTAGTGGTCGCGCAGGTGCTCGGTGATCCGCTCGACGGCGTCGGTGGCGGTGACGTCGAGCGCCAGCGCCGTGCCGCCGATGCGGGTGGCCGTCTCGGCCAACGCCTCCGCGGCCGACTCCACGTCGATCGCCACGACGCGGGCCCCGTCGCGCGCGAACACCTCGGCGATCGTCGCCCCGATGCCGCGCGCGGCACCGGTCACGATGCCGACCTTGCCGTCCAGCGGCCGGTCCCAATCGGCGACCGGGGTGGAGTCGGCGGCACCGACGTAGAAGACCTGGCCGTCCACGTAGGCCGACTTGGCCGACAGCAGGAACCGCAGGGTCGACTCGACGCCGGTAGCGCCCGGCTTGGCGTCGGGGGACAGGTAGACCAGCGAGACCGTCGAGCCCCGCAGCAGCTCCTTACCCAGCGAGCGGGTGAAGCCCTCCAGCGCGCGCTGCACGATCCGCTCGTCACTGCTCTCGGCGTCCTCGGGGGTGGTGCCGATGACGACCACCCGACCGGAGTGGCCGATATTGCGCAGCAGCGGCGTGAAGAACTCGTGCAGGGCCGTCAGTTTGGTCGGATTGGTGATGCCGGTGGCGTCGAACACCAGCCCGCCGAACGAATCCGCCCAGCGGCCGCCGAGGTTTGCGCCCACCACGTCGTAGTCGTTGCTCAGCGCCGAGCGCAACGGCTCGACAACTCGGCCTTCGCCGCCGATCAGCAGCGATCCGGCCAGTGGCGGCTCACCTGCCCGATAGCGCCGCAGCTTCTCGGGCTGCGGTACGCCAAGTTGCTTGGCGAGGAACGCGCCGGGCCCGGAGTTGACGACCTGGGAGAATAAATCGGGTGCCACTGGGTTGCCTTCCATGCTGTCGGGTATCAGTAACGTAGTCGAGAGCTAACTTACTGCAGAGTAAGAACAGTGAGTAGTGTGGCTCCCAACACTGGATAACCAACAACTGACGGAGATAAGCGTGGCTTCTGACACCTCCTCTTCACGCTCCCTGCGCCGCGTCGCTGTGCTGGGCGGCAATCGGATCCCGTTCGCGCGCTCGGACCGCGCCTACGCCGAGGCGTCCAACCTGGACATGTTCACCGCCGCCCTGGGCGGGCTGGTTGACCGGTTCGGTCTGTCCGGTGAGCGGCTGGGTGCGGTCATCGGCGGCGCCGTCCTCAAACACAGCCGCGACTTCAACCTGATGCGCGAATGCGTGCTCGGATCCGCGCTGTCGTCCTACACGCCGGCGTTCGATCTGCAGCAGGCGTGTGGCACCGGGCTGCAGGCGGCGATCGCCGCCGCCGACGGCATCGCCGCGGGCCGCTACGAGGCGGCCGCCGCGGGCGGGGTGGACACCACGTCCGATGCGCCGATCGCGCTCGGCAACAACCTGCGCCACACCCTGCTGGGCCTGCGCCGGTCCAAGTCCAACCTCGACCGGCTGAAGCTGGTCGGCAAGCTCCCGGCCAGCGTCGGCGTGGAGATTCCGGTAAACAGTGAACCGCGCACCGGGCTGTCGATGGGTGAACACCAGGCGATCACCGCCAAGCAGATGGGCATCAAGCGGGTCGACCAGGATGAGCTGTCCGCGGCCAGTCATCGCAACATGGCGGCGGCCTACGACCGCGGCTTTTTCGACGATCTGGTCACCCCGTTCCTCGGCCTCTATCGCGACGACAACCTGCGGCCGGACTCGTCGGCGGAGAAGCTGGCCAAGCTCAAGCCGGTGTTCGGCGTGAAGGCCGGCGACGCCACGATGACCGCCGGAAATTCGACGCCGTTGACCGACGGCGCCTCGGTGGCGTTGCTGTCCAGCGAGGAGTGGGCCGCCGAGCATTCGCTGACCCCGCTGGCCTACTTCGTCGACGCCGAGACGGCATCAGTCGACTACGTCAACGGCCCCGACGGCCTGCTAATGGCGCCGACGTACGCGGTGCCAAGACTGCTGGCCCGCAACGGGCTGACGCTGCAGGACTTCGACTTCTACGAGATCCACGAGGCGTTCGCCTCGGTGGTGCTGGCGCACCTGCAGGCCTGGGAGTCCGAGGAGTACTGCAAGGAGCGGCTCGGCCTCGACGCGGCGCTGGGGTCGATCGACCGATCCAAGCTCAACATCAACGGCTCTTCGCTGGCTGCCGGTCATCCGTTTGCCGCGACTGGCGGACGCATCCTCGCCCAGCTGGCCAAGCAGCTGCATGAAGCCAAAACGAAGAACGGTGGTAAGCCGGTACGCGGCCTGATCTCGATCTGCGCCGCGGGCGGCCAGGGCGTCGCCGCGATTCTGGAGGCCTGAGGGCCGCGTTGCGGCGAGCGATTTGCCCGGCGTTTAGCGACAGCAACGCCCGGGTAGCCAATTGGCTGGATAGCTCCGTGTTGTCGTCCGACCCCCCGACCCGATGGCAGCGCGGGGCGTCCTCAGTCGACTATCCGCCCTGTTCGCAGGTGTGGATCGAGACCGGGGCCGCCGACGGCATGAGGGGATTTCGTCGGCGGCCCCTCCCCATGTATCGACCGAGATAGCAAAACCCC
>DATDLZ010000227.1:0-13270 GCA_036519055.1 Mycobacterium sp.
TGTACGCAGCGGTTGTCACCTCATTCGACGCCCCGCCGGCTTACCTGGAATTCCCGAGCCCAGTACCAGCCGGTTCGGACGAGGTGCTGGTCGACGTGATCGCTTCCGGGCTGCATCGCCGGGTCCGCTCGCAGGCGGACGGTTCGCACTACACCAGCACCGGCGACTTGCCGCTGGTTCCCGGCGTCGACGGGGTGGCACGCCTTCCCGACGGGACGTTGCGTTACTTCGCACTGGGTGACACCCCGTCCGGCGCTATGGCCGAGCAGACCGTCATCGACATGCGCCAGAGCTTCGAGTTGCCCGGCGGCACCGACCCCGTACGGGTGGCGGCGGCGATGAACCCGGCTATGTCATCGTGGGTTGCGCTGCGGCGCCGGACCGGCTTTCAGGCCGGCCAGTCCGTGCTGGTTCTCGGCGCCACCGGGAGTTCCGGGCAGATGGCCGTGCAGGTCGCCAAACAGCTTGGCGCAGGCCGGGTCGTCGCGACTGGCCGCAACCCGGAGCGGCTGGCAGGCCTGCCAGAGCTCGGCGCAGATGCCGTCGTGTCCCTCGGCGACAGCACGAAGCTCGCTGCGGCTGCCGCCGATGTCGACGTCGTTATCGACTATTTGTGGGGACCGGCCACCGCCGACGCGATGATCGCGATCGCCACCCATCGCAGCAACGACCATCAACCGCTGACCTGGATCGAGATCGGCTCGGTCGCCGGCGCGACCGCCGAAATCCCGTCCGCTGCGCTGCGGGCGTTGCCGCTGCAGATAGTGGGTAGCGGACAGGGTTCGGTATCCACTCGCGACATCCTGGCCGAGTTGCCCGCCATCGCCGAGGCGATCACCAGCGGCGCGCTGCGCATCGACGCGCGAGGAGTCCCGCTGCGTCACGTGACGTCGGCGTGGCAGGACATCGACGGCACCGAACGGATCGTCTTAATACCGTAAGTCCATAAACGAAACTGGGCGGCAACAGCGAAAGCCGTTGCCGCCCAGACTAGTTACGTCTTAGCGTGCCGACTTCTGACGAGCCTCGGCAGCCTTCTCCGCGGCACGCGCGGAGGTTGCCTCAGCTTCTTTCTTGGCCACGTTGCGCTGGGCTTCGGCCTTCTCCTGCTGCGCACGGCCCTCTTTGCGCAGATCCTCGTGGTTGACGACGATCCCGATGATTTCCTTCGCCTTGCCTTTGACGTCCTCGACGATGCCCTTGATGGCCGCCTCTGGTCCGCTGCTCACACTCGCTCCTTTGCTCGGGGGATGGGATGTTCAAGGCCTACCCGCCGTCGTCCGGATCGGAACGTGATGGCCGTCACCACGTGTCATGCGCGCCCATGCCAATGCTGGCCAGGGGGACAGGACCATTTCAAATTGAAGGCATATGCGCTATCAATCCGCGTGGATCCGGACCAGTGATATCGCCCGTGCACTCGAATCGAAACGAGAGACACGCCGCATCCTCAGTGACTGAGGATGCTAGTGATCCTTCTGAGGTCGACCGCGAGCTACGGCTTGATCCTGATCTTGCCCGGCGACCACCAGCCGAAGTGGGTGGCCTTGCCGAGATCCAGCTCGGCTGGCTGGGCATCGACCAGGGTGTCGAACTTACGCAGGGAGCCCCAGTCGCGGCCCCAGTCATGGGACAGGTAGGTGGACATGACGTGCGCCCGCAACAACAGGTCGGTGATGCCCAGCAGGCCACCGTTGACGCCGTCCTGCCAGGTGTCGGTGTCCTGTTTCTTGGCGTTGTAGTCCGGGGTGATGCGGAACTTCGGGATCTCGGTGACGCCGTAGACGTGCAACATCGGCTGTTGGCAGGGGAAGGCCAGTCCGACCGCCCAGTCCATTAGCACCGGTTGCTTCGAGCCGATGTACTCCTGCAGCGAGCGCAGCTCGGGCACCCGCGGCGGAGTCACCGCGATCCAGTCGTCCAGCGTCAGGGACAGGTCCTCGGCGACCACCCGCACCGCGACTGCGTCGGCGGGCATCTGGGAGCGTGCGAAGCGCAGATTGCGCCACACCTTCGGCTGCTCGCCGTAGAGGTCATAGGGCGTCAGGCGGCCGACGGGCAGCACGGAGCCACCGGGACCGGGCTTGCCGAATTCCAGCACCACCGTCTGTCCGTTGGTGTGGTGGTGCAGGATGCTGTCGCCGGCGATGGTGCCCGCGGCGGTGACCACCACCAGCGGGTGTCCGGCGTCGGCTTTGGGGAGCTGGTACCACGCCGAGGTCAGCCTGCTCTGCTGTTGCGCGCCGGTGGTATAACTGCCTGCCAGCGGAACCCGTTGCGGGTCAAGGCCGTAGGGCAGCGGCACCGTAGAGGCGTTGATGCCCGGCGTTTTCAGCTTGGTCGGCGCATCCCAGTCGTAGTCGGTACCCGGCTGCGGCACTGACGTCTCCTTGACCGACTCGGCCAGGGTTCGGTCCGGTACGCCGTTGGGCGTGAATCCCGTTGGGCTGACACCACCCAGCGGGCCCAACGGACCGTAATTGTCCGGCTCCCCAGTTTTGAGCGGCGCCATGAAGCCGGCGTTGCTGTCCGGCTCGACCAGTACGTCGTCGGCCAGACCGCAACCTCCGCTGAACTCGCGCAGGTTGTCCCAGGCGTTCGAATAGGTCGGGTACTGCCGCACGATGCCGGCCACCATCGAGCCGATGAACACCAGCGCCATGAAGCCCGCCGCGAGGGGGATAGGCGCCGCGGTCAGCGCACGCGCCAGCCGACCCTCGCCATGGCTGGTGTCCGCGAAGTGCAGCCAGGCCGCGTACACAGCGGTAATCACGAACAGCGCGAAAAATATTGTGCTGATTGAGATTCCGCCGATTTTCGGCATGGAGCTGTTGAACGGCACCCCATAGCTGGACACGTACCACCAACCGTTGGTGGTGGCGAAGCACAGCGCCAACACGAACATCACCGCGGCCAGGAACGCCATCCGGTTGCGCGACCAGTGCAGTACTTTCGGTGACACCAGCACCGTCGTCAGCGCGGCCATCGCCGCGCCCACCGCGGCGAAGAGCCCGAAGTGGTGCACCCACTTGGTCGGGGTGAACATCAGGAAGAACATGGTGCCGAAGATGACACCCATCAGGCGCCACGCCGGCCCGCGGGCCACTCCTGGAACTCGCTTGCGCCGCAACATGATGAACACGGCCGTGAAAAGGCACAACGCCGTGATCAGGAAGCCGAACCGGCGCGCCAGCGACCCGTCGACGGTGGGCAGGATCAGGTAGTAGTAGCGCAGGTTTTCGGTGTACCAGGCCTGGCTGGGGCCGATCGCGGTGCGAATCCTGGTCGCTTCCAACACTGTTGACAGCGTCTGGTCGGCGAACACCACGGTGAGGATGACCGTGCCGGCGGCCAGCATGGGTGCCACCAACGGCAACGTGCCGACCAGGCGGTGGCGGCGGACCAAGATGCGCAGGATCGGACGGCCACCGGCGATCAATGCGGCCACGGCGATCAACCCGGTGGGCTGAACGCCGAGCGTGAATGCGGCCGTGATGACGGCCAGCGCGGCGGGCGTCAGTCGGCTGTAGCGCATCGAGCGTTCGATCAGCACGTAGGTGATCAGCGAACCGACGGCGATGATCGGCTCGGGCCGAAGACCGTTGTCGAACGGCATCCACGCGGTCAGCAGGACCAAGCCCGCCGCCCAGTTGGCGGCCTTGCTCGATGTCACGGCCGGCCCCAACCGGGGCAGCACCTCACGTGACAGCAGCAGCCAGCACACCAGCCCCGCGATCAGATCCGGCAGCCGCATCCACAGGCTGGCGTCGCTGACGTGGGTCATCAGCGCCAGCAAGTTGTAGTACCAGCCGAACGGGTCCTCCGGGCTGCCGAACCAGCGGAAGTAGTTGGACATGTAACCGGCGCGGTCGGCGACCCGCGCCATGCCTAGGATGTAGCCGTCGTCGGAGGAGTTCGCCCCGATCACATGCCACAGCAGGAAGCCGAACGTCACCGTGGCGTCGGCCAGGGTGAACTTGCGCCAGTTCGCCGGAATGAGCCGGCGCATCCGGTGACCGTCGAGCTGGTCCAGTCGCCACAGGGCGACTAGCGAGACGATGGTGGACAGGATGGCGCCCACCATCGCCAGCAGCTTCAACGTTGTTGGGGTGGTGGAGAACCTGGTGTCGATGGTCGCGGAGAACTTCAACCCGGGTGGCGCGGGACCGGTCAGGTCGGTGAACACCCCGACGATTTGCGGACGCAGGTTGGGGTCGGCGAAACCTCCGGACTGGGGCTTGCCCGCGGCATCGGTCAGCCCGACAAAGGTGGCGAAAGTTCCGGCGCGCGTTGAGGTTATCTCGATCCGCCGGCACTGTGCGGACTCCGCTTGCTCGCGCGAGACGCTGGCAATGACCACGTTGCGGTCGGTGACGTCGACGCGCTTGCCGTTGACCACGACGAACAGCGCATTGAGCGCCGCATCCTTGCCCTTCTTCGGCGCCGTGCTCAACACGACACCGCCGTCGGCCGGCAAGCCGCGCACCACGGCGCACGGCACGGTGGCCGTGACGTCGACCGGAGATAGCGAAATCAGCGGTGCTGTAACGCTATTCAGTTGACCCTGCTGCGGCCAATTGAGCATCGCCGTCGTCTGCACGACCGGTAGCAACGGTGTGGCCACCGATAGCACGAAGCCGATCAGTCCGGCGATCGTGGCGACCCACCGCGTCGTCCGGACGTCGCGGCCCGCGGCGACGTCTGCTTGTTTTTCGATGACCTGGCTCATGGCAGTGCCCGAATCGGACCTTGGCGGCTCCAGCCGTTCACGGTCATCACACCCTGTTCGATGACGGCATTCGGCGCCTGATCGCTCGGGACCAGCGGGTAGTACTGCTCGACCGATCCCCAATCGCGATACCAGTCGCCGCGCAGGTAGGTCGAGATCGTCGAGGTCCGCAGCAGCACCTGGGTGAACAGGAACGGGCCGCCGGTCCCGCTGGCCTCCCAACCGTTCGACGACGACGCTGTCTGTTTGTGGTCGGGCAGGATGCGGTAATCCGGAAGCTCGGCCACCCCAAGGTGTTCGGAGAACGGCCGCTGACACGAGAAGTTGGCCGCGGTCGCGATGTCCATCAGCACGGGTTTCTGCGATCCGATCAGTTGTTGCAGCGTTTCCAGCACCGGCACCCGAGGCGGCGTGAACGCGAACCACTGATCTTGGCTGAGGTTCGGGTCGTAGGCGACGATGCGTGCCACGTTGGCCTCCGGTGGTGCCCAGGTCAGTGGAAAGCGCAGATTGCGCCAGGCCGGTTCGGGTCCGATGTCGATGGGCTGCACCTCCCCGAGCGGCTGGGTGGTCCCGTCGGGCCGAGAGATGCCCCACTGCAATTTCAGCAACTGTCCGTAGGTGAAGGTGCCGTCCTCCTTATACGACCAGATGGCCCCGGCCGCCGATACCACCACGATCGGCCGGTCGGCGGTCCGTGGCGGCAACTGGTACCAGGCAGAGGTGGCATTGGCGGCCAAGGTGTTCTCGCCGTAGCTGCCCATCACCGGCGTGCGGGCCGGGTCGAGGCCGAACGGTAGTGCCACGTTCGACCCGTTCACCCCAACCGGGCCTTTCCCACCGGCCGTGCCTGCAGAGTCACTCATGGCGGCGTTGGGCTTGTTCGGTGACGCGTCGGAATTCACCACCCCTGGTTTGGTCACCACCGGGTACGACCTCAGGTCATCACCCACCCCGTCGGGTTTGAAGCCCACCGGGTTGACGCCCCCGAGCGGACCGTCGGGCCCTAACGTCTGTCCCGGAACCGGTTGCAGCAGGCCAACATTGGGGTCGGGCTCGGTCAGCACGTCGTCGCCCATGGCGCAACTGGTGGGCGAGAGCGCCGAACTGATCGCGGCGAGATTGGCCTTGCCGGTGGTGTAGAGCGGATAGCGGAACACCGCGCCCTTGGCCAGCGATGCGACCTCACCGACGACCATGATCGTCGCGACCACGAGCAGTGGAGTCGACGCCAGCACCCGGTTGCGCCGGTTGTCCGTCACTTCGGTGTGGCCGGCGTAGTCCATCCGGAAGTGCTGCCAGGCGGCCAGCAGTCCGGTGACGATCGCCAGCGTCAAAAAGATCGACGTCACCGGGTGGCTGGCGATGACCGGCTGGATGTCCCACCATGGCACGCCGTAGTTGCCGACGTAGAACCAACCGTTGACGCCCGACGTCGCCACCGCCAGCACGAACAGCAGTGCGGTCACGTACAGCGTGAGGTTTCGGCGGTTGTGTAGACCGATGCGCGCCAGCGCGAAAGCGGTGACCGCCCCGAGTGCGCCGGCCAGCCCCGCGAATGCACCGAACTGAATCGCCCACTTCGTCGGAGTGAAGGTCAAGAGCAGCAGGCCGAACGCGGTGGTGCCGACCAATCGCCACGCCGGGCCGCTGGCTACCCCGGGGATCCGGCCGCGGCGCAGCAGGATGACCAGCATCCCGAACAGGCACAGCAACAGCACCAGCACGGCGAACCGCCGCGCCATCGACCCGTCCGGGTTGGATTCCACCGTGAGGAAGTAGTAGCGCAGCCAGTCCTGATACCACGCGATCGTCGGTCCGACCTTGTATTTGATCCGGGCCGACTCGGCGACAGTGGCCAGCGTCTGCGACCGGAACACCACGACGGTGATCAGCGACAGCGACGCGGCCAGCACCGCCAACGGCGCCAGCAGGCCGTCAGTTACCCTGCGCCGCATGATGATCTGCGCGATCGGCCGCGCGCCGGTCAGCAGGGCGGCGATCGCGATCAGGCCCTGTGGCGCCACCGTCGCGGTCAACATCGCCACGACGATCGCCACCGCCGCCGGCACCAGCCGACGGGTGGCGATCGCGGTCTCCACCAGCATCCAGGTGGCGATCACGCCCAGCGCGATCAGTGGCTCGGGCCGCAGGCCGTTGTTGAACGGCAGCCAGGCCGCCAGGAACACCGCGCCCGCGGTCCACACCGCCACCCGGTTGCTCGCCAGCCCGCCCTTGCCGGGGCCCAGGCGCCGAAGCACGTAGCGGCTGATAATCAACCAGCAGCCGATCCCGGCCAGCGTGGCGGGCAGCCGCATCCACACGCCCGCGGTGCTGACCGATGCCAGCTGGGCCAGCACCGTTTGGTACCAGTCGAAGGGCGCCTCAGTTGTCCCGAAGTACCGGTAGTAGTTGGTCACGTAGCCGGCCTGCCCGGAGACGCGGACCATGGTCAGGTTGTAGCCGTCGTCCGACGACGTAGCGCCGATGACATGCCAGAGCAGCAGCGTGGAGACCACCGCGGCGTCGGCCAGCCACGTCGCCAGCCCGGCGCCCAGCCAGTGCCGCCAGTTGCGTGGCGTCCGGTGTCCCGACTGCCGGTCCAGGACGCCCAGCGCGACGATCGAGACCAGCACCGCCAGCCCGCCCAGGGCGAGCACGGCCCGCTTCAGCATCGTCGGGGCGACGATGAAGCGGGTGTCGACGTCGATGCGAGCCGACAACCCCGGCTGCGCGGCCACCGCCAGGTCGGTGAAGATCCCGCCGACCGCAGGCTTCTTCTCCGGCGCCAGCTTGCCGGTCGCGCCGGGGATCCCGACGAAGTCCGCGCCGGCGCCGCCGGCGTCCGCCCAGATGTGCAGGGTGCTGCAAGCGCCGGCGGCAACGGCGGAGCGGGGCGCCGCCGCGGCGACCGAGTCCCGGAACGCGACGACGACGGTGTCCTTGTTCGCCCGCACGAACAGCCCGCTTTTGCCGGTTTCAAAGCCGTTCACCGGCAGCGTCGACACCACCAGGCCACCGTCGGCGGGCAGCGTGGCGATCGCGCCGCACGGGATGGAGATGTCGAGCGCCCGCGGCGCCCCAGAGACCAGCGGTGCGGTGATGTCGGTGATGTGCCCGTCGGCGTTGACGCCCTGCGGCCACAGGATGGTGGCTGTCGTCTGTGTGACCGGAAGCAGCGGAACCAGCGCGCACAGCAGCGCACCGACGATCCCTGCGACGATGGCGACCAGCCGTGCGAGCCGATGCGTCGATCGCTCACTGTCGTCGTGGGGCACGAGGGACGATGGTAGGCGACTCATCTCCACTGACTCGGGAAGAGGCGGGCAATCGGTAATTAGCCCGTAAAGATCCAAACCGCATTCATAGAAACTCGGCCGACGACTGCGCAGGTCAGTGTGCCGAACGACCCTATGTGGGCCCCGCGACATGGGCTGACGCAGCTTTTGGGGCCGTTCGACTACTCCGGGCGAACATGGTTAAGTAAGTCAGCGGTGGTGAATTTAACGGAGCAGAAACAAATTGCCGCCGGCCAGTGGCGTGAGTTGTGGAGTCCCCCTTACCTGCGGACCTCGGCTGTAATCGCTGGGGGCGTGGTCCTGTATTCCACGAACGAGTTCCTCACGATCAGCATGCTGCCCAGCACGATCAACGAGATCGGCGGCGAGCGGATCTATGCGTGGGTGACAACTCTCTACCTCGTCGGGTCGGTGGTCGCCGCAGCGACGGTCAATACGCTGCTGCACCGCATCGGGGCATGCGTTTCCTACCTGATGGGGTTCGCCGTCCTGGGCGTCGGCAGTCTGGTCTGTGCGGCGGCGCCCAATATGGAAATTCTGCTGGTCGGCCGCTTCCTGCAAGGACTCTCCGGCGGTCTGCTGTGCGGGCTGAGCTTCGCCGTGATCAATGCCATGCTGCCGCGCTCGCTCTGGAGTCGGGGCTCCGCCCTGGCGGCCTCGACGTGGGGTATCGGTGCGTTGATCGGCCCCGCGATGGGTGGTCTGTTCGCACAGTTCGGCGCGTGGCGGTGGGCGTTCGGCCTGCTGGCGATGCTGAGCGTGGCAATGGCCGGACTGGCGCCGGGTCTACTGACCATGGACGGCGGCGGCGAACCGCCCACCGACCGCGCCGCGTCCCGGGTCCCGGTGCCCTCGGTCGTCCTGCTGGGCGCCGCGGCGCTGACGGTCAGCGTGGCCTCGCTGCCGCACAACGTCGCCGCAACCGTCAGCCTGCTGATCCTCAGCGGGCTGCTGGTTGGCGCGTTCCTGATCGTCGACCGCCGGATGGACACCGCGGTGCTGCCCGCCAGCGTCTACGGCTTCGGCCCGCTGAAGTGGGTCTATTTGACCTTGGGGCTGCTGGTCGCGGCGACCAAGGTGGATCTATACGTGCCGCTGTTCGGCCAGCGGTTGGCTCACTTGGGGCCGATCGTCGCCGGACTGTTGGGCGCGGCGCTATCGCTGGGCTGGATGATCAGCGGAGTCGTCAGTGGCTCGTTGAACAAAACGCGCTCGATCCTGATCGTGGTGATCGCGTCACCGCTGGTGGTGGGCGGCGGGCTGGCTTTGGCCGGAGTCACTCATGTGCAAGGCGCGAAGGTCGGCGTCATAGTCGTGTGCGCGCTGGCGCTGCTGGCCGTCGGGGTGGGTGTCGGCGCCGCCTCGCCGCACCTGTCGGCGTGGGCGATGAGCGACGTCGACGACCCGGCCGAGGGCGGCGCCGCCGCCACCGCGATCAACTCGGTGCAGCTGATTTTCGGCGCCTTCGGCGCCGGGCTGGCCGGGGTCGTGGTGAATCTCGTCGACGACGGCGGGGTGTCCGCGGCTCATTGGGCGTTCGCCGTGTTCGCGGTTCTTGCGCTGACTGCCTGCGCCACCGCCTATCGCGCCGGGCGCCGGCAGGTCGCGTTCTAACCGGTTACTGCCGCAGTGGCGCCCGAAAATATTGGGCTGTTGCCCCTGGGCAGCGCCGTTTCAGAGTCATAGCGTCGACTCCCCCCAGCAGGAAATCCGCGCAGCGCTCGCCGATCATGATCGAAGGTGCGTTGGTGTTCGCACGGGGGATCTGGGGTAGCGCCGAGGCATCGGCAACGCGCAGATCGTCCACACCGCGAACCCGCAACTTCTCGTCAAGCGGGCTATCAGCGTCACTGCCCATCGCGACGCTGCACGCTGGATGGGCGGTGGTTTTCGCGGTGTTCCTGATGTAGGTCTCGATATCCCCACCCCGGCCTGGAACGAGCTCGCGCTCGACGGTTGATGCGATCGGCTCAGTGGCGATGATCTCGCGTGTGCGATGAACCGCGCGCACGAGTGCCTCGACGTCCTCGCGCTCGGTAAACTGGTTCATCCGGATCGCTGGTGGTACAGCGGGATTCGATGATCGAATCAAGACACTTCCGCGGCTCTTGGGTGTCCAATACGAGTGCCCGACCGACAGCGCGGGCGCAAATCTTCCCCCGCGGGGTTCGGCCCGGGCGTCGGCAGGGGTGAAGATCAGCTGAACGTCACATGCCGGAATGTCGACCGTCGACCTGATATGGGCCAGCGCCTCCCCGCCGTTACTGGAGAGCTTGCCGTTGCGGCGTAACAGCCACTGCAGCAACCACTTTGGGCTCGATACGTCCGCGAGTCCGTTATGACCGGGGGCGAGAGCCCACACGGCCCACACAAGCGGGTGGTCAGTCAAGCCTTTACCGACACGGGGGCTATCGACGAGTGGGGTGACCCCGACCCGGCGGAGGTGATCCGCCGGACCGATACCGGACAGCTGCAGGAGCTGCGGCGTGCCGAAAGCGCCGGCGCTGAGGACAACCTCCTGGTCAGCGAAGGCCTGGTGCGCACGTCCGCGACGGCGGTACTCGATTCCGATGGCACGGCCGTTGCGGATGATCACGCGGTCAACCAAGGCTTTGGTGATGATGGTCAGATTGTTCTGGTGTCGAAGGTAGCCGCGCGCCGCGCTCCAGCGTTGACCCTTGTAAATGTTGACCGGCGTGATCGCCGCACCGTCGAGTTTGGGTCCGCTGACGTCATCGTTGGCAGCGACGCCTGCCGCCCGCGCTGAGGCGACGAAGCGATGAGACAACTCGTCGGGAAACGGTGAGCGGGTGATGTGCATCGGTCCCTGCTCGATCCGTGCGAACACCGGCGCCACGTCATTCCAGCCCCAGCCGGGCAGCCGCCAGCCGTCGTAGTCCAGATTGCTGCCCTTGATCCAGAACATGCTGTTCATCGCACTGCAGCCACCGAGCACCCGACCGCGGGGTTGCGCGATCCGCCGACCGGCACAGCCAGGCTCCGATTCGGTCTCGTACGCCCAGTCCAAGGACGTCCCGTACTGCATGGGCGCGAACAGCGGCGCCCGGATCGTCAGACGTCGATCAGATCCACCGGCTTCGATCAACAGCACACTCGCCGACGACTCGGTCGCCAATCGTCCAGCCACTGCGCAACCGGCCGAACCGGCACCAACCACGATGAAGTCATATTCCCTCATAGCTTTTCTCATGCAGGGGACTATCCGGCGGCGGCGACCGGGGTCCATCGGCCAATACGCCTAAATCTGCCGTGACCGGACGCCTACATACGCATGCCCATGCCGCAACAATTGGCGATTTCGCTGATGTTTCGGCGATGGCTGTCACCGCATGCTGGCTAGCATGAGCGACACGAGCTGGACGAACCCAGACATTGGCCTTGACATGAGCGAGCTTCCGACTGGAACGGTCACGCTGCTGCTGGCCGATGTCGAAGGTTCGACGCGGTTGTGGGAGACCCAGCCCGAGACCATGAAGGCCGCCGTCGAGCGCCTCGACCAGACACTGTCCGAAGCGGTCGCCGCTCATGGCGGGGTGCGGCCAGTCGAACAGGGCGAGGGCGACAGCTTCGTCATTGCGTTCGCCCGGGCCGCCGACGCGATTGCCTGCGCGCTCGACTTGCAGCGAGCCCCGTTGGCACCGATCAAGTTGCGGATCGGCGTGCATACCGGCGACGTGCATCTGCGCGACGAAGGCAACTACATCGGCCCGACGATCAACCGCACCGCGCGGCTGCGCGACCTAGGCCACGGCGGTCAGACATTGCTATCGGGTGCGACGGAACCCCTTGTCATCGACCAACTCCCACCGGATGTGACGCTGATCGACCTCGGCAGCCATCCACTGCGCGACCTACCGCGCCCGGAACGGGTTGTCCAGCTCTGCCATCCGGATCTGCACAACGACTTCCCGCCGCTTCGGACCGCCCATCGGCTTGCCGCGGAACGTCTTCCCGCGCAGCTGACGAGTTTCATTGGGCGCCATGCGGAAATGAGGGACATCCGCACCGCCATTGAAGGCAACCGGCTCGTCACGCTGACCGGTGCGGGTGGCGCGGGCAAGACGCGGCTGGCCGTTCAAATCGCCGCCGATATCGCCACCGAATTCGCCGACGGCGTTTGGTATGTCGACCTGGCGCCGGTCACCGATCCCGACGTGGTACCGGTGACGGCGGCACGCGTGCTGGGCCTCCCCGACCAGCCAGGCCAGCCGACAAGCGACGTGCTCCGCCGCTTCATTCGCGATCGCCAGATGCTGATACTGCTCGACAACTGCGAGCATCTGCTCGACGCCAGCGCCGAGTTGATCGCCGTCCTGTTGGCCGGCGGCCCGGGGTTAGCGCTGCTCACCACCAGTCGTGAACCGATCGGTGTGGCCGGCGAGGTGAGTTGGCGAGTGCCTTCGCTGTCGCCGGACGATGACGCGATCGAGTTGTTCAGCGACCGCGCGCTGAGGGCCAAGCCCGACTTCCGCATTACTACCGGCAACGCCGAGACGGTTACCGAGATCTGCCGCAGGCTCGATGGCCTGCCGCTCGCGATCGAACTCGCCGCGGCACGGGTGCGTGCGCTATCCCCGTCCGAGATTCTGCACAGTCTGCGCGACACGTTCCGGCTCCTCACCGGAGGTGCCCGCACCTCGGTACGCCGCCAGCAGACGCTGCGCGCATCGGTGGACTGGTCTCACGAACTCCTGTCCGAACCTGAACGGTTGTTGTTCCGCAGGCTGGCGGTGTTCCTCGGTGGGTTCGATCTCGACGCCGCCCAAGCTGTCGCCGGCGGCGAGGTGGAGCGCTACCAGGTACTCGACCAACTCACGCTGCTGGTCGACAAGTCGCTCGTGGTGGCCGAAGACACTGGGCACGGCACCCGCTACCGACTGCTGGAAACCGTCCGTCAGTACGCACAGGAAAAGCTCCGCGAGGCCCGCGAAAGTGATGATGCGCGGACCCGTCACCGTGACCATTACACCGCGATGGCCGCCGTGCTGGATGCGCCTGCGGACAGCGGCTACCAAGACCGCATCGAGTGGGCGGAAGCTGAAATGGACAATCTGCGAGCCGCTTTCACCTGGAGCCGAGAACGAGCGGATGACGAGTTGGCGCTTGCGTTGGCGTCGTCGCTGCAACCACTGTGGTGGTCGAGGGGCCGCGCCCAGGAGGGACTGAGCTGGCTGAGCGCCGCGCTTGCCGGCGACAGCCCACAGAGCACCGACGAAGCTGC
>DATDLZ010000228.1:0-12253 GCA_036519055.1 Mycobacterium sp.
GGCAGCCGCGCAACGCCGCCGCGGCGATGTCGAACACCGATGTCGCACTTTGGCCGCCGCGTGCGGTGTCACCCCGCCAGTGCACCACCTCGGCCCGCAGCTGCCATTGGCCCGGGGGTTTGTCCACGGCCACCCGGCTCGCGACCGCGGAGTTGCGGGTGTCCTGCGGGAACGCCGGCGTCGCGCACACCTCCTCGAACCGGAACCGGGGCGTCGCGCCACCCGTCATCGGCACGGCCGACCCGGCCGGCGACGGCCAATGGTAGGTGGCGTTCAGCGGTATCGCGGACGAGGAGATCCAGGCCGTGTCGGGAATCTTGTCGCACACCGGCGGACAGGTTTCCGGGTCCGCGACGGCGAAACCGGACGACGACACGCACGCCACCAGCAGGCCGCCCGCGATCAGCGTCGCCGCCACGACTAGGCGCATGCCAGGGCCCCCATGAGCGCACAATCGTAGACATGCAACTCACGCATTTCGGCCATTCCTGCGTACTCGCCGACTTCGGCCACACCACGGTGCTGTTCGACCCGGGAAATTTCTCACACGGCTTCGAGGGCATCACCGGCCTATCCGCGATCGTGATCACCCATCAGCACCCTGACCACGTGGATCAAGAGCGACTGCCCGCGCTGCTGGACGGCAATCCGGGCGCCGCGCTCTACGCCGACCCGCAGACCACCGAGCAGCTGAGCGTGCCGTGCCACGCGGTGCACGTCGGTGACGAACTGTCGGTCGGCGAGCTGACCATCCGCGCGGTCGGTGGCCGGCACGCCGTCATCCACCCGGAAATCCCTGTGATAGATAACATCTCGTACCTCGTCGGGGACGGCGAACACCCCGCACGCTTCATGCATCCCGGCGATGCGCTGTTCGTTCCGGACGAGCCGGTCGACGTCCTGGCCACGCCGGCTGCCGCACCCTGGATGAAGATCTCCGAGGCGGTGGATTACCTGCGGGCGGTAGCGCCGACCCACGCGGTGCCCATCCACCAGGGCGTCGTCGCTCCGGAGGCGCGCGGTATCTACTACGGGCGGCTCAGCGAGATGACCAGCGCGGACTTCCAGGTGCTGCCGGAAGAGAGCGCGGTCATCTTCTAGCCGATGTCGCTGGCCGCACCGCGGCCCGCGGCACGACCGGAGAAGATGCAGCCGCCCAGGAACGTTCCCTCCAGCGCCCGGTAGCCGTGTACGCCGCCGCCGCCGAATCCGGCCACCTCGCCGGCCGCGTACAGCCCGTCGAGCGGGGTTCCGTCGGCCTTGAGTACTCGTGAATCCAGGTCGGTTTCCAACCCGCCCAAGGTCTTTCGGGTCAGGATGTGCAGCTTGACCGCGATCAGCGGCCCGGCCTTCGGATCGAGCAGGGGGTGCGGAGGGACGACCCGGCCCAGTTTGTCGCCCAGATACTCACGGGCAGCGCGGATCGCGGTGATCTGGCCGTCCTTGGTGAATTTGTTCACCACTTCGCGGTCGCGGGCGGTGACCTCGTCGGCAACCGTCGCATAATCCAGTGCCGCCACATCAGGCAGGGCGTTCATCGCCGACACCAAGTCGCGCAATGAGTTTGCCGTGACGAAGTCGACTCCCTTGTCGACGAAGGCCTGCACCGGACCGGGGGCGCCGGATCCGGCCCGCGACGCCAACAGCTGACGCACGCTGCGCCCGGTCAAGTCCGGATTCTGTTCCTGACCGGACAAGCCGAATTCCTTGCCGATGATCTTGGCGTTCAACACAAACCAGGTGTAGTCGTAGCCCGACTTCGCGATGTACTCCAGCGTTCCGAGGGTGTCGAAGCCCGGGTACAACGGCACCGGCAACCGCTTACCCGTGCCGTCCAGCCAGAGCGATGACGGCCCGGGAATGATCCGGATGCCGTGCATCGGCCAGATCGGGTCGTAGTTGGTGATGCCCTCGGTGTAGTGCCACATCCGGTCCCGGTTGATCACCCGGGCGCCGGTCTTCTCGGTAATCGCGATCATCCGGCCGTCGACATGCGCGGGGACGCCGGTGAGCATCCGTTCGGGGGCCCGGCCCATCCGGGTCGGCCAGTTCGCCCGCACCATATCGTGGTTGCCGCCGATACCACCGCTGGTGACGATCACCGCCTGAGCACGAAATTCAAACTCTCCGATCGCGTTTCGCGACGACTGGACGCCGCGCGGTTCGGACGACGGCTCCAGCACAGTGCCCCGAATCCCGGTCACCGCCGCGCCGTCGACGATCAGCTCGTCAACCTGATGCCGGTGGGCGAACCGCACTTTCGGATGCTCGACCAGCCGGCGCGCGAAGATCTCGACGATCGCCGGCCCAGTTCCCCAAGTGATGTGAAAGCGCGGAACTGAGTTGCCGTGACCCTGCGCGCCGTAGCCGCCGCGCTCGGCCCAGCCAACCAGCGGGAAGATCTTCAATCCCCTGGCGCGCAGCCAGCTGCGCTTCTCGCCTGCCGCGAAATCGACGTAGGCGTGCGCCCACTGCCGCGGCCAGTAGTCCTCCTCCCGGTCGAACGCCGCGGTGCCGAGCCAATCCTGCAGCGCGAGTTCGTGACTGTCGTGCACACCCAGCCGACGTTGCTCCGGGCTGTCGACGAAGAACAAGCCGCCGAACGACCAGAACGCCTGCCCGCCGAGGGTGGCGCCGTTCTCCTGGTCCACGATCAGCACCCGTTTACCGCGATCCACCACCTCGCAGGCGGCCACCAGGCCGGCCAGGCCCGCCCCGACGATGATGACATCAGCTTGGGTATCGCTCATGGCGCTACACAGTAGCGACCTGAGGGGTCAGGCTGCGTCGAGAATGGCCTGATCGGCCCGCCACTGGTAGACGGTGGGCTCGCAGCCGTGCAGCAGCCCCAGATCCACCGAGTCCAGCATCGCCTGCAGCGGGCCGGGCTTGCGTAGGTGACTGGCCGCGACCGCGACCCGGACCACGCCATCGCGGCGCGCCACGCGCTCGGCCGACAGCACCAACATCCGGCACCACCACGGCTCGGACAGGAAGCCTTCGCCTATGCCCAGTACCCGCGCCCGCACCGTCGTTTGCCGAGCCAGGTCGGTGATCTCATGCAGATCGGCAAGAAGACGGAACCCGTTGCGCGGCAATGCAATAACTGTTCCTGGCGATGCGGTCCAACGCGGCGCCGCGAAGAGCCGGGTGCGCAGTCCGAGGTGTTCGAGCACCCGGTCTGCGGCCATCAGGCGCAAATTGGCCTCGTGCGCAGGCAGCGTGGCGAACTCACCGCGGCGCTTCTTGGTGGCCGCGTCGTCATATCCGTTCAGCAGGATCGCGTCGCCGGCGGCACGCCGACCTGCCAGCCACTCGACGGTGACCGGATCCTGATCCAGCCGGTAGCCGTTCTTCAACCGCGGGGCGACCAGTAACGACACCGGTACAGACCGGTTGTCCATTTTCTCGCAGAATTCGGCGACGTCGTCCAAGGTGCGTTCGCAAATCCCGGAGACCGAGACGATCAGTTTCCCAGACACATCACAATTTTGACGATGTCAGATGTCCAGATGGTGACATACACGCGGACAGCAAGCGTCAGTTCGATGCGCCGACCAGCTAATTCGGTAGCACAGCCTCGACCGCCGCGATCACCTCAGGCGCGTCAGGCACCGTTTGCGGACGGAATCGGTTGACCACCTCTCCGCCCGGTGCGACCAGGAATTTCTCGAAGTTCCACTGCACGTCACCGGCTTGGCCGGCGGCGTCAGGCGTCTTGGTCAATTCGGCGTAAAGCGGGTGCCGGTCCGGCCCGTTGACCTCGGTTTTGGCCAAAAGCGGAAACGTCACACCATAAGTCGTCGAACAAAAAGTCTGGATTTCTTCTGCGGTGCCCGGCTCTTGGCCCATGAATTGATTGCACGGAACTCCGAGAACGGTCAGGCCGCGCTCGCCGTAATCGCGCGCAAGCTGCTCCAGCGCGGCGTATTGCGGCGTCAGACCACATTTCGAGGCGACGTTGACCACCAGCACGGCACGGTCGTTGTAGTCGGCCAGCGACATTGAGCCGCCATCAAGGCCGGTCAAAGCGATCTCGGTCACAGTCATACCCGGAGGCTACCCCAGGACATATTATTTGATCAGCTAGCTACTTTCTCGTTAGTCTGGTGTCCATGGTTTCTCGCGCGGTACCGACGGCCGACGACGAACCTGTGGCCGACGATCTCGCCGAGTACCCGGATTCGCTGGATGCCGGCCTGCTGCGCATCGCCGGTGTCTGCATCCTCGCCTCGGTGATGGCGATTCTGGACGGCACGGTCGTCAGCGTCGCGCAGCGCACCTTCATCGCGGAGTTCGCATCCACCCAGGCCGTCGTCGCGTGGACGATCACCGGCTACACGCTCGGGCAGGCCACCGTGATTCCGCTGGCCGGCTGGGCATCAGACCGATTCGGCACCAAGCGGCTGTTCATGGGTGCGGCTTTATGGTTCACCTTGGCATCGCTGCTGTGCTCGATGGCATCAAACATCACCCAGCTCATCGCATTTCGAGTCATCCAAGGCTTTGGCGGCGGGATGCTGGTGCCGCTGACCCTGATCATCTTGACGCGCGAGGCCGGCCCGAGACGCCTCGGCAGGTTGATGGCGGTACTCGGTATCCCGATGCTGCTTGCCCCGATGTGCGGGCCGGTCCTCGGTGGCTGGCTGATCAGCGCTTACGGCTGGCAATGGATCTTCCGGATCAACCTGCCGGTCGGCGTGATCCTGATAGTGCTCGCGGCATTGATCTTTCCGAGAGATCGTCCGCGCCCATCGGAGGCCTTCGACTTCGTCGGGATGCTGTTGCTGTCACCCGGCTTGGCAACACTGCTGTTCGGGATCTCCTCGGTGCCGCGGCGTGACAGCTTCACCGACAATCACGTGTGGATACCAGGGCTCATCGGAATCGCTTTGATTACGGCGTTTGTTCTGCACGCGCTGCACCGCGCCGACCACCCGCTCATCGACTTGGCGCTGTTCAAGAATCGTGCGGTGACGCTGTCCAACTCCGCGATGTTCACGTTCTCCGTAGGGTTTTTCGGCGCCGTCCTGGTCATTCCCAGTTATCTCCAGCAGCTGCTGCATGAAACTCCGCTGCAGTCCGGCCTGCAGCTGATCCCGCAGGGGCTCGGCGCGATGCTGACCATGCCGCTGGCCGGCACCTTGATGGACAAACGGGGACCCCGCAATGTCCTGTTGGTCGGGATCACGGCGATCACCGCCGGGTTGACCGTATTCGCCTATGGCGCATCGCAACAGGCGGAATACATGCCGATCCTGATGGTGGGATTGGTCATCACCGGCATCGGCCTGGGCTGCACCCTGACACCGCTGTCCGGATCGGCGGTACAGACGTTGGCTCCCCACGAGGTGGCGCGCGGGTCGACACTGCTCAGTGTCAATCAACACGTCGCCGTTGCGGTTGGCACCGCGTTGATGTCGGTGATCTTGACCAGCCAGTTCAATCGCAGCGAAACCATCGGCACCGCAGAGAAACTCGGGATCCTCCGGGGCAAATTCGGGAAGCATGGTCCACCGGTGTCATCGCACACCGAGGTCTCCGCTGATTTCACCATCCGCCTGATGCATGACCTCACCCACGCCTACACGCTCGTCTTGGTGGTGTCGATCGTCGTTGTCGCGCTGACGCTGCTGCCGGTGGCGTTTCTGCCCAACAGGCCACCGCCACCTGGCCGACGCCAGACCACGGTGCCCGTCTAGAGCCCTACTCCTCGAACAACATCATGGCGATCCGCTCGACGGTCGCCATCGGATCGCTGGCCTTCAGCTCAGGGTTCACCGCGTCATTCAGCCACAGCATCGAAAACCCGTGCACCAGTGACCAAGCCGCGAGTTGTGCACCGCGCGGATCCGCCTGGGCGTGCCGGTCCGGCAGTGACGCGACGCCGCGGGACAGCTCGTCGGCGGCAGCCGATTCGGCGGCCACCAACTCCGGGTTCGACGGGTCGAACAACGACTTGTCGAACATCACCCGGTAGTGGCCCGGATGCTCGATGGCGAACCGCACATACGCCAATGCGGCATCCAGGAAACGCGGGCGAGCCTCCGCGAGGGCGATGGCCAGCAGCCCGAAACCCTGGGCGGCCAGTGCGGTGAACAAACCACGGCGGTCGGTGAAGTGGTGTGCCGGCGCGGCGTGCGACACCCCCGCCTCGCGCGCCAGCTCACGAAGCGACACCCCATCGGCGCCCCGCTGCGCCACCAGTCGCGCGGCCTCAGTGAGAATCGCGGCCCGCAGATCGCCGTGATGGTAGGTCGGACGGTCCATAGCGGCAGCATAACGCACTAACTTGACACTGCCTAGTTCGCCGTCGTACCCTCGGCCGCAGAACTTGTCAGTGTCTAGATTGGAGATGAAGAGATGGCTCCGTTGATTGCTTTGCTAACCGGAAGCATGGCCGCGCGGATCGTGGGCTGGCTCGGCGGCGACTACGTCGACACCTGGGTCAAGGCGATCGCCGTCGGCCTGGCCGCGATGTTCGTGCTGACCGGTGTGGCGCACTTCGTCCCGCCACTGCGCGCCAGCCTGATCGCGATCGTGCCGCCGCGGCTGCCGGCGCCGGGATTGCTGGTGAGCTTCACCGGGGTGCTGGAATTGCTCGGCGCGGTGGGCCTGTTGGTTCCGGCTACCCGGATCGTGGCCGCCGTCTGCCTACTGCTGTTGATGCTGGCGATGTTCCCGGCCAACATCTACGCGGCACGGATGCCCAACCCGCCCAAGTCGATGACGACCCGGCTACCCCTGCGCACCGCTGAGGAGATCGTCTACCTGGCCGCTGCCGTAGTGGTCGCGGTCGGCGGCAGCTAGCAGCCAAGCATATTGGTAGGCGGCCTCTTTCCAGCGCTCGTAGCGCCCGCTGATACCACCGTGGCCGGCGGTCATCTGGGTCTTCAACAGCACCGGATTGCCGTCGGTCTTGGTGTGCCGCAGCGCCGCAACCCATTTCGCCGGCTCGACATAGTAGACCCGGGTGTCGTGCAGCGAGGTCATCGCGAGAATGGCCGGATACTTCTGCGCCTCGACATTCTCATACGGCGAATACGATTTCATGTAGTGGTAAACATCGCTGTCGCTCAACGGGTTTCCCCATTCGTCCCACTCGGTGACGGTCAGCGGCAATGACGGGTCCAGGATAGTGGTCAGCGGGTCGACAAACGGCACCTGCGCCAGAATTCCGGCAAAAAGATCGGGCGCCATGTTGGCCACCGCGCCCATTAGTAAGCCACCGGCACTACCACCCAGCGCCACCAACTGCTGCGGGCGAGTCAGCCCGGTGTCCACCAGATGCTGCCCGACCGAGACGAAGTCGGTGAAGGTGTTCTTCTTCTCCATCAGCTTGCCGTGCTCGTACCACAGCCGGCCCATCTCACCACCGCCGCGCACATGTGCGACGACGAACACCATGCCGCGATCCAGCAATGATAGTCGCGCGATGGAAAATCGCGGATCCTCGCAGATCTCGTAGGCGCCGTAGCCGTAAACCAAAGCCGGGGCCGGGAATTCGATACCGGCACGGTGGACGATCGAAATCGGGATCTTGGTGCCGTCGGCCGCCTGCGCCCAATCGCGACGTTCGACGTAATCCTCGCGCCGGTAATCTCCCAGCACCGGTTGCTCGCGCAACAGCGTGCGCTCGCCGGTGACCAGGTCCAGGTCGTAGATGCGTACCGGGGTGACAAACGACCCCGCACCGACCCGCAGCTTGGGCGAGTCCCAATTCGGGTTCGCGCCCAGCCCGGCCGACATCAGCTCGGAGTCGAAGGCGATCTCCTCGGCACGTCCGTAGTCGTTATCGGCTATGGGCCACAACTGGATTCGCGGTAGCGCCTCGCCGCGGTAGCTGACCACCAAGTGCCCGGCGAACGCGTCGACACCGTCCAGCCGTACATCGTCGCGGTGATCGATCAGGGTGCGCTGCGCCGTGGGGTCCTCGACAGGCGCCTCCGCCAGCGTGAAGTTCACCGCATTGTCGTTGTGCAGGATCAAGAATCGATCCTGCCCGCCGACGATCGCGTGCTCCACCGAATACTCGATGCCGTCGCGACGGGGCAACACGGTGACGAAATCGGCATGCGGATCGGCGGCGTCGGCGTAGCGGACCTCCGAGGTAATAGCCGATCCCGCTGCGATCAACACGTACGCGTCGCTACGCGTTCGACCCACCGCGAGCCAATACTTCTCGTCGGCTTCGTGATACACCTTCTCGGCGGGAAGGCCGGACGCAAGGCGATGGCGCCACACCGTATCGGGACGCCATGCCGCGTCAAGGGTGATGTAGTAGACGGTTCGGTTGTCGGTGGCCCAGGTCGCCCCCGCACCGATGCCGACGATCTCGTCGGGGTACTGCTCTCCGGTGCGAAGATTCCTGAACCGCAACGTATAACGCTCGTCGCCGACTATGTCGACGGAGTAGGCCAGCACATTTCCGTCGGGGCTGACGCTGGCGGCACCCAGCGAGAAGAACTCGTGCCCTTCAGCTTCGACGTTCTCGTCGAGCAGCACCTGCTCGCCGGGAATCTCGGTGTGCTCGTCGAAGACCGGTGGATTCCAGTCGGTCGGATCGGCTATTGCACAACGGCATTGGACACCGTACTGCTTGCCTTCGAAGCTGCGGGCGTAGTACCACCAGTCGCCGCGCCGGACCGGTACAGACAGGTCGGTTTCCTTGGTCCGCGCTTTGATCTCATCGAAGATGCGCTGCCGCAATGGCTCGAGCTGGGCGGTCGTCTGGTCGGCGTAGTTGTTCTCGGCCTCCAGGTAGGCGACCACTTCGGGACTCGACTTGTCGCGCAGCCATTCGTACGGATCGTTGAACACGTCACCGTGGAACTCTCGCCGGGAGTCGACCCGTTTGGCGATCGGCGGTGCGGAGTCGGTCATGCGCTCGGACCCATCCAATCGTCGAAACGCAATCCAGAAATCCGTTCGTAGGCCTCGATATAACGGGCCCTGGTGGCATCGATGATGCTGTCCGGAAGCGGTGGTGGCGGCTTAGAACCTCCGCGATCCCAGCCCGACTCGGGACCGGTCAACCAGTTACGGACGAACTGCTTGTCGAAGCTGTTCTGCACCTCGCCGACGCGGTAATCGGCCGCAGGCCAGTAGCGCGACGAGTCGGGGGTGAAGACCTCGTCGGCCAGCACCAGGATGCCGTGGGCATCGACGCCGAACTCGAATTTTGTGTCGGCGATGATGATTCCCTTTCGGAGCGCGTGGTCGGCGGCCTGGACGTAGGTCTGCAAAGTACGGTCACGCAACTGGTTGGCGCGGACTCCACCGACCATCTCGATCACCTTGGTGAACGGAATATTCTCGTCGTGTTGTCCCAGTTCAGCTTTCGTCGCAGGGGTAAACAACGGCGACGCGAACCTGCTGGCCTCGACGAGACCCGGCGGCAAGGTGATGCCACAGACTTTGCCGGTCTCCTGGTAGTCCAGTAAGCCCGAGCCGGTCAAATATCCGCGGGCGACACACTCCACCGGTGCCATGTCGAGCTCATGCACCACCAGCGCCCGGCCCAGGACTTCGTCGGGGATACGCGGATCGTCCGGTGGTCCGGCCAGATGGTTGGGCGCCTCGACGAGATCGAAGAAGAACACACTCATCGCGGTCAAGATGCGTCCCTTATCGGGGATCACACTGTCGAGTACATAGTCGAATGCCGAGATCCGATCAGTCGCGACGAACAGCAGGTGACCGTCGTCGATGCGGTACAACTCGCGGACTTTGCCACTGGCCAGGTGTTGATAGTCGGACAGAGCGGGACGCATCGAGACAGCGTAGCCGGGCGACGATTCGGGCCCGAAGGGCCTGAGGTGGGGGTCCCCCCAGCCGCGCAGCGGCGAGGGGGCAAGCCGGGCAAATTCCACCGAGCGGTCCGCGTAACGACGACCTACGGACCGACCCTGTGTTGGGATCGGAGTATGAAATCGCGGTTTGTCCCTTACGCCACCACTCCGGGCCGACTGCTGGCTCAGCTGTTCAGCGACATCATCGTCGCCATCTGGACGTTCCTCTGGGTGCTCGTCGGCCTGGCCGTCCACAGCGCGGTATCGACGATCGCCGAGGTGGGTCGGCAGGTTCAGGGCGGCGCTGACGGTGTCGCCGACAGCCTCAAGTCGGCCGGCGAGAGCGCCGATCACATCCCGCTGGTCGGTGGCGCGGTCAGCGAACCGCTGACGGCGGCCAGCAAGGCGGCCCTCGACATCGCCGGGGCCGGCCACAACCTGGACAGCACCGCCAGCTGGCTGGCCGTCGTACTGGCCCTGGCGGTTGCGGCCCCGCCGACTCTCGGGGTGGTCGTGCCGTGGCTGGCGTTACGCATTCGGTTCCTCCGGCGCAAGTTGACCGTGAGCGCGCTGGCCGCCACCCCGGCCGGTGCACAGCTGTTGGCGTTGCGGGCGTTGGCCAACCGGCCGCTGGGCCGGCTCACCGCCGTCACCCCCGACCCGGTCGGGGCATGGCGCGCCGCGGACCCCCGCGCTATCCATGGCCTTGCCGCCCTCGAATTGCGTTCGGCGGGAATAGCGGTCAGGCCGCGTTAGACCAATTCCACGACGAGGTGCCGGATGCCGGTGTGCCGGTTGCTACGTGTCCATTCGACATCGCGTACGACCTGCACGGTTCCGAACCGCGACAGCAGCTCTTCGAACAGCACCCGCAACTCTAGCCGGGCCAGGTTGGCGCCCAGGCAGTAATGCACACCCTGGCCGAAACCAAGGTGCGGGTTGGGCTTTCGCACGATATCGAACTCGTCGGCGTCATCGAAGACGCTTGCATCGCGGTTGGCCGAGCCTTCCCAGATCTGCACCTTCTGCCCCGCCCCAATCGACGCGCCGCCGACCGTGACGTCACAGGTGGCCGTGCGCCGCTTGGACGGCGACGGCGACGTCCACCGGACCATCTCCTCGACCGCGCTCGGCAGCGTGTCCAAATCCTCACGCAGCTCGCGTAATTGCTGCGGATGGTTGGCCAGCGCCAGCAGCCCGCCGGCGACCGCGTTGCGGGTCGTCTCCGCGCCGGCACTGAACAGCAGGCTGAAGAACAAATACAGCTCGAGGTCGGACATGGCCGGGGCGTCGTCGGCAAGGGCCGCGTTGGCGACCACCGATAACATGTCGTCGGTCGGCTGGGCACGCTTCGACGCGATCAACTCCAGGCCGTAGGTGTACATCCGCGAGCCGGCCTCCTCGGCCGACAGCTGCGACAACGACGCCTTGCGCGATCCGCCGAAGTCGAACTGCGGCTCGATGGCCTCGAACAACCAATGCCGTTCGGATTCAGGCACTCCCAGCAGAATGCAGATCATTTGCATGGGTAGTTCGGCGGCGACGTCCATAACGAAGTCGAACGGCTCACCGGGCACCACCGCATCCAGCAGCCGACGGGTCCGCGCGCGCAGGTCGTCTTCGACAGAGGAGATCATCCGCGGTGTCAGCCCCGAGCTGACCAGCCGCCGAACCTGCGTATGCCGCGGATCGTCCATCATGTTGAGCACTTGGCCCGCGATTGACAGATCTTGCAGCAGAGTGCCGCCGAACGGTCGGTCCCCACCCGTGACCGAGGAGAATGTCACCGGATCTTTCAGCACCGCAAGGGTTTCCGCGTAGCTGGCGACAGACCAGAAGCCCTCACCGTCGGGCGTGTGCTCGGTCGGGCTGTGCCAGTAGACCGGTGCCTCGCGCCGATGGACGGCGAACAGTTCGTGCGGAAAGCCGTTGGCAAAATTATCCAGGTCGGTGAAGTCGACCTGCGAGAGCGCCCCAGCGAGCGTCATAGGATGGCGCCCGGCGTGTACTTGGCCGCATCGGGATACCGGGTGACCAGAGCGTCGACCTCCGCGATCACCGCGTCGACCTGATCGCCGGCCGCGCCGATGAACGCTTTTCGGTCGGCCAGCGCGGCATCGATCGCGGCCCGATCCAGTGGCAGCCGCGGGTCGGCGGCCAACCGGTCGAGCAGATCGGGCTCGGCGCCTTGCTCACGCATCGCCAGCGCCGCAGCGACCGCATGCTCCTTGATCACCCCGTGCGCCGTTTCCCGGCCCACTCCCGCGCGCACGGCGGCGATCAACACCTTGGTGGTGGCCAGGAACGGCAGGTAGCGGTCCAGCTCCCGTTGAATCACCGCGGGGTAGGCACCGAACTCGTCGAGCACCGTCAGCATGGTCTCGATCTGCCCGTCGACGGCGAAGAAGCGGTCCGGCAACGTGACTCGACGCACCACCGAACAGAAGACATCGCCTTCGTTC